>CASFTW010000019.1 GCA_949297785.1 uncultured Spirochaetales bacterium
GCGGTGGCCGCATATAAGAACAGTGAGACAGGAGAAAGGAAAATGAGCTCGATATGGAAAGAAGTGGAAGATGAAGGTATTGCGAAAGGAAAATCTGAAAGATCATCTGAAGTCGCAAGGAATCTGCTTGTGAAAAACAAAATGAGTGAAGCGGAAATAGCTGAAGTGACCGATCTCTCCCTTGAGGAAATCGGCAAAATAAAATCTCAGATGAAGATGTGCTGAAAGAGATTGTTTCAGCAAAAGAGAAAAGTCACTTTATTCATTTATGAACACTTCAAACATGTGATTCATCTTTTATCATATGATGGTAAGCAAGTTGAAATTTTTCTCCTGCTTGCCATTATGGTTCCTTGCTATTGTTGTAATGAATTGAAAGAAGCAGTCGCTACATATTAGAACAGTAAGAAAGGAGAAATGAAAAATGAGTTCAATATGGAAAGAAGTGGAAGAGGAAGGTATTGCAAAAGGTATCGTACAAGGCAAACTTGAACGATCATCTGAAATTGCAAGGAATCTGCTTATTCAGAAGATACTGAGTACAGAAGAGATCGCTGAAGTCGCAGGGCTGTCACTTGATAACGTCAGGGAAATAGCAGACGGGCTTTGCTAGAAGATATCAGTCTGGAATACGGACAGGGCAGGATATATCATGATCCTGTCCTGTCTGTCCGTTTTCAGATTAAACCTGCCGGTAGGGGTATGTCTGAGAATGTAAAAGCTGGGAATCGGTTTTTCAGATTCCGTATTCCGCAAGTTCATCTTCACTGATGTCATACCCGTAGAAGAGAGAGTAGAACCGCTCAGCTTCAGCCCTGACATCTACACCGGTCTGACTGCCGTAGAAAACACCGGCTGCCCACCATATCCCGATAAGACGGTTGATTGAAGGAGGGGAGTCGATCCAGTTGTTTATCACTGCAGGTACAAGATATACCCTGCCGTTCTTTACGGCATCAAGGCTCTGCCATGAAGAATCCTCTGCCGTGACTGTCCTGAATGCATTCTCGTCTGACAGGATGATCACATCAGGATTCCAGAGGAAAAGCTGCTCAAGACTTATGGCATTGCCGCCGGATGAGAATGTAGAGGGGACCACATTCACACCTCCCACAGCTTCAAGCACTTCACCGTGGAAGTTGCCGGAAGGAATCGCCTCGAGCCCGTCAACAGATGAAGAATAGTAGAACGTGACTGTACCGCCGAGAGCTTTTTTTGTATCTTCAGCAAAGGCAACTGCCTCTTCGGCGTATGATGCCAGCTCATTTCCTCTCTCCTCATCACCCAGCAGTTCGCCCAGTCTTGTGTAAGTGTGGGCACTGTCAGCAAGATATGATTCAATGAACACCACCGGGATTCCTATCTGTTCCTGCAGGACATCAAGATCTGAGATCATCTCATCGACTGATCCTTTTATCTCTCCGATATCGATGACAACGTCGGGATTGACGACGATCAGAGCTTCCTTGTTGAGGTTCGCCTTCTTTCCGTAGAAAGTCCCGAGGACTGGAATGTCTTCACGGAGATCAGGGTAGTAAGCTCTTTCCTCATCGCTCATCGCTGTTGTCAGTCCGCTGATCTTTGACTGGTCGAATGTAAGGAGTATGACCTGTGCCATCGAGCCGCTCGGTGTGACTGAGCTTATATCAGAAGGGACGTCCACAACACGACCAAGATCATCTGTGAAACTCACCATCTGCCTTTCGCTGGCAGCAGTGGTATTCTCGGTGTTTCCATGCGCACTGAGGTACATAAGGGAAGTGAATAGAATCAATAGCACTGTAAGTGTTTTTTTCATGTTTTTTCCTCCTTTTCTATCACGAACAGCCCGAAGGCCTTGTCGTTTATAACCTTTATGGGGTACTGCCCCGGGACTGTGACGACTTTCCTGCTGAATGGTCTTCCTCTTTTCGTGTAGTTTTCCTCTATGAATATCTGAAGTTCTTCCTCATCTTTCAGGTACTGGTCAAAATGCAGGTGCTCCTTCATGACAGTGAAAGATGCTTTCTGGGAGTCCAGAAATGATGCAATCCCATCGGTTTCCCCATACGTTGTCTCTGCGTAATCCGCATGTTCACTGCTTACATATATCAGTCTTTTCCTGCAGGTGTTCATTAGCTTTTCATAGTTGTCTTCAATTGTTATGCGGCCGAAAAACACACACATCGCTGTATCTGCAACGCTGGACAGCTCATAGCAGTCCGCCTTGATGAAGACATCATAAGGATACAGCCGTGCTGCCGTCTCAAGTGCAGTACCGTCAATGTCATACCCCGTGATGTCAAAACCCCTTGATGAAAACTCATGCGTCAGAGTACCAAGTCCGCATCCGAGTTCGGCAATGCTCATTTCCTTTTTAAGATAAGGCTGTATGAGCGATGCGAGAGATGAGTGAAAGCAGTTCATTGATGCGGCCCTGAGATACATACCGGCTTTTCTCTTATTCCACCATCCCATCATTCACTCTCCTTCGGGATGCAGATGTAATGTCCTTTGTATTCTTCAACCGATATGTCAATGTCATAGAAGGAAGAGAGAAGACAGGAGCTGGCAAGTTCAGCAGGGGATGCATCATAACAGAGCTTTCCGTCTTTTATAAGGATGATGCGGGAAGCGAAATTAAGCGCCTGCTCAAGATTGTGGGTCGACACGATTGCCGTATAGCCGTCCCTGGTCAGTGCCCTGATGTTTCCAAGTGTCTTGATCTGGTTCGCCCAGTCAAGATTTGAAGTCGGCTCGTCAAAGAGGAGGATGCCGGCTTCCTGAGCAACAGCCCGGGCACAGAGAACAAGCTGTCTCTCTCCTCCTGAGAGCGTGTCTGTCTTACGCCCGGCAAGGTCCGCTATATGGAATTTCTCAAGTGCCTCATATGCCTTCCTGATTTCCTTCTCCTTCGGGGAAGAAAGGCTTGAGATCATACTGGTCGTACCCATGAGAACGCTTGTGAGCACGCTGTAGGAAAAGGCAGGATTGCTTTCCTGTGGGATATATGCGATCTTTCTTGCCTTTTCCCTGACGCTCATGCCTGAGAAGGGAATACCGTCACATATCACTTCTCCTTTCTGCGGTTTCAGCAGGCCCAGCAGATTCTTGAAGAGGGTGGTCTTGCCGGCACCGTTGCGGCCGAGAACTATTGTGAACTCTCCGCTTTCAAACGAGGTTGAGATACCGTCGAGAACATTCTTTTTCCCGTCATAGCTGAATGTGAGATCCCTTATTTCAAGCTTCATGTTTTCTTTCCCTCCCTTATGATGAGATAGAGGAAGAAAGGCGCTCCTATGAAGCTTGTGAGTATTCCTATCGGTATCTCGCTTGTGGTCAGGTTCCTTGAGACGGTATCGACAAGCATGAGGAACGATGATCCCATAAGAATCGTTGCGGGAATTGTCTTTCTGTAATCACAGCCGATGCTCATGCGGACAAGATGAGGGATCACGAGACCTATCCATCCGATCATGCCGGCTGCTGCCGTTGATACGGCTGTCATGAGGGTCGCGCATACGACTGCTGTGAAACGTATGGCTTTAGTGTTCACGCCGAGGCTCACTGCCTCTTCCTCCTCGAGTGTCATCACGTTGAGGTTCCAGCGTATGAGGTACAGGACTATTGCCGGGACTGTTATGAGAAGAGCACATGCGGCAAGGTCGCTGTTTCTCGTCGAACTGAGTGAGCCTATGATGTAGTATGTTATCTGGGGCAGAACATCATCCGTATCCGCAACGAGCTTTATGAAGCTCAGAAGTGAATTGAAGAGGGACGAGATCATTATTCCTGAAAGGACAAGTCCGAGCACAGGCTGTCCCGGTACACGCCGTGCTATCATGAGGACAATGAGCACTGCTGTTATTCCTCCCAGGAAGCTCATTGCCGATATTGAGAAATAGCCCATGCCGGCCAGGATGCCAAGCGCGCTGCCTGCAGCGGCGCCTGAGGTGCTGCCCAGCACGTCCGGCGATACCATCGGGTTCTGGAATATTCCCTGATACACAAGTCCGGAAAGCGACAGTCCCGCTCCTATGAATGCCCCTATGAGCACTCTCGGCAGCCTTATGTTGAATACGACTGTCTCTGCCTGGGCGGACCATGTCTCCTCCAGCGGAAGAATGCGTGAGAGAAGAATTTTCACGAGTGTGATTGGATCCACCGGGTAACGGCCCAGAGCGAAAGAGATGAAAAAGGTGAGGATGAAAACAAGCAGGAGAATGGGCAGGACATACGGCCTGTCCTTAACCCTGAATTTCACTCTGTCCTTTATTTCTCCGCCTTTCTGCATGCAAACACTATAGCATGAAAAGGGCCAATATTCAAATGAAAATATAATGGAAGGTTAACCATTAAAGGATTTGATGAAAATGATGATTAACCGTATTCCGGATCAATCGTGAATTCAAAGGAGTAATCCGGATAGTACAGCTTCAGCGCCTTTGTCAGTTTGTTCTTGAGGTTGACTGAATTCTTGACGTTGAAATCCACAACCACATCAAAGTGGACCATATGGGTGTCGAAGTGTACGTGGAACGCATGCAGGGAAAGCACATGATGACTTGTGGTCTTCATGATCTCAAGTACTTTCTCCTTCATTTCCCTGACATCGGCACGGTAGTCATTGACCGCATACATTCCGAATGTCATATATATGCCGAGCTGGTCCATGATGTCTTTCGTTGTGTCGGTCATGGCATCGAATATGTCTTCGGCATGGGTATCTATCGGAACTTCGACATTGCATGTACCCAGTGTCCTCTCCGGACCGTAATTGTGCAGCATTATGTCATAGCCGCCTTTGAGCGGCGGATGCTTTTCAATGATGGATCTTATTTTCTTCACTGTCTCCTCGCTCGGCCTTTCTCCCATTATTGATGAGACAGTTTCCTGCACGGATGAGAAACCGCTGTAGAGTATGAAGAGGGAGACAATAATACCGGCAACACCGTCAACAGGGAAACTGGTGAGCGGGCTGAAAAGCGCCGACACAAGAGTCAGGGCGGTGACAAGCACATCGCTGAGCGCATCCTTTCCGGTGGCGATGAGCGAGTCCGAATCGATTTTCTTTCCCTGTTTCGTATTGAGTATGCTGAGGAACACCTTTGCGGCGATGGATGCCGCTATTATCACATAACCTGCAGCTGAAAGACTCACGGCTGAGGGATTGCGTATTGCATCAACTGATGAGGTGAGGCACTGGAAACCTGTGACGATCACGAGGAAAGAGACAATGAGTGCTGACAGGTATTCCATCCGTCCGTAGCCGAGAGGATGTTTTCTTGTCGGACGTTTCTTGCCAAGCGAGTAGAAAGTCATGGTCACTACACTGCTCACACAGTCGGCAGCGTTGTTCACGGCATCGTTGACGATTGACACAGAGCCTGATGCAAGGCCTGCTATCATCTTGAACACTACAAGAATGAGGTTTGTGATTATTCCGAGTCCTGTGACTTTTGTGATGACGGACTGTCTTTCCTCTGCTTTTATCATATTCGCGTATGATAAGCCGCCAGTCACGGCGCGTCAATTGAGAAACGACGAAATTTCGGAATAATATTTTACGAGGACAGCAGAAGGAGAAGACATGATTTCGTGTTTTGTTCCCTGCGTCCTGACAAGAGTGCACATACTGTTGCCGGATGCGAAGCGTTCGATGCTCTGATTGTCCACCATACTGTCTTTCTCTGCTTCGAAAACAAGGGTTGGAATGCTGATCCTGCCTGCGTTTTTCATTACATCCTTGCTCGCATCAAAGGCCGCCTTTGCCCAGGCATAGGTCGGGTTTGACATTTTCAGAAGCACATTGTTGTCCCTTACAGAGGTGTAGTAAACCCATCTTTCCCTGCTTGTCGAACAGGAATTCTCGAATTTCTCCTTCTCTGTGAATATTTTCACAGGTTCTTCCCCCTTGCCGGCAGCGCACATCAGCCTTGCTGCGTTATGCGCCATGAGTCCTGCGATTCCTTTAATCCTGAGCGAAAGCATTGGGGATGAGAGTATCAGCTTTGAATACAGGCCCGGATGCTGCTCCTCGAAAAGAGCCGCTATGCAGCCTCCCATGCTGTGTCCGTAAAGATAGAGCGGAAGATCCCTGAAACGCGGAATGACAATTTCTTCAGTTATGGAAAGGAGATCATCAAGATATATGCTGAAATCATCGATGTGGATGCTGCTGTTCTCGTCTGTGACACGCACGCTCCTTCCGTGCCCGCGGTGTTCATAGATCACGCAGTTGTAGCCGAGGCGCACCATGTAATAAATGAATTCCCTGTATTTGTACATGCCTTCCGAGAAGCCGTGCACGATAACCAGTGTGCCCCTGGCTTCATCGCTGGTGTGGATTGAGTAATACAAGCCGCCTGTCGAATATCCTTTCTGCTGGCGCGAACTCAGATATGGCAGTACTTTTCTTGCGATTCCTGCCTGAAATTCCCCGTCGTTGAATATAAGATCCTGAATGTCATCCATAATTTTGTCTCTGATTCTAGCAGAAAAGCGCACTGCGGACAATGAAATCAGCTTATCCGGTGGGGACTTTTGTCTTCCGATGTGCAATAATGGACATATTCAGGAGGAAGATATATGGATAAAGCATTGGAATACCATTGTATGAACGGTGTGCCCGGCAAGGTGAGCGTGGTGCCTACCAAGCCCTGCATGAGCGCAGAAGACCTTTCTTATGCATACACACCCGGTGTGGCGAAACCTGTTCTGGAAATCGAGAAAGACAAGGCGAATGCCTACAGATATACTTCAAAGGGAAATCTTGTTGCCGTCATATCAAACGGAACGGCGATCCTCGGACTTGGGGACCGCGGTGCACTTGCAAGCAAGCCCGTGATGGAAGGAAAAGGAGTTCTTTTCAAGAGGTTTGCCGACATTGATGTGTTCGACATCGAGATAAATGAGAAGGATCCCGATAAGCTGATAGAAATCATAAAGGCTATTTCACCTTCATTCGGAGGCATCAATCTTGAGGATATAAAGGGGCCTGAGTGTTTCCACATAGAGAGAGAACTCATAAAGCAGTGCGACATCCCGGTCTTCCATGACGACCAGCACGGCACTGCAATCATTGCGACTGCCGGACTCATGAATGCTCTTGATATCGTCGGCAAGGACATCTCAAAGGTGAAGGTCGTTGTCAACGGCGCCGGGGCTGCGGGAATCTCATGTTCCAGAATGTTCATCGCAGCAGGTGTGAGAAAGGAGAATCTCACACTTTGCGACAGCCGGGGTGTGATTTACAGCGGAAGGGAAGGTCTTACACCTGAGAAGGCACAGTTCGCCCGTGACACGGCTGAGCGTACTCTTGAGGATGCAATGAAAGGCGCCGATGTGTTCATGGGGCTTTCCGTTGCAGACTGCGTCTCATCAGAGATGCTTCTTTCAATGGCATCTGATCCTGTGGTGTTCGCCATGGCGAACCCGAACCCGGAGATCACCTATGAGAAGGCAAAGGCCACCCGCAGTGATGTAATAATGGCCACAGGCAGAAGCGATTACCCCAACCAGATAAACAATGTGCTCGGTTTTCCGTTCATATTCCGCGGTGCTCTTGACGTGCGTGCGTCAAAGATAACGGAGAACATGAAGATGGCGGCTGCCGTGGCATTGAGGGACCTTGCGAGGAAGGAAGTTCCCGAAAGTGTCAGCAAGGCATACAATGGCCAGCATTTCTCATTCGGCCGCGACTACATCGTTCCCAAACCGTTTGATCCGAGGGTGATTGAGGAAGAGGCCGTTGCCGTGGCAAAGGCTGCAGTGGAAGACGGTGTGGCAATGTGTCCAATTGAGGACTGGGATGCCTACCGTGCCTCACTCAGGGAGAGAATGGCGAAATACTGGAAATGAAAGAATTCAGGCGGTGCCGGCAGTCAGCGGCACCGTCTCGAAAAAGAAAAAGCCGGAGAAATTCTCCGGCTCATATGCCCTGTTGGATTCGAACCAACCACCTGCTGCTTAGAAGGCAGCTGCTCTATCCAGGTGAGCTAAGGGCACATTGTCATCATCAGTTTCCTGACGACACTTGCTGGATATTACACGAAAGAAAAATATTGTTCAAGAGGGTTGTGAAAATTAGAGGCAGAGTCGGCTCTGCCTCATGCTGTACTGTTTTTTTTCAGTCGTTTATTTCAATCATTTCAAGCAGCTTCCGTGCCGCCTCTGCGGGAAAACCCTGAGGAGGATCTGAGAGAATCTTCTCAAGCAGCTCATGGGTGCAGCGCGACTGCGGGAGCATGAAGCCGGCTTCCCTCATTATATCTTCAGCGACAAGCCTTGAGGAAAGGGCAATTGCAGTAAGCAGTTTTTTCTCTCCCGGTCTGTCAGTTTTCCTTGCAAGCTGACGGGCAATCCTCTCACTTCTGCATCTGTTTTCAGCAAGAGATGTGAGAATGCCTTTCACATCATCATTCTTCTGCTGCTGCGGAGGATAATGGGTGACTACCATGCTTATGGCCCCGCTTGGGCATGCTGCCGCACAGTCGCCGCAGCCTGTGCACTTGTCCGTATCGATTATGCTGTTCTCGGTGTCAGTCGCTCCGGTAGGGCAGACATACAGGCACAGGCAGTCCTTTGTGCAGAGCCTGAGATTCCTGACTGCGGTTTTCTTCACAGCTCACCTCCTTCCACACTTGTGAATTTCCATGAAGGAACCTTGCAGACCGGGCAGAGCTCGGGAGGCTTCTTTCCGATATAGACAAACCCGCATACCGTGCACAGCCACACTTCGCTTTCCCTGAGCAGTTCTTCTCCTCCCTTTCTGTACTGAGAGAGCAGTGAACGTGCGATTCTCGTCACTTTCTCACCCCATGTGCAGATCCTCAGCGCCCCTCTGTCCCTGTTGTTCTCTGCTGTTTTCCTTGCTGCGGGGTAGGTGATGGAAATATCTTCTTCTGCAAGAGCTGTAAGACTTTCAGGCGATGCGTCAGTATCGTCATCGTCTGAAAGTGAAGTGTAGAAAGCCGCGATCTTTGCAAACAGCTCTGCTTCCTCGGCTTTGTACTGTTTCTCGCAGCCTCTTGCCAGATTTGAGAAAACGGCGGCAAGCACACCTGATGAAAGCTTTGTCTCCCCCTGTCCCTGTTCAGGGCTTTCAATTCCGCTGCCGTCATATCCCCGCTCCTTCTTCTCCTCAAGCGGGTCAAACATGGCTTTTTCTGCACCGCAGCGCGGGCATGTCCACTGTGGCGGAAGGGATGAGAAAGGAACTTTCTCCACTTCCTCGTCGTAGACGTAGCCGCATACCGTACATACGTATTTCATCGACGCTCCTCTTTTTCCTCTAGCCTAGCATCAGTTGCCGGATTCAGATAATTTTTTCTTTGTGACAATCCGACACTGAACGGGGAAAACATGCAGGTTGCAGGAAGTATCTGTTTTCAAATGAAAAATATAAACGGATATGAACGTAAAGCCGGGATTGAAATCTTTATTTCTGCCGGCGCCTGTTCTTATCTATTCTTAATCGTGAAAAGACGGTAAAATCGAAGTAAAATAATCGTAACAAGTAGGTAACATGGACGTATCATTTTCGTATTTTGTTTCTGAAATCATGTCATCGCCGATACTTCTGGTGTCGGTTGTGCTCACGCTTTCAGTAATCTTCGTCAACGGCTGGACCGATGCACCTAATGCTATTGCCACATGTATAACCACACGCTGTCTGTCAACGCGCAAGGCCATAATAATGAGCGCGGTGTTCAATTTCCTTGGCGTATTCATCATGACACATATAAACGCGAGTGTTGCATCAACCATTTCAAATATGGTCGACTTCGGGGGAGATACGGAAACGGCGCTGGTAGCGCTTTCCGCCTCCCTTTTTTCTATTGTGGTGTATTCGACCGGAGCATCATACCTCGGAATCCCGACGAGCGAGAGCCACAGTCTCATCGCCGGTCTGACGGGAGCTGCGATCGCGACTCACAACAGTCTTGAAGGTGTCAACTTCGCTGAATGGGTAAAGGTCATATACGGCCTTTTCGCATCGCTTTTCCTCGGTTTCGTGATCGGTTACGTGATCTGCAAGCTCATAGGATTCCTTTTCCGCTGGATGGACCGCAGGAAGGCCAACACATTCTTCACTTACACCCAGATCGGAGGCGCTGCGGCAATGAGCTTCATGCACGGAGCTCAGGACGGACAGAAGTTCATAGGCGTCCTTTTCCTTGCCGTCGCTTTTTCAAACGGACAGTCAAGTGTGGAGGGCATGCTCATTCCTGCATGGCTTATGATGCTGTGCTCCGTGGTCATGGGTGTGGGCACCAGTGTCGGAGGCGAGAAGATCATCAAGAGCGTCGGCATGGACATGGTGAAGCTTGAGAAGTATCAGGGGACATGTGCCGACATAGCCGCATCGCTGTGTCTTCTGCTGTCTTCACTTTTCGGCATTCCGGTCTCAACGACACATACAAAGACCAGCGCCATCATGGGGGTGGGGGCATCGAGAAGGCTTTCAGCCATAAACTTCTCTGTCGTTAAGGACATGGTGCTCACATGGATATTCACATTCCCCGGCTGCGGCCTCATAAGCTTCATAATGGCAAAGCTTTTCATGCTTATTTTCTAAGGAGGACTCAATAATGAAAAAACAGGATCAGTTCTATTTCGATAATTTCGTTGAATGCACGGATTGTGCTCTCAGGGCCGCAAGACTTCTTCAGGACACAATGAAGAATTTCGATCCCGCAAAGATAAAGGAAGACATGGACAAGATGCATGACATAGAGCATGAGGCCGATACGAAAAAGCATGAGATGCTTGCCGTGCTCATGAAAGCCTTCATGACTCCGATTGAAAGAGAGGACATCATGCTGCTCTCTTCCTGTCTTGACGAGGTGACGGACAAGATCGAGGATGTAGTGCTGCGCATGTACTGCAACAACATCCATGACATCCTGCCTGCCGCAATCGATATGGCAAGGATTGTCGTCGACAGCTGCGAGGAGATGGTCATCCTGCTTGAAGAGTTCAAGAACTTCAAGAAGAGCAAGTCAATCCATGAACACATCATCAGGATAAACACACTCGAGGAAGATGCCGACCGCCTGTTCATCCAGGCAATGAGGGAACTGCATGAACATGAGGATGATCCCATCAGTATGATCAAGTGGAGAGAGATTTACTTCTATCTTGAAAAATGCACCGATGCCACAGAGCACGTGGCGGATGTTGTTGAAAGAGTCATAATGACCAACAGCTGAGAAAAGTCCTACTTGATAAAAAAACAGCGGCACCTTTTCAGGTGCCGTCATTGTCTTCAGTCAGTTGCCGTGGTTCCTTCCCAGGCAAGGTTGCCGTCCTTGTCGGTATAGGTGTAGGCGATTGCATGGTAGACAACAGGATCCTTGTCCTTCCAGCTTCTGTAGGCGGCGCTTACACCGGAAGCCATTCCTCTGTTGTTATTGTAGTCCTTGCCTTTGTCGGCAAGAATCGTCCTCAGTGCACCTAGTGAGATCCTGATCTTCTTTGAGTAAAGCGCGATTGCCAGCTCACCTATGAAGTCATATACATCTTCGGTATTGCGAAAATCAGCCATTTGTTTCCTCCTTTTTTCTCTTTTGCTAATTTAAAGATAGATTGCATCCTCTCTTTTTTCAAGGGAAAATCAGGAGATGGGAGCATAATTCCCCGTTCCCGGTATGCTGGAAGTTATCTCATAGCGGTATACAGTCTCGACATTGCTGCTGCTGAAGGTTTTACCCAGCGAGATGTAGCCCACGGCCGACAGCGGCTGTCTTGCATCTCCGCTTGCTATTATGTTCAGCCTTATGTCTGAAGTGGTATAGTCTTCCTTTCCGTCCCTGCTGTTGATCATGTAGTTGTAGCTCAGGACTTCGAATGTTGAATATATTCCGATGCGCACGGATGTATTGTTCTCCATGTTGAATTTCACGCCCATGTCGCAGTCAACCGCCAGCTGCGTGCCGTAGCTTGTGCTTTTGTATGCGGAGGACGGATCATCAACAGTGATTATATGCTCCTCGATCTTGAATCCGATTCCAGCATAGGCGTCGAATGAGGGAGAGAATACATAGCGCGCGGCAGGACCGAGAATGAGGGTGAATCGGAATTCGTTTGAAAGACCTATGTCCTCATTGCCGGCTGTTATCGTGACATCTTCTTCATCGGCAGGTTTTTGCTCTTCTTTGCCTATCTGCCAGATGTTTCCTATCGTGGTAAGCGGTGCCTGAAGTCCGATGCGCACGAAAAGACCGTTTGTGCGGCTGTTCCCGATAAACCCGAACCCTGTGTAGTCAAGACCGAATGTGGAACTGTCCATTATTGCAAGTGACTGCGAGACAGTATTGTAGAAGGTGAAATCATAGTTTGAGAAGACAGACTCGCTGAAAAGGCACCCTGTGCCCGTTGCGATGATCAGTATGGCTGACAGTGCGGCTTTCCTCAATCTTGACATACAGAAATTATAAAAAAGGGACACATGAAGGGCAAGTGTGTATAACAAAAAACAACTCCTTGAAAAACAAGGAGTTGTCCGTAAATTTCATGATCGGGATGAATGGACTCGAACCATCGATATTCTGCTCCCAAAGCAGACGCCATAGCCGCTAGGCGACATCCCGATGCCTTTAAGCACAAGCGGTATTGTTGCCCAAGATGTAAAAAGAGTCAAGAGAGATTACATAAATAATTCAAAATTATCAGACCATTTATCAGACCATTATCAGACTGCCTGCATATTATGATAGTGACAGTACCCACTAAGCAAGCTTAGGGGCTTCCTGAGAGTATCTCAGGTCTTTTTCCTCGTTCACGGAAACCATGCTTCTTAGGCACATTGCTGTGCGGTCGTCCACAGAGGGTTTCTCCGGAGGCTTGACTTCGCCAGTGTCCCTGGCTAGGGCCTTCAGGCCAAAGGATCTCAGATTGAGAGCCGCATTGCGGTCTCTATCATGCCGGGTATGACATACAGAGCACTCCCACTTTCTGTCACCAAGTGTGAGCCCATCGTTATGCCAGCCGCAGTTATTGCAAATGCGTGATGATGCAAAGAATCTGTCTGCAATTATCAGACTCTTTCCATACCACAGGCATTTGTATTCAAGCTGTCTTCTCACTTCATAAAAAGATGCATCCGTTATATGCTTGGCAAGCTTTCCGTTTTTCATCATTCCGGATACATTCAGATCCTCAATTACAATCACGTCTGTTTGGCTGTCACAGACTATCTGCTTTGTCATCTTATGTATCGCATCCTTCCTGATGTCTGTTATCTTTTCATGAAGAGCTGCTATCTCCTTCTTTATCTTCCTCCAGTTATTCGAACCTTTCTTCTTTTTGGAAAGAAGCCGCTGGAGATGTTTCAGCTTTTTCTCATATTGCTTCAGTGTTCTCGGGTTCTCATAATCATTTCCATCTGAGCAGACTGCCAGTCGCTCAAGGTTCAGGTCAACTCCAATCACCTTTGGATTATCAGGGACAACAGGAGAAGGAGCTTCATTTCCATTATCAAAAAGACAGGAAGCGTATACTGTTCCAGAAGGATTGACAGTGACAGTGATGTTCTTGAGTTTCCCGAAAGGCTTTCTGTGTATCACAGCATCAACCCAGCCGACACCTTGAACATAGATTCTGCTTCCTTCTACATCTACTTTTCCTCTCTGAGGTATTCTGAAACTCTTCCTGGAACGGTGCTTTGATTTGTACTTCGGATAATCTGCATTCTTCCTGAAGAAAGCTTTGAATGCATTTGACAAATCTGCTGATACACACTGCAAAGACTGTGCAGGTGCATCAGAAAGCCATGGGTATGCTTTCTTGAGAGTATGGCATATGAAGTTATTCAAATCGAAGGATGTATGACTTTCACCTCTTCTCTTATAAGACTTTGAGCAATACTCCAGAAGGCGGTTATAAGTGAAGCGGCAACAGCCGATGATGCGGGTCATCATCTGAGTTTGTTCTGCTGTTGGATAGAGCCTGTAACGGTACGCCTTCTGCATGCATTAATTATAGCATAAGAGCTGAGATTCATTCAGCTAAGCTATATGAAAAGTTTTAAAAAGATAAGATGAATTGCGCATTCAGATCCTTTGCAAGCATAGGGGTTATCTGCGCAGATTTCTATATCTCCTCTCTCGTCGGAGAATAGCTGGAATGCAATTCAGTCATGCCGGGCGGGTGAATCTTGTGAATGGTGTATGAATGCATTGTTTCAAAAAAGTTTTCAGATTAGACTGAACAGCATGAACAAAGATGCCTTTCACATACTGTCGGATATATATCCTGAAGATATAAATTTCCTTGATGAGAAGGATGACTTCCGCTTTCTCTCATCCGTCCTCCTTTCAGCACAGACAACAGATAAAAGAGTTAATGAAGTGACGCCTGTCCTGTTTGCAAAATACGATACGGTGAAAAAACTTGCCGGGGCCGATATCTCTCAACTGGAGGAAATCCTCCATCCGCTCGGCTTCTACCGTGCGAAGGCGAAGAACCTCAAGGCTCTTGCCGCGAAAATAGATGAGCTCGGGGCAATCCCCGATACGATCGATGAGCTTGTGAAACTGCCGGGAGTGGGGCGGAAGACAGCCAACTGCTACATCGGCCATATACTCGGGCGCGGGGCCGTGATCGTGGACACACACTTTGTCCGTGTGGCAGGTCGTCTTGGCTACACAGCCAGTAGCGATCCTGTGAAAATCGAGGAAGACATAAGAAAAGAGTTTGATGAGGACGAGCTTTTCCGTCTTTCAATGGTTCTCAATCTTCATGGAAGGAAATACTGCCACGCCAGAAAGCCGGAATGTGAAATCTGTCCGGTAAGGGACTACTGCAGGAGACAATAGCCGCAATCTGTCTTTTTCAGCAAGGCAAGGCGGAGCTTCTTTATCTTTATTTCAATATTGCCGGGAAGCGGAAGCTGCACTGCTGCGATATAAAGTCCCGACGGCGTGACTTCAAGCCCCAGTTCCTCCTGTATTGCACTGACAGTCTCTTCCTCATGAAGGACAAAACCGAAACCGCTCATCAGCGCATCGGATGAAGTGAGCCTGATGTCCTTATGCCAGCTTTTCCTCTCAAAGCCGTTTCTTTCTGTCCTTGAAAGGATTATGACAGGTGGAAGGGCATAAAGCGATGCTTCGCCGCACAGTGCGTAGATGGCCTTTCTTGCTTCTCTTGTTTTTCCTTCTGCCGGTTTGTCAGGCACGAGGACCAGTAAATTCTCGCTCATCCCTAAAACATTACAATAATTGAAAGAATTGTGGTAGAATCCACTTTACAAACTTTCTCTTTTTTTGATAGAGTCTAATACGTTGCGGCGATTCGCTTCTCTGTTCATGCTCACGGATTGTAACAGATTCGTACAGAAGAGCCTATAGCTGATATAAAATAATAAACTGACTAAGGTGGATATAATCATGGCAAGAAGATGTGACATTTGCGGAAAAGGTACTGTTGCAGGACAGGTTGTTCCTCGTAAAGGTAAGCCTAAGAAGGAAGGTGGTGTCGGACAGCACATTGGCGTAACAAAGAAGAGAGAATTCAGACCGAATCTTGTTACAATCAAGACAATCATTGACGGCACACCGAAGACAATAAAGGTATGCACACGCTGTCTCAGAAGCGGAAAGATCCAGAAGGTCGTATAACCTGCTGTAAATATTCATCATAAAATTTTTTCGTTTCTGAACAAGGGCCCCTTATGCGGGCTCTTTCTGTATTCAGAGGATATGTGAAAAATAAAAAGAGGTGCGGATGGAAACTGTAAGAGTACATGCAATAGAAGGGGGGATGATCTCGTCGCTGGGCGGGATCGAAAAACTGAGGTCGGTTCTTTCCCTTTATGACAATCCCTGTCAGGTTGTTGTCATATCGCCGGTGAGAAGCGGGGAGCTTTCTTTCTCACATCTGCTTGCAAACGCCGCGATGAAGGACGAGAAGCTGTGGTCCCTGCTTGAGAAGAGCCAGAACAGCTGGGAAGATTTCCTTTCGAAAACGTCAAGCTCCGCTTTCGTGGATGACGAGCTCCGCCGTCATTTTGAGGATATGGAGGATCTCCTGCGTTCCGTATGGCTGCTTGAGGATGTGTCAAAGAACACGGAGAATTATTTCTCTTCCCTCACAAGCACCTTCCTTGCCGCTGTTGCCTGCGATTATCTTGCCAGAAACGGAATCAGCTGCACCGCAATAGAGGCAAGAACCGCGCTCAGGGCAAAAAGCTTTACAAACGGCGTCACCCTTGTGTACGGCACGCTCGAGCAGAGTCCGACAAGTTCATATGTCGGAGAAGGGGAAAGCGAATACACTGCGGCCCTCATTGCCGCACAGTGCAATGCCGGCATCACGTACTGGAATACCCGCTCGCTTTTCTGTTCTGCGAGTTCACGCGAAATTCCTTCTGCGAAAGTCATAAAGCGTCTCACCTATGCCGAGGCGACCGAGCTCAGCTTCTTCGGTGCCCCGATTGTCCACCCCCATGCCTTCATACCGGCACAGAGTGCGAATCTCGAGATAGAGCTGCGCTACTGGTATGAGCCTGAAAACGAAGGAACGCTGATCACGAACAGCATGAATGCTAAGGACAGACGCTATCCCGTAAAAGCCTTCTCGGTCATGAGAAACATCTCGATAATAAACATCGAAGGTGCCGGCATGTCAGGTGTGCCGGGTATTTCATCAAGGCTTTTCAATTCGCTGCGTGAGGCTGGAATTTCGGTAATCCTCATTTCCCAGGCGTCAAGTGAGTACTCGATATGTTTTGCAGTTCCTTCAAGTCAGGTCACTGCGGCTGCCGCAAAGACGAGGCATGAATTCGCATCCGAGCTCAACTCGCATCAGATCGCATCTATTTCCGCTGTCAGCGGCATGGCGATCATTGCGGCGGTGGGCGAGATGATGAGCGGCCAGATCGGTGTGTCGGGCAAGTTCTTCTCCGCACTTGCCCGTGCCGGTGTCAACGTGAGCGCAATCGCACAGGGGTCATCCGAGAGAAACATTTCCGCCGTGATAAGCGAGAAGGATTCCCACAAGGCACTCAGTGCGCTTCATTCCTCATTCTTCCTTTCCGCGCAGACTCTTTCCGTCGGACTTTTCGGTCCGGGAAACATAGGCGGCACGCTTCTTGATCAGCTTGCCCAGGAACAGGACAGGCTGAAAAAGCAGTTCGATCTCGATATAAGGATACGCGGTATCGCAAACTCCGGAAGAATGCTTCTGGCTGAAGACGGTGTTGATCTTTCATCCTGGAGAGAACAGTTCCGTCTCTGCTCCGTTCCCCTTGACAGGGATGAGTTCCTCCGTCATGTAGGTGCCTCCTACTATCCTCATGCGGTTCTCATCGACTGCACCACAAGTCAGGAACTTGCCATGCAGTATGCGTCATGGCTTGAGAATTTCCACATCATAACGCCGAACAAGAAAGCCTGCACCGCAAGCTATGAATACTACAGACAAATGATGGAAGTGAGCCGCAAATCCGGCAAGAGATTCCTGTATGAAACCACAGTCGGTGCAGGGCTTCCCATCATCAATACTCTCAATGACCTCATCCAGACAGGTGATGAAGTGAGAAAGATCGAAGGTATTGTCTCCGGAACCCTTGCATGGCTTTTCTGCAATTACGACGGCAGCACGCCTTTCAGCCAGCTTGTGCTGAAAGCCCGTGAAATGGGCTTCACCGAGCCTGATCCACGTGATGACCTTTCCGGCATGGATGTTGCCAGAAAGACTGTCATCCTTGCACGTGAGATCGGCTCCCATGCCGAGCTTGGCGAACTTGAGGTCGAGTCCCTTGTTCCTTCTCCGCTCAAAGATGTCAGCAGGGATGAGTTCCTCGCACGGTTGGCTGAACTCGACGATGACATAAAGAAGCGGTATGAGAAGGCGAAGAGTGAAGGCAAGTGCCTGCGTTATATAGGCTGTGTGAATAACGGGAAGTGTTCCGTGTCCCTCACGGCGCTTCCTCTTTCCCATCCCTTCGCCCAGGCCGGCGGTACCGACAACATAATCGCATTCACAACAGCACGCTACAGCGAGGAGCAGCCGCTGGTGATCAAGGGGCCTGGAGCAGGCCCTGCGGTTACGGCAGGAGGTGTGTTCAGTGATCTCATCCGTCTGTCAGTGTATCTCGGGGCAGGACTTATCTGAAAGGAGGTTTGACTCATATGTACTATTATTCAACACGTGATAAAAACAGAAATAATAAACTTACGGCAAGCGATGCGATACTGAAGGGACTTGCCCGGGACGGCGGTCTTTTCGTGCCGGATCATCTGCCGTCTCTTGACTCCTCTCTTTCTGTTGACATGCCATACGGCAGATTTGCTGCCACTGTTCTCAGACCATTCTTCGAAGGTGATGAGCTTGAAGGCGATCTTGAGGAAATATGCAGTGCCGCTTTCGATTTCCCCATTCCATTGAATAAGCTTTCAAATTCAACTGTGCTTGAGCTTTTCCACGGTCCGACCTCCGCATTCAAGGATTTCGGGGCACGCTTTCTTGCATTCTCGATGGAAAAGCTTCTTGTCCGTCATGACAGGAAGCTCTGCATCCTTGTCGCAACCAGCGGAGACACAGGCGGCGCCGTGGCCGCTGCCTTCCATAACAGAAAGAATCTTTCAGTGAAGGTGCTCTTCCCGAAGGGAAGGGTTGCAAAGCGGCAGAAGCGGCAGCTCACCTGCTGGGACGGGAACATCTCATCATACGAGGTGGAAGGGAGTTTCGATGACTGCCAGAAGATGGTGAAGGATGCTTTTGTCGATCCTCACTACAGTGCCTCTCTTTCATCTGCGAACTCCATCAACCTCGGTCGGCTCCTGCCTCAGATGGTCTATTATGTATATGCATCGATGGTTTATGAAAAGGAAAACGGAAAGAAGCCAGTCATCGTCATTCCTTCCGGCAATGTCGGCAACTCCACAGGTGCCTACTGGGCAATGAGCATGGGAGCTCCGATAGAGAGGATAGTTCTTGCCGTGAATGCCAACAGGACAATCCCCGATTACCTTGAAAGCGGGGAATACCGTCCCCGTCCGTCAGTGAAGACGCTTGCAAATGCAATGGATGTGGGTGCTCCTTCGAACATGGAGAGGCTGTTCAGCCTTTACCCGACATACGAAGAGGTGAAGGAACATCTCTCAGCCGCGTCGGTGAGCGACGACGAGATAAGAGAGACAATACGGAAAGTATACACACAAGACGGTTATATAATGTGTCCGCATACAGCCTGCGGCGAAAGGGTGAGGGAGCGTCTGCTGGATGGAAAGGACAATGTCCTTCTTGTCTCAACCGCGCATCCTGCGAAGTTCGAGACCATAGTCGAACCTCTCATCGGCACTGAAGTTCCGCTTCCGCCTGCCTTGAAGAGCCTTCTCGACAGGCCGGTCAGCTATAAGGAGATTCCGGCCGATTACCACAGACTGTTCGACTGATCAGTTTGCGTGGTGCTTCAATTTAAGCCACTTAAGCTTGAGCTCATGGTGTTTGTCTGAAAGCCATGAGCCTTTTTTATAGTAGATGAAGAACATGATGCTTGTGACTGTCCATGTGATCGGGTATGCGGCACATACCGTCTGGATGAGAGGAAGTACGGGCACCGCGACTTCAAGCCAGATTATACGCAGAAGACATACACCCGTGATGGATATCACAGTCGGGATCAGTGACTTGCCCGCGCCTCTTATCGCACCGGAAAGAATTTCAATTGCAATGTATGTGATGTATGTCGGCACGATGAAGAGAAGTATCTCCATGCCGATGTCGATGACGGCGGCATCTGTTGTGAAGAGCATGTATGCATAACGGCCGAAGAGACAGAAGAGGGCCGAGATGACAATTGTGGCACCTGATGACATCAGCAGTGTCTGTCTCACGCCTTTCTTGACCCTGTCCAGCTTGCCCGCACCGTAGTTCTGTCCGACAAATGTCGTCATTGCGATGCCGAATGCATTGACGATCATCCAGAAGGTCGCATCGATCTTGCCGTATGCCGACCAGGCGGCAGCGGTGTCGGTGCCGAATGAGTTGATGTTCGACTGGATGATGAGATTCGAGATCGTGTACATGATGGACTGGATTCCCGCAGGGAAGCCGATTTTTATCGTATCTGTGAGTTCTGCCTTCACGAAGCGTATCTTCCTCATGCTCAGACGGTATGCCTTTGGAAGCTTTCGCAGCCAAATCAGGGAGAGAATCATGGAAATGAGCTGTGAGATCACGGTTGCGATGGCAGCACCTTCAACTCCCATGCCGAAGAAACCGACGAATGCCACGTCAAGCACGATGTTTATGCCACAGCCGCATATGAGGAAGTAGAGAGGGTGTCTTGAGTCACCCAGTGCACGGAAGACACCTGATGCCATGTTGTAGATGACAAGGGTGAGTGAGCCTGCGAAATATATTTTCATGTAAAGGGAAGCCAGAGGCATTACGTCTTCCGGTGTGCCGATTGCCTCAAGCGCCCAGTCGGTTGTGGCGTATCCTACGATTGTTATGATGATACCGCCTACGATTGAAAGTGCGATGGATGTGTGAATTGCATTCGAGACCCTGTCGTATTTGCCGGAGCCGAAACGCTGGCTGATCACGACCGACGCACCGGATGCAAGACCGGTGAAGAATCCGATCAGCAGGTTGATGATAGTCGAGGTGCCGCCTCCTACGGCGGCAAGTGCCTGCTTGCCGAGGAACTGTCCCACGACAACGGCATCGACAGTGTTGTATAGCTGCTGGAAGAAAGTTCCCAGCAGGATCGGGAAGAAGAATGAGAGGATTCCCTTCCAGATTACGCCATCCAGAATCTTGTTTGTACCGGTATTAGTTGTTGTGCTCACAGCCCGCTATATTAGATAAAATTAAAACTAATGACCAGTACGTCATTTGAAAAAAACGGATATAAATATTAGATTTCAAACGGAGTTCACAAATGTCCACCGTATTCGTTCTCGCAGTGATAGCATTGTGCGTCATTCTTGCCATCCGCAGCATCAGAAAAGGGAAGGGTTCCTGTTCCTCTTCCTGCAGCGGCTGTGCATTCTCTGCTGATTGTCATAAAAAGAACAGAAAGGAGCATTCCTGATCTTGCCTTAAACCCTCTTGCAGAGTATTGTTTAGGTGTTTTCGAACAAAAACAATCAAAAATGTTCGATAAAATCTGAATCCGGGGAGATTCCAATGAAAAAAGCAATTCTAATACTGCTGACAGTTCTTCTGGCAGTATCGTGTTCACAGGTGGTTTATGATAATCTGCCGCCTGAGGATATTGAAGGACGCAAAACTACTTTAACTGTAGAACAGGTTGGAGATACAAGAAATCTGTTGTTAAAATTCAATCCTGTGCCATATGTGGATGAATATGCATATTCTGTTAATGGTGAAACGGAAAAGGTCTTTGAGGCTGATGGTGTAGAAGGTGGAATGCTTACATACCGTATTCCAGATTCAGATATTCCTGTAAATAAAGGTTCAGTATCACTCTTTGGAAGAACAGATGAATCTAATTGGTCAAATCTTGCAACTGCAGATTTTGAAATAATCTTGGATGGAATAGCTCCGGATGTTTATCTGTATGCAAGATATAGTGATAAAGTGGAAATCAAAACGGAATCTACCGATTCATCTATTCTTTATATGGTTGTCATAAGAAATGAAGATAATCCTGATGATGAAAAAACAGCTTTGTTAAAAGCTGAAAATGGAATTATCACAATAAATGCTCTTAATCCTGAGAATAAGTATTCATTTAATGTATATCAGATGGTGGACGCCTCTGCAGATGTTCCAGAAGCTTATACAACAGTAAATGCTGATATTTTTGTCCAAGAAGTTAAAATGAAACTTTCAAAGACAGAAAAAGGGTTTGAGATAGCTTCAATTCCTTCTTCAGTCTCATCGATTAAACTAGTTAAAGATAATAGTTCTATTTCCGTTTCTCAGATCGTAAATGGAGATACTGCTGTAATAAGCTTTGAAGAATTTCCAAGTCTCGAGTATGGGATATTCCATGTAATTACTGATGACGAAACATGTGTAAGTAACAACCTAAGAACAGCTACACCTCTTACCCCGATTGAAAATGGACGTATAGTTAATTACAAGAGCGTAGATTATACGGTCAGACTTTCTTCAGAGGTAAAATTGGAAGAAGTTACACTTACATTACCAGGTACAATGGGATTGCAGATAACCAAAAAAGCAGGTAATGATGATAATACTGCTGTAATAACTATTTCCAATCTTGACAGTAATACAGAGTATAATGATTTATTGATTGGGGCTGCTGTTGGTGAAGATTTTGCTGTAACTACTCAGCTAGATTCATTTAAAACTCAAAGTTTTGCAGGTAAATTCTTTGAATGGAGAGGTACGTTTAATTCTGATTCAAAAAAACAACAGAATTTCATTATTTATGTTGATGATTCTCCGGAAGGTAGTGATTATCCATATTATGTATACTTTGCAAAAAATGATAAAGCTATTGGTCAAAGTCAGAATTATGAAAAAAGCGACTATAGACTTATGCCTCTTATAGATAATTCTATTGATTTGGGAGAAAAAGCAGATCCAATAATAACTGGTTATATTAGCTGGAAAACTAATTTAGACTCAGCTGGTGTAGAATTTTATTCTCAGAATTTAGCTTATCAGTATAATTCAAAAAAATGGAATACTTCCCCTATTTCTATAAACCCATCAGAGTGGAATATTGATAGACGTACAATTGATGGTGATAAAATTACAGTCATAACTAATTCAACTACTCCTCTTGGAAGTGTTGTGACGAATACAGTATTTGAGTTCTGTGAGTCTGATTCAGGGAAACCATATGTTTCTTTCTATAATGCTGCACCTACTGCTCCTGGTCTTGTTCAAAGGTTTATAGCACAAAGGGGAACTACTGAATTCCCTATATTTGAAGAAGATCCAAGTGATTTAAGTACATTCTGGCTTGGTTTAGTTGAAGATACAAAAGGAGATGCAGAATGAAAAAGTTTATAACAATAATATTTATATTGCTTTTCTCTGGCAGTGTAGTTTTTGCAATGACACCATATTATGACCCATTTTATACTACTGATGATATCTTCACATCTCCTGCGAGATTTACAGAACAGCCTGAAATCTCTCCATTTGGTTTTGAGTTCAATACATTTGGTGCGGTAGATTATCTTTCCTATCTTTCCAATCCAGTAAATAAGCTCAGTGAAGATGAATACGTAGATGCTCTTTATGACATCCTTTACAACGCTGATCTGGATTTCTGGTCTAAGAACACGTCTTTGATCAGCTCGATTTTTGATTTTGATGGTCATACTTGGACAGCCCCTACAAATGAAGCACAGCTTGCCCAGTTGAGGGCTGATCTTGAGGATTCATTCAATAACCGTTTCAATTCAACACATAAGGCAGTTGCTGTATACAATGCAATTCAAAAAAATTTACTGGATGATGAGAAACTGTATGGCGATGTAAATCTCAGCCTCACTCTTCACGGTGGTGCATCATATTCAAACGGTTTTGCATGGAGACTTAAGGCTGATGCTGGATTCATGACTCCTGAGAATATGTTTTCCAATCAGAAGAGTGTAATTGCTTTTGATGTCAGGGCAGATTTCGCTTATGCATTCAATATCTTGTCTGAGAAATTCAGTGTAGGTGTTGCACTTGATGTACTTGCAGGAGGACAAGCTTTGATCTCAAACAATGGTCTTCTTGCTGCAAGGTTTAAAGACAATATCCTTCTTGCTTTCACTGATGATCCGAATTTCACGCTAGACATGGGGCTTGGATTCGGTCTTAATTTCGGAGGTATGTACCGTCAGAATGAGACTTTAGCATTCACACTTGATCTTACTAATGTGGCAAGCTTCAGAAAGTATTATTACCTAGATGTTAATGATCTGAGTGGAAGCTACGACGGTTTTGATGAGATGGATGTCTATTACCAGCCGATGGATCTTGTGTTGAAGGCACTTTGGGATTACGGTCCGTATCATCTTGTGGTTGAGTTCAGCGATGTCATCAATCAGGTGATCTGGGACAGGGAAGTGAGCGGTTATGATTATAACTTCTTTGCAATTCCGAAGCTCGGTTTCACTTATGATATCAACGAGGATTTCAGCATTAATACTCATCTTGGATATTCAAAGCTGAGCTTCGGCATTGATTTCCATAATTTCACTGTGGAAGCATCGACAAGTCTCAACAAGCTCGGTTTCGGTCTTTCCGTCGGATATTCAATCTGATAATATCCACTTCATAAACAGAAGCCTGATTCCTTGTCCGGAGTCAGGCTTCTTTCGTTACTGATTGGTCTTCAGTTGTTTTTCTGTTTTTTTTCTCAGACGAGTCTGCAGGTAGGCTTCTTTCTGATTGCAAGAACGGTTGCGGAACCCGGGCCGAAGATGCTGTCGATGAGTTCTATGTAGTCTTCAGTCAGATCCTTGGGCACATAAGCCTGGATTGTTCCGGCAAAGCCTCCGCCGTGGACACGGCACACACCTTCGCCATAGAGGAAATCCTCACTTACGGCAAGCGCAAGGGAAAGACCCTGTTCCTTCACGTTGATGGTGGGGTAGACGTTTTGAAGATACTTGAATGATGAATTGCCGCTTTCCTCAACGTAATAGAGGTAGCTGTCGAAATCATCTTCTTTGAGACAGTCGAGCATTGCCTTCACCCTGAGGTTCTCGTTGAAGTAGTGGAAGGCTCTGAGGATTGCCCTGTCATTCTTTATCTTCTCCCTGAGCAGGGGAAGGCTGTCGATGAATTCTTCATAATCGACTTCACGGAGAACAGATTTGCCGAAGAAAGCTGCAACTTCCTTCATTTCAACTGGAACTGCTGCATATTCCCCTGTGAGATCAGCGTGGTTGCCTTTCGTGTCGACAATGACAAGATCATAACCGAACTTCTCGAAGTCGATTGCTATGGGAGTGAGGACAGGATTCTTGTTGTCCTTGAAATCAATACCGACAACACCGCCCTGGGCACAGCCGATCTGATCCATCAGGCCGCTGGGCTTTCCGAAGTACACGTTCTCGGCATACTGGCTGATCTTTGCAAGCTCGACAGGTTCCAACTTGTCATCATTGAAGAGGTTGTTGAAGATTTCCGCACAGAGAACTTCAATGGCGGCAGATGAGGAAAGGCCTGAACCTTTAAGCACTCTTGTTGTGGTATTTGCCTGCCAGCCTCCGATCTTTATTCCCCTGTCGGTGAAGGCCTTTGCAATACCGCGGAGCAGTGCATGTGTTGTATTCTCTTCTTCCTTCTTTATTTCAAGATCAGTTATGTCGACAACGACTTCGGGGAAGCCTTCGCTGTTTACGATGACCTTGCTGTCATTTCTCAGTGATACTGCTGCGATGGTATCGAGGTTGATGGTGCCGGCAATGACCATGCCGAGGTTGTGGTCGGTGTGGTTTCCGGCAAGCTCGGTCCTTCCGGCAGTGGAGAAAAGGGCAACCTTGTCCTCACTTACACCGAAAAGCTCCTCATGCCTTCTGAGCAGAGACTCATAACGCTGATCCATATCATTCCTGTCATATTTATCGCCGTAAAGATCCTTATAAAGATGGCTGATATCCTTCATATGTTTTCTCCTGCTTGATGTTTTTCTCCATTCTAACATATCCGGAGTCTTTGGCAATTGGTTTACCTCGTCTGAGACGGTTAAATCTGGAGATTATCATATTGTATTTCAGCATGCGGCTTATGCCTTCCGCTATTTCTTTTTCAATCAGAATTGAGAAAGGCTCCTTATGCATGAGTTTTCTTATAAGAGTGTCCTTCTTGTAAAGATATGGAAACCAGAGCTGTCTGTATGTTTCCACAGCTCCCTGTGGAATACACTCAGTGCGGTTGCAGACATCACATCCCGTGCACTCCTCATCCACAGCCTGTCCCATTGCTTTTATGAGGCTTTCGCGGATGCATTCATCCTTGCTGAAAAGCTCCTCAAGCTGACTTTCATGAAATGAGTTGCAAAGGAATGCATAGGCATGGCTTGTCTTACCATCCCGTCCCGCACGGCCGGACTCCTGAAGATAGTCTGCTGCATTCTGCGGAAGAGAGTAGTGTATGACAGTTCTGATGTCGGGTTTATCGACACCCATGCCGTAAGCACATGTTGAAACCATCACGGCTTCCCTGTCGCTGTAGAATGAATTCTCGATTTCATTCCGGGTGTCTTTATCAAGGCCGGCATGGTAGTGATACGTTCTGAAAAACGGAGAAAGTCTTGATGCCAGCTGCTGTGTAAGTTCCCTTGACTGGCAGAAAACAAGGGCAGGACGGGATGCCGGACTTGAGAGAATGTGAATGATGTCAAGCAGTGGTAAGATTGTTTTTACCCTGTGGTAGATTATATTGCTTCTGTTTGAGCCGCCGAAGATCACAAGCGCATCATTGCCAAGTACGGTTTCCTTGAGTTCTTCCGTGCATTTCCTGTCACTTGTGGCAGTGAATGCCACGATCCTGCCGGGGCGGAGTTCATCGCATACTTCCTTTATGCTTCTGTATGCAGGTCGGAAAGAATTTCCCCATGCTATCACAGTGTGGGCTTCATCCAGCACCAGCAGCGATATTTTCATCCTTCTGAGATTGTTTCTTATTCTGTGCTGATTCAACATTTCGATATTCGTTATGAGTATCTTTGACTCTCTGCTGTACAGCTTTCTGAAAACTTCATTTCTTTCTTCCTGACTCTGTCCTCCTTTGAGAAGGGTGCATGGTATTGAAAGTTTTCTGAACCGCTTTTCCTGATCACTCATCAGGGAAAGCAGGGGATAGACAATTACTGTGATACCGTCAAGCATTACAGCCGGAAGCATGAAGCAGAGACTTTTCCCGCTTCCGGTTGGAAGTACTGCAAGCAGGTTCTGCCTGTTGTCCTCCTCAAGGAGTGCAGAGGTTATCAGGAGCTGGTATGGCCGTAAATAGTCTATTTTGAAAATCTCGCTGGCGTTTCTGTTTATTTGTTCTTCTGTTTCAAATTTGTTCATATTCACTTATACACGGAAAAACTGTAAACCGGCTCACATAAGAGTGAAAATTCTGACTTGCTTTTATCGTTTTATGAACCATTTTTATGAAATGTTTGAATTGACACCAGTGATTATCAATGAATTTTATTTATGCTGGTTAACTATTTAATACTTAAATGGTTATTTGTAAATTAAATTCAGTTCTTCCTTAAACTTGAATTCTTTAATTTTTCAAAACATGAAACGAATACCGTATCAAGTTTCTATAAAATGAATATTGATTTTTTGTTTTCCAGATCTTATTATTCAGATAGAAAGAGTCGCCAGCAAGACGGTGACCTCAGTATAAGGATTATATCCCCGCTACTTTTGGGTTTGACGGCGGGGATGTTTTATATCCTTTATAAGGCCAAGAAGTTCACGAAGAATCCTTAGAAGTAGGAGAGCAAGCTCTAGTACTATTTTAAACATATCCATCACCTCCTTTTTCCCGCATGGGATTGGGAGGACTCCTCCCGCGGGACGCAGGAGGCCACCGTCTCACATCTGCTGACGACCTGTGTATCCTAGCAGATTAAGCGGTGAGTACGCAAGCTTATTTTTCCATTAAATTACTGATTTTATGTGTTATAAGACGTATAGATTATGAAAATCAGTAATTTAAGTACGGTATATAAATAAATTTAGAGAAAGTTGTTGATTTATTTGTTCTTAGGATTCTATTATTCAGATATAAAGAGTCGCCAGCAAGACGGTGGCCTCTGGTTAATTTGAGTTTCCTCGCTTTATCCCGTTAGGCTTTAGGACGGCGAGGATTTTTTATATCCTTTATCAGGCCGAGAACCTCTCTGGAAATTCTCAGAAGCATCAGAGCAAGCTCCAATACTGTTTTTACCATAATCATCACCTCCTTTTTCCCGCATGGGATTGGGAGGTCTTTTTCATTAGAGCTAGTTATTGTGGTGGTTTTTTTGTATATGAGATCCTGCTGTTGTCTGGTTAAGCCTTGACTTCCACAATGTCAACGGAAATATGATTCTTTACTGAATTTTCATAAAAGTTACATAATTTACAGCATGACAACAGTTTATTACTATTTCTTAAAAAGAAGGAATTATCGAGGTTTTCTGGAAATTCCCGTATTCCGTTGGAATCGTAGATTGTCTATTTAAGTGTACGCAAGCTCATGGCAGTAATTGAAATTATACCAGAACGAATGTAGAAGTCTGGCAAGGCCGTCATGTTAATGTTGAAAAAGTAATCTATAATGTATTACTCTACAGACATGAAGTATGAAGTCAGGATGTCGGGAAAGTTTAATAAGATCATAGGCAGATGCCATCCAATGCACAAGAAACGCTTTACAGCCTTATCGAGGACATTAAGACTTCTGGTCCTGTACAGACTGGATATCATAACTATAGCAAGCTTGGCGAGAATACTTATATTGCCATCTTGCATATCGATGGGTTGCCTGCTGGAGAAATGAGAAAGGAAAGCTGATTGTGGAGGTAGAGTATGTTGGTAGTCGTGAGAAGGCCCCGTACTGAGTTCTCTCTGAATGGGGATGTGCCTGGGAAACTTATTCAGAGCCTTGTCTCTGAATATGGTCCTGATAATGTGAAGATTGAAGAAGACGATATGATGAATGTAGAGGATATGGAGTGGTATAAGGAGCAAGCTGCAAAGAATACTCCCGGCAGGACACTCCGGTTTTATCGCAAGCTGAAAGGGCTCACGCAGCCTGAGCTTGCTGAGATGCTTGGAACTTCGAAACAGTTCATATCCAATCTTGAGAATGACAGAAAGCCTGTCAGCAGGATGATGGCAAAAAAGCTCTCTGAAATCTTCAGTGTTCCTGCTTCAAGATTTATCTAGACATATGTATTTAACCAGCATCATGACCTTATGTGATGATGCTTCCATTTATTCTTAAAACGGAACTTATCTGTCTTTTTTCAAAAGATGTATTTTGAAAAACTATCTTATTTATTTCGCAGTAAACAGATAAGTCTCAATAGACGCTACTTGGATTGAATTGAGACTTCCACCACGTCACTGTGGCACACTTTCATTGTTGTCAGGTGACCGTTTTTATGAAAAAGGCTTTCAGGAGCTTACCCGAAAGCCTTTGAAGATGATGTGTTTTCCGTCTTCTGTTATTTCACTGCAGGTCTTACGATGATTGACTTGAGTTCAGGCTTCTTCTTGAGGTTTTCGACAAGACCTCTTTCTCTTGCCTTGTTGACATATGACGGATCCTCGAATGTGTAGTGGAAGTTGGTGTGGACATCGTATGTGCCGTTCATGAGGGCATAGGCATCCTCTGTCATTACCAGCTCCTCATCTGTCGGGATGACGAAGACTTTCACAGGGGAATCGTCAGTTGAGATGCAGGTCTCTGCATTGCGGCAGTGTGAGAGGTTGTTCTTGTCTTCATCCATCTTGATGCCGAGGCTTTCAAGACCGCGAAGTGAACCGCGGCGGATGTGTTCGCCCATTTCACCGACACCCGCTGTGAAGACAATTGCGTCAACACGGCCGAGAAGGGCGGCGTACGCACCGATGTACTTCTTGATTCTGTGGCATTCCATGTCGATTGCCAGCTGTGCCATCTTGTCACCGTTGTCGGCAGCTGTGTGGACGTCTCTTCTGTCTGACTTTCCGCAAAGACCGACAAGACCGGACTTCTTGTTGAGGATTGTGTCCATTTCCTCGACTGTGACACCGAGGTTCTTGCAGATGTAAGGCACGATTGCCGGGTCGATATCGCCGGAGCGGGTGCCCATCACGAGACCTTCAAGCGGGGTGAGACCCATTGAGGTTTCAACACAAACACCGTTCTTGACTGCACATGCGGAAGCACCGTTTCCGATATGGAGGATGATCACGTTTGTATCCTCGTTCTTCTTTCCAAGGAGCACTGCGGCTCTCTTTGCACAGTACAGATGACTTGTTCCGTGGAAACCGTAGCGGCGTACGTTGAAGTCCTTATACCAGGAATATGGTACGGCATACATATAGGCTTCTTCCGGCATTGTCTGATGCCAGGCTGTATCCATGATGATTGCCTGCGGCACATCCGGCATGAGCTTGCGGGCAACTTCAATGCCCATGATGTTGGCCGGCATGTGGAGCGGTCCCAGCGGAATGATGGTCTTGAGTTTCTCTATGACTTCATCCGTCACGAGTGTTGATTTCTTGAAATACTCACCGCCGTGGAGAACGCGGTGACCGACAGCTCCGATCTCACTGAGGGATTTGATGCAGCCGTATTCGGGATCGACAAGCATCTTGAGGATGAGCTCGATGGCTTCCATGTGTGTCGGGCTTGAGAAACGGGCCTCGTACTCCGGCTTGCCGGTCACATTCTGTTCGATGGTCGAGTATTCAAGACCGATTCTCTCGACGACGCCTACTGCAAGGACGTCTTTGTTGTCCCAGTCATAGACCTGGTACTTTGCAGAGGAACTTCCGCAGTTCAGTGTAAGAATAACCATAATATAAAACTCCTAAAGATTGTGTGAATATACAGACAATTTATTTAACCACTAAAAAGACGAATGTTCAACTTTTCATCTTTTCCTTTTTGCACAAATACTCCTGTTTTTTTGTATATAGGAATATGAGGAAGTTTGCTTGTGTGTGTCTGTTCCTGAATCTTGCGCTGCTTATGCCGGCCTCCGTGCTCTCCTTCAGCAGCAGTGAATATTCCTTGTCATTTTCAAGTGATCATGTATCGTTCAATACTGCAAGCGGGTATGTGAGGCTGGATGCCGGACCCGTACGGATAGGAAGCCAGGGAAGAAACACCCTGATGTATTCGCTTCTTGATTCCCGTTCAGCTTCGTTTGAAGGACTGGAAGGACGCGGGGTGAAAACGGTGAAGGGTATAAGCCTCACTCTTGACGGTGCAAGCTTCTTCGCTCTTACATCCCCCCGTTTCATAACCGGTTTTTCCCTTGATATCTGCGGCTTCCTGCTCGGCTATGCCCATGCAGGGGCCGACATCATTGATGATGAATATTTCCTCTCATACAGTGAGCGGTACGGTTATGAGTCAGATGTGATGCATGCCGGCTATAGGGATAAACACTTTCTTTTCAAGCTGAAGCTTTCACATTCCCCTGTCTCCACCGATCTTCAGGTTTCCGCGGGACTTTCCTTCAGGGGACTGTCTTTTGTATACACAAGAGGAGGGGAGGCTGTTCTGCTCGGCGGCCGTGCGGTGAAGGAATCATATCTTCTTTCACTGGAGAGTGAGCATCTTGACTTCACTCTTTCAGTGAGCTTCCTGAATGACCCGGTGAGGGCCGGAACATTCAGAGAAATCGAGTGCGTGGTTAAGTCGGCTTTTTCCTGCCGGTTTTTCCGCCTGTCCTCGGAACAGGAGGCTTTCTTTACGCAAAAGGGCATATGGGAAAACAGCATCAGGTTTTCGCTTGCCTCAGGGCCATTATCGGCATCATGGTCTTCAGATACGGGCGTAAGCCTTTCATATACGGCAGGGCGCGTCACATTCTTCATAAATGATGAAGCTTTCGGCGTGAAGTATGCAGTGCGGTACAGGAATGCCGAAATGTCATTCACGGCTGAAAGCAGCGGCAGGATAGATACGCTTGTATCACTGGAATTTCCCTAAAAGGCTTACTTCCCTTTCAAGTGTTATGCCGAATTTCTTCTCGACGGCGTTTGCCACGAGTTCTGACAGTTCGTAAATGTCCTTTGAGGTTGCGTTTCCCGTATTGATGATGAAATTCGCATGCCTGTCGCTTACCATCGCACCTCCGTGCGAAAAGCCTTTGAGTCCGGCCTGTTCAATCAGGCTGCCGGCGCTTACTGCGGGAGGATTACGGAAGAAACAGCCTGCGCTTAGCGCATCATACTGACCTTTGCGCTTTCTTTCCCTCTTGTAGTATTCCTTCTTTTCCCTTGCCTCTGCGGTATTTCTGTCCGCCTTGAGACGGAATGCGGTTGAAAGTATGATGTCTCCCTTCTGAAAAGGAGATTTTCTGTAAGAGAAGGCATCGCAGTAGGATGGCATCCTTTTGAGCTTGCCGTCCGGGGTTATGTAGTCTGCATAGAAGAAAAATGTGGATATGGACACACCGTTGGCTCCGGCATTGCCCCATGTCGCACCGCCTGTGGTGCCCGGAATTCCGCCCAGTTCCTCAAGACCTGTCAGATGATGTTCTATCGATTTGTTGATCACATTTTCAAGACTTTCTCCTGCATATGCGATGAAAAGACCGCCTTTCATGACGAGTCCCTTTATGTGCCTTGTGCACAGCACCAGTCCCCTGATGCCGTCATCCGAAACGAGACAGTTTGTAAGACCTCCTGCAACAGTGATGGGGATGCCCTTGTCATTGCAGAGGGCGAGAATGGCGGCAAGCTGGTTTATGTGTTCGGGAAAGGCTATGTAGTCAGCATATCCTCCTGTCCTGAAGCTTGTTATTTTACTCATTTCAAAATCTTTTTCGATTCTGATTCCGCTGCTGATCAGTTCACTGAAAACTTCCACATGTGTGAGTATAAGGAAAATGTCCGGTCATTTCCATTGCCTGAGTGAAATGAGAAGTAAACATTTCATGAGCCGGTTGACGGCTCATGAAACATACTCTGGAAGCATATGAAAAAGCTACAGTTTGCCCCCATAGGCACAACTCCGCAGCCTGAAAAGAATCATGCGGACTCAGTTTGCAGTAAACTCTGCCTTGATCTTCATCACATCTTCAAGCGGAAGCTTTGTCACCTGCGCGATTTTCTCATCACTCAGCAACTTTTCCGCAAGCAGGTTCCTTGCAACTTCAGATTTTCCTTTCGCAATACCTTCATCTTCCACTTCTTTCCATATCGAGCTCATTTTCCTTTCTCCTGTCTCACTGTTCTTATATGCGGCCACCGC
>CASFTW010000020.1 GCA_949297785.1 uncultured Spirochaetales bacterium
CTTTGGCGGTCTGCATAATAGCTGATTGGATATACTTCTAAATAATTTGTCATATTCCACTGCTGAATACCAGATTTATCCATCCATTGAATTCTTTTTTTATATAGAGAAAAAATAGTATCAATTTCATTTTTTTTTTGCCAATCGAAAATCATATCCCATGTTTATATAACTCCTCAAATTCCAATTTGTCATTGATTTTATTATTCTACAGGCAGGATAGGTTTGGAAATAGCTGAACTGTAAACTTTACAAAATGTCTTTTTAAGTTGCATTTTGTTGAATCGATTTGTGTATTACATATAATTTATTAAATAATAAATATTTACTTTGTAGCAGGTATGACATGATGGAACATTTCGGTACGTTTTAATACCATAAATATATGAAAATCTATAACGCATATATTTCCGCTATAGGGCATGCTGCTTTCTCGTTTTTCACTGGAGATGTCATAACTGAAAATGAACTGCGTCTTCCATCCGGCTTGACAAGTGTTGGATCTCGCAATTCCGGCTTGATTCCCGACAGGAGTGAAGTCGATTATTTCAAGATACCAGACAGGGTTGAGGAAATTGGCGGTTCAAATTATATCGACCTTTACAACGTCTATGTCCTAGCAGGTGTTGAGACTGTAGGAAATGCCACATTCGGCACCAATGGAGGAAGTCCCAGTTTCCAGACATAGTATTTTGGCATGGAAGAATCAGTCTCCGATTCATGGCCTGATGATGGATACCACAATGTGTGGTGGAACTGGTTGGGGGCATATAATAATGGAACTGCTTCATATACACGCCAGACCATGTTCTGGAACGTTCCTGAAGAGGAGTTCGATGCAATCATGGATGCTGCCTACAATGGGGGATCCTATACGGTTCCCGAACCCGTCATATCGATTGACGGAGGCAACGCCACCATCACATGTGAAAAGGCGTTCGCACACATCTATTACACGACGGATGGCACAGAACCAAACAAGAACAACGGAACCCTTTATGAGGCACCCTTCACGGTTGGAATCGGAACCACGGTCAAGGCCGTCGCATATGTAGGCAACAACATCTACAGCTCCGTAGCGGAACATGCTGTCGAGTGAGCTGTCATCAAATGGCATGGCACCCAAGGGCACTTCCTGAGGGTGTCATGGAACATGAGCAACACCGCAGGAAACCTTCTTGCTTGCATTGGTAGGCCTGCGGTTTTTTCCAGCCTGTCGGATATATCGTCAGGATACCGTCAACACATGTGCTTCCAAGATGACCTGAAGTGATGTTCCTCCTGTCATAATGGAACAATTTTCTCTTTGATAATGGCTGATGGTGGATTAAGATGTTCTTGAAGTGAATATCTTAAAACAAACAAGAGGGTGGTGTGCATGGCAAAGCTCAAAGGACATGGCTATAGCCTGGAGGATCTCGAAAACTACGGGGAAACACATAAGAGGAAGAGCGCTTTGGAAATCTTCACGGATCGTGACGAGCCAAGGGACGTGTTCTGGCGGAAACACTACAACCCCCTGTCTGCGGAGATGGAGAAGGGTGAGACCCAGTCAGAGATCCATGCCATCCACTTCTATGGCACTGCCGGTGTCGGCAAGTCCACGCTCTTGAAGAAGATTGCCGATGAGCTTGGAAACAGACCATTCCTCCTCGTTGATTTCAGAGGTTTCCAAGGTGGCAAGCGGGAGGCGGTTGTCAAAATCGCAATCGAGATACAGGAGAAGTTCCATTTCCCCATGCCGTTCACCGCCGCCGCCGACGCCTGGTGGGCATATCTCCAAAGGGACACCTCAAAACTGTCATCTCCGGAGAAGAAGACAAAAGAGAAGATGGAATCCAACAAGTTCGTGGGGGCAGGTCTCTACCTTCTTGGATTCACGCCATTTGGCGGCGTTGTCGGGAACGTGATTGATTTCGTTGATTATCTGGAGACGAATTACGGCATAAACCTCTCAAAGTCCGTGAAGGACAAGTTCTCGAACAAGGACATCAGACGGATCCAGGATGAGATCAAGGCCTGCGACATCCAGGAGCTTGACAAGCGGTTCCACATCTATTTCGGTTTCGACCTCACAAAATTCGTGTCCACCCTGAGACAGCCGCTTGTGATCATGTTCGACACCTATGAGCACTTCATCAATCCATTAGGGATAAAAGAGACATACAGGAGCAAGGACCTGTGGCTCAGGAACGAGACGGATGGCTTGGTTTACAACATGTCAAATGTGGTCTGGATCCTGGCAGGTCGTGAAAAACTGGGCTCGATCGATGACGAGAAAAGAAAGGATTCATGGGATAGGCTTGACCTTGATGAGCATCGGATCGGACCGCTGAGCCAGGAGGATTCAGAAAAGTACCTTGACTCGGTAGGTATAACGGACAAGGGACTGAGGGATTACATTGTTGACATCTCCAAAGGGTCCCCCCCCTCCATCTGGATTTGTGCTACGCACGGTACAACGATTTGAAGGGGCAGGAGGGCAGGCTGGATCCTGCCAGCTATGCCGATACGATCGATTCGGCCATCGAACGGTTTCTTGAAAGGATGACACCGGAATTCGTCGAATTCGTGGAGACGATGTCTGCATTCAGGGATGGCTGGACGGACGATATGATTGATGGGATCAACCAGCAGATACCAGGCTTCAACCTCAATCTCTACAACACGCTCCTCCGTCAGAATTCCATGGTGATGTATTCCCAGTTCAACAAGCGGTACATGTTGGAGGACAACCTGCAGAGGGTGATGTATTCGAAGATCGCGCCAAATATCGCAAAGAAGGTCAACGAAGCCATATTGATGTATTACAAGGATGAAACGGATTTAACAGGGAACTATTCATGTGAAAATGCATTGAGACTCTCGAGGATTGTCATCAATCAAGGCTCTGTCTCATTTGCTGATTTTCGAAAGTATGCAGAGTCAATGGTTTTTGATCTTATCTTCTCTCAAGATTCTAGCTCTGCTTTTGATATCCTGGCACTATATGAGAATTCAAAACCTTATGAAGACCAGGCTGACTACAGCCTTTATGTGGCTGTGTCATCATTGACTGCGTATATCAGGTGCATCCAGAAAGGATATCTTGCAGAAGGGGAGAGTTTTCTGCCTGTATATGACACGACTGGATTTGGAATGTGTGACAATATTGCAAAATGCTTTTGCTATTTCGCATTGGCTCAACAATATAGATTCGTGGGGATGGTCAGACAAAGCGTAGACAGCATCAACAAGTGTCTTGATATTGCCTCTGCAAATTTCACTAAAGACAACAGCTTTTACTTGTTAGTCCTACGTGAGATGGCAAAAACATACGTAGATACAGGTGAATATCGTAAAGCCTTGGAATATGCTCAATTGTATTATGATACTATTAAGCAGGAAAAAGAAAACAAACTTGCCAAATTCAACGCATTATTATCAATTGCTGAGATTTATCACAGACTTGGGGATTTCAAAACATGCATTTCAATTCAAGAAGGGTTGTTAAACGAGATTTCACTTGAATATGGAAAGAATAGTTTTCTTTCCTCCGAAGTTAAGATCAATCTTGCAATTTATTTGGGAGACATGGGTGAATATCAGAAAGCTCTTGATATGAGAAAGACAATATATGAAAAAAGAAAAAAGATTTTTGGCGAGAGAGATCTGAAAACGATAGAGGCTTTGAGCAATTTGGCCAGTTCATATAGAGATGTAGGTGAATACCAGAAAGCCCTTAATGCAAAAAAAGTTGTATATAATGTAAAGAAAGAGGTTCTTGGAAAACATCATCTCGATACAATTAAGAGCTTGAGCAACTTGGCTATTTCTTATAGTGATGTAGGTGAATACAAAACGGCTTTAAATTTTGAAGAAAAAGTTTATTGTGAAATGAAAGATCTGCTTGGCAAATTCCATCTGGATACAATATTGGTATATGGCAATTTGGCTAAGACGTATTGGAGATTCGGCGATTATCAAAAAGCTTACGAAGCAAGAAAAAGTGTATATGAGGCAAGAAAGGAGATATTGGGTGTTCGGCATCCTGACACAATAAGCGCGTTGGCTGAACTGGCATGTTCCTATGATGATATAGGCGAAAACCAGAAGGCTCTTGAAGCAAGAAAAAAAGTATATGAGGCAAGCAAGGAAAAATTAGGAGAGCACCATCCAAACACATTAATTGCGTTGAATGATCTTGCATTCTCGTATGGCTTTTCTGGTGAATACCAGAAAGCTCTTGAAATTAAAGAAAAAGTCTATGATGACTTGATGAAAAAGTTGGGGAACAACCATCCTTTTGTTGTAATGGCATTAGATAATCTGGCTTGCTCATACAATGATTTAGGTGAATACAAAAAGGCCTTTTACGCAAGAAAGAATGTATACACGGCGAGGAAAAGACTATTAGGGGAGGAACATCCAGATACGTTATCATCATTAGGTAATCTTGCAATGTCATATAGGGATATCGGCGAATATCAGAAGGCACTTGAGATAATGAAAAAGGTCTATGAGTCAATGATCGTGTTGCTTGGGAAATCTCATCCAAATACGATATATTCATTTAACAATTTAGCTGTTTTATATCGGGATGCCAATGAATATCAGAATGCTCTTGATGCAATGGAAAAAGTCTATAACACATTGAGTGGAATACTTGGAGAATGTCATCCCGATGTGATAATGACCTTGAATAATTTGGCATTCTCATATAGTGATGCCGGCGAATATCAGAAGGCTTACGACATACGTGAAAAGGTATATAAAACAAGAAAAGAAACATTAGGATACCGCCACCCGGATACTATATCAGCATTGGGTAATCTGGCAATCTCCTGTAGAGAAATAGGAGAGTACGATGAGGCATTGAATATGACGCTAAGCGTTTATGACACAAAAAAAGAGATGTTGGGACAGCGCCATCCTGATACACTGATTGAATTAAGTAACATAGCAGGTATATATAGAATACTTGGAGAATATCAGAAAGCTATAGGAATAATGGAAAATGCATACAGTGAACTCAAGAATGTGCTTGGAGAAAACCATCCCAATACAATAGATGCCTTGCTCAAATTAGCCATTTTATATATTGATGTTGCAAAATACAAGAAGGCATTGAACATGGTCGAAAACGTTTACAACGCAAGAAAACAAATGTTTGGAGAATCCCACCCGGGAACAATAAAGACAAAAGAACTCCTGGATAAGTTGAAGAGGTATCAGGATGGGACAACTTGAACAGGAGAGATGGAAGAAGTTTGAATTATGGAAGGACTCGGGATGCACAGCATGGAAGTCTTCTCAGAAAAGGTTGTAATGTCCTTGAATGACGGCTCGATGGGGGGCTGATCATCTCCCAGCTGATGATATGTTTTCCTGACAGGATTTCTGACGAGGATTTTGCCTGAGTCCAAAAACTGGACAGCCTGATAGGAAAAGCACTGCCAGTCTGACATTGACAGTGCCTTATTACGCATTTAGACTTCTGATAGCTGGTGAAAGACGGTAGTTTTCTGTCTCAGCTACAGATTATTTTCCTTCTTCTGATCTAGCTGAGAGGGAATGTCCACAAAACGAATTACACGCCGGGGGGGGGGATTGCAGACATCTTCTTCCTGCTATTCATCGGGTTTCCTGTTTTCTCATCTAGAAACCATTGTAGAGCAGTTCCCACCTTTTTCCAGAGTCCTTTCCTCTTTCCTTCCTTCTGCTGTATTGCAGTATTTGAGGTATCGCATCATGTTCCTCTGGTCTTCCCAGTGGACGGCTTCCTCATGATGGCCGTTTTCCTTCAGCCAATCATCGAAGAGGAAGTAGTTCAGGGGAGCGCTCTTGTCCTTGTACAAATGGAGACAGCTCTCGTGCAGCCGTCTCCATTCCGGGTTTCCATGAAGCTCGCTGTTTCTGATTCTCTTCACGGATTGCATACTCCGCATGGGTTGTATCCCTGCTGCACCATCCAACTGCGCGGTGCCGTGATTTCCCTTCTGTTTGCATCGCTCATGCTCTCGGCATGGTGGCAGGAGGGCAGATGGAACGTGCCGCTGTTCGTGTTCAGAACGTACTCCACTGCATCTGGAAGCGTAGAGGGATCCTCCTCTTCTGGTGGCGTCACATCCTCGCCATTCGCCCAGTTCCCGCCAGTCCGATAGTCGATTGTCACTCCCGGTTCCCAGTTGATTATGTAATACGCATAGTCCACATCGTCACACTGGATGCAGTCGGCCTCCATGATGACTCCATGTGCAAACAGGTTGTCGCCCTCGAAGTCTGGTGTGACACGTACAAGTACCTGGTGGAGCTCATGGCCAGCCTCTCCGTCATACTCCCTCATGTGGTCTGCAATCAGGTTCTCCCAGGGAAGCATCCCGTCGACATTGAAGCTTCTGGTGCCGCTCATCAGGTTGCGCTCGTCGTCGTTGAGTCCCGAGTACTGCAACCCAGCATGTGGCTCCTATGGAATTGATACGGAAAGGGACAGTGCCCTGAAAGGGCGGATGCTATCCATCCGGTTGGAAAGCATGTTATGATGCACCGTCAATGCCCATCAACAACTGTTGGCTTTTTAATTATAATCAGGTAGCCCAGTGCCATTCACTTAGAAGATGGATTGATCATACAGGATATTATTGTCTTTTTAATCATAAAAGAATTAAATATAAAAAGGGCTAATCTTTTGGTGATTCTTCTTTTTTGTATTGATTTCTTTGGTACGTTTCTGGTACGTTTTCAGCAAATAACAGCTTATTTCTGACATAATATGGAAAATATGTAGAAAATAAATGCTTACAGAATAATAGGATAAAAATGGGCTCAAAATGTCTTTTTATGTTGCGCTTTGTTGCATATGTGCTATTATGAGGTTGGAGGAACATTCATGGACTCAAAACTCATTGTCATAGCAATAGGAGGAAACTCCCTGATAGAAGACAGCAGGCATGTCACTGTGAGCGCTCAGGCCGAGGCTGCAGCCAAGACAGCCCATCACATTGCAAAACTGATAAAGGAAGGACATAAAGTCGTCATCGCACACGGTAATGGTCCTCAGGTCGGCTATATCCTCCTGAGAGCGGAGTATGCCAGAAAGATTCTTCACACCGTTCCTCTGGACAGCTGTGTCGCAGATACCCAGGGTGCGATAGGATACCAGCTGCAGCAGGCTCTTTCAAATGAGCTGAGAATGCTGGGAATTGAGAAGGATGTCGCAACAATTGTCACTCAGGTTCTAGTTGATGATGACGATCCCTCGTTCAGCAATCCAACCAAGCCCATCGGATCATTCATGGGAAAGGAGGAGGCTGACTACCACAGGAAACATGACAACTGGTCAATAGTGGAGGATGCCGGACGCGGTTACCGCCGTGTCGTCGCTTCCCCTGTGCCCCGTGAAATCATAGAGCTCGGTGCGATAAGGAAAATGATTGATGCCGGTGTCATAACAATCGCTGTGGGCGGTGGCGGCATCCCGGTCGTAAGGGATAAAGACGGTTCTCTCCACGGAAGGGAAGCCGTTGTCGACAAGGATCTTGCCGCATGCATCCTTGCAAAGGATCTTAAGGCTGATCTGTTTGTGATCTCAACTGCGGTTGAGAAGGTGTGCATCAACTACAACAAGCCGGATCAGAAGGCAATCGACTGCATGACAATTGCCCAGGCCGGAGAATATATGAAACAGGGACAGTTCGCCCCGGGTTCCATGCTTCCCAAGATCCAGGCAATCGTCGATTTCGTATCATCTACCGGCTGTGAGGGAATTGTGACTGAGCCTGCCCATCTTTACGATTCCCTGTATGGGAACTCGGGAACGAAGATCATCAAAGGCTGATCATTTTTTTCCATATATGGTTTCACCCTGCACGCATTGCAGGGTGGTTTTTCATCTCAGTGAAAGTCTCAGCAGCGGAATTTCAGTGAAGGAGAGTCCCAGCCGGAGGTTCAGGTAGTCGATGCTGAGGCTCAGAAGCTGCGAGTCATTCGGCAGGTCTCCTCCGTTCATGGCTTCAAGCATTGTGTTTATCTCATTCATCAGAGCCTGTCCCTCATCACTTTCTTCTGTAAAGCCGAATGATGCAAGGCAGTCGCTTTTTATCTGTTCAAGACGGGCTCCCATCAGCATGGACACAAGCAGCGGTATCGAGAAAGACTGCTGATCATCACAGATGAAAAGATAGGGACCCGGGTTGTCTAACATGAAGAGGAGGGCATCCTTATATTGATCTGCAGACGTGGCCGTGAAATGGGGAAGATCTGCATATGCAGCCTCATCATCCGTATTGCCGGTAAGGTTTATCACGGAAGCGATGCCGTATTCCTGAAGAACATTGCCTTCTGCATTTTTGTACACGCAGATGAAATTGTTCCTTACTGAGCCGCCGTTGAGTGTGAGCACTTTCTCTGGCCCGTCCGGTGCGATTACAGAACTGTTCCACGCATTTTCCGTGACAGCCGAGATGGAAACCGTATCACCTGTTTCAAGTGATGCTCCTTCAAGTTTCAGATAAGCTCCATCCTCCGTGAAGATGATATAGCTGCCCTCCCTTGAGAAAGTGTCAGGCGAGGAAACTGCGTATACAGTACGTTCTGTATCTTCCGCACTTATTTTCATTCCTGAATAAAGGGGCGCTGTGAAGTCACATGAAAGAACCGCATAAGATTCCGTCACACCGGTTACCACAGCAGTTTCAGCATCCGCTTCCTGCGGCTTTTCAACTATTTCTTCTTCATTTACCACCGGGCCGGCAGGAATTGTTTCCTGAGGAGTGTCCGATGTCTGTCTGAATGCACTTATCTCTTCTGTCGAAGTACATGAACATACGAGAACAAGTGCCGCCAGAGCTGTCAGCACGTATTTTATTTTCATTTTTCTTCTTCTCTTTTCATTACAGGCAAACACCACAGAAAGCTGTTTGTTACAGCCGTTATGTGAAGATTGTGTGTGTAATGAAGAGAAAACGGTGAATTTCAGAACGGCAGCTTCCTTATTTCGGCCTTGTCATTCTCGATTGCCGAGGGAAGGGTGATCTTGCCGTCAAAGACCGCCATGTCCTTGAATCCCGTTCCGGTGAGAAGCACTGTGACCTCTTCATCCTTGTCCAGCCTGCCGCTGTCCTTGATGAATGCCGCGTATGCCGCGGCGCTGGCCGGCTCGACGAAGAGTCCTGAAAGAACAGCAAGTTCTCTCTGGGATGCAAGAATCTCATCATCCGTGACAACAGTCGCCCATCCGCCGCTTTCCTTTATCGCACGTACTGCCATACGGCCGTTCGCCGGGCTGGAGACAGAGATGCTGTCGGCTATTGTCGATGCACTAACGTTTGTGTATTCGCCGGTTTCAAATGCTTTTGCGATTGCATCCGAGCAGCTGCTCTGACAGCATACAAGACGCGGAAGCTTTTCTATGAGACCTGCCTGTACGAGATCATAAAAGCCTTTGTAGATTCCGCCGAGTATGCAACCGTCACCGGTGGGGACATAGACGGTATCGGGAGCTTTTCTGCCAAGCTGCAGGAAAAGTTCGATTGAGCAGGCTTTCTTTCCTTCGATCGTCATCGGATTGTATGCCGTGTTTCTGTTTATTCCGCCTTTTTCCTTTGTGTATTCAAGAGAGAGTGCGAATGCATCATCATATGTACCTTTCACAGGCACGACATGAGCCCCGTACAGCACTGACTGCATCAGCTTGTTCGCAGGTGCCGTATATGGCACGAACAGTATGATGTCAAGTCCGTATGCGGCTCCTATCGCACTCATCGCGGCACCTGCATTGCCGGTTGAGGCAAGGGCTATTCTGTTTTCATTGAAATGCAGAGCCTGGTTTGCGACAAGCAGGCTGGCCCTGTCCTTGAAGGAACCGGAGAGAAGCTGGCTGTCCATCTTGAATGATACCTTTCTGCCGTATTTTTCCCTTATTCTCCTGCTTTGCACCACGCTGGTCGGACCGCAGGGAAACCATGCGGGATTCTCAATGCGGTAGGGAAGGAAGTCATAAACGGACAGATCCTTTTTGTCCCTGAGTTTTCTGATGTCATCCTCATCATAGATGACGGAGAGAATGCCTTTGCGGAATTCTCCTTCCTTTTCACTTCCTCCGCATACCGGGCACAGGTATTCAATCCTGTCGCTTTCACTTTCCCATCCACAGTCATGGCATTTGTATCTGAATCTCATGGTATTCCGTCCTTATAAAAAAGGAGGAAGGCGGATATGTCTTCCTCCATTGTCATGGTTTGTCTTTTTATTTCTTTATTTCGGCATTGAACTCGTCAATGAGCGCATCGATCTTCTCGGTAAGCTGCGGGAGTTCTTTCCAGTAGTTCCTGTCATACCACTGTCTGTTGAGCTCCTCGTATGTCTTGCCCTGCTGTTCCACCCATGTGTAGTACTTGAGGTTGTGGATTCTCAGCCTGTCGTAGTAGCCCAGCTCAAGAGCATTGTCGATTCCCTGATGCATGAGGGCTGCGGCATGAACCTTTGCAGCTTCCGTCTTTGTGAATCTGCCCTGCTGTTCCTCAAGCTCCTTGAGACGGCTTGTGTACATCACGCTGCTGTCCGTGAGGATCGTGAAGACAACATCATCTTCCTCCATCTCATAGAACTTGGCCATCTTGATAGCTGAAAGCATGTTGCCGATTCCGGAGATTCCGAAGAGCGCGAGGTTTTCAATGTCCTGATCGCCGACGCCGAGAGATGAGAGGTATTCCTTTCCGTCTTCTTCGTTGAAGAGACGGTATATATCCATGCAGTCCTGATCATCGATGGAGAGAACCATGTCGGTGTTCTTCACATTGTGTATCCACGGGACATGCTTGTCTCCGATGCCTTCAATGCGGTGTGCGCCGAATCCGTTTCTCAGCAGTGTCGGGCACTGCAGGGCTTCACCGGCACCGATCTTTATTCCCGGATAGACGTTCTTCAGATGGTCGCCTGCCGCGAGAGTTCCGCCGCTTCCGGTGCTGGATGCATATGCGCGTACGTTCTCCTCCTTTATGCCGAGTCCCTTCAGAACCTCGAGGATTGCAGCTCCGGTGACTTCATAGTGCCACAGGTAATTCTCGAACTGTTCGAACTGGTTGAATATTACGATATGGTGTCCTCTCTGCTCGTCCAGTTCATGGCACTTGTCGAAGATTTCCTTCACGTTCGATTCGCAGCCCGGGGTTGCTATGATTTCTCCGGCAACGGTCTTGAGCCAGTTGAAGCGTTCCTGTGACATGTCTTCTGGAAGGATTGCGATGCTGTCGCAGCCCAGAAGGGCGCTGTTGTATGCGCCGCCGCGGCAGTAGTTGCCAGTGCTGGGCCATACGGCCTGCTGGCTGGATGCGTCGAAATTTCCGGTGACGAGGGCAGGTGCGAGACAGGCATATGTCGCGCCGACCTTGTGCACGCCGCAGGGGAAGAACTTTCCGGCAAGTGCGAGGATGCGTGCCTTTGTACCGGTGATCTCTCTTGGAATTTCTATGAAGTTCACACCTGCAAAGAGTCCGCCTTTCTCTTTGGGCTCGTTATGCCATGTGATTCTGTACAGATTTGCGGGGTTCACGTCCCACAGGCCGACGTTCCTGAGCTTTGATTTTATATCATCACTTACAAGAGAGGGATTAATCATTTCCCTGAAAGTCGGAAGCAGGATACCTTTTTCTCTGCAGCGTTCAACGTTTTTCCTGATGATGTCAGGATGTTTTTCAAGATTGATCAGCATTTTCACTTCTCCTTAAGTGAAGGATAAGCTTAAAAATGCTGATTTGTAAATAAAAACTTAATTATTTCATAAAAATTGATGTAAAGTGCAATTTTAAATGTGAAAATTAAGTATGAAGTCAAATGTGGTAGGTGCAGGACCTTGTTTTCATCACCAGAGCAGAATCAAGCGCATACTTCAGGCTTTTCCTGAAAAGCTCTTTCAGATCCGAGCCGCTTTTCTTGTAGCCGAGCTCTGCTATGAACGCATAGTAAACAGGATCTTTCTTGAGCCGTTTCGAGCTGTCTTCCAGTACCTTCACTATGACATTCGCACCCTCGCATGGCGGGATCTGATGGGAAAAACGGAATTTCTTCGTATCGGGACGGAAGCAGTTCTGCTTCTCGTTCTCACAATGATAGACGCATACTCCTTCCTCATCTCTTGCGTACTTCTCAAAGCCCGTCAGGACGGTTTTGAAATATTCATTGACCCTCCAGCCGACTTTGTAGATGTCAAAAGAGTTGATGACCCGTTTCAGCAGGAGTTCACGTGTAATTGGACCTTCACACTCAATTACGGAGTGCAGACGTCTGACCACTTCATCATTAAGCTGGCCGCTTTGCAGGACCTCGCTTTTCACCGGCAGAAGTTCGAGTTCTGTCTTAACATAAGGAATCTTCTCAATCATAGCGTATAATCAGCCTAGCATGGTTGTTTGCAGACTTCAAGAAAAAGAGTGCGTAAAATTTGCAAATTCCTAAATTCTTTTGCCCTGAGGCTTTTTATGTATTATCATTCTGAATATGAGTAGTACATTGATTCAAAACGGTCTTCTTATAGATACTGAATGGAAACGCAGGGCTGATATCCTGATCAGGGGATCCAGGATAGTGAAGATAGCTCCGCATATCGATCCTTCCTCGGTTCATGATAATGTCAATATAGTCCATGCCGACGGACTTCTGGTTCTCCCCGGGATAATCGATGCGCATACGCATTACAATCTTGTCTCGCGCGGGACGGTGACTGCGGACGGCTTCAAGGAAGGCAGCAAGGCAGCAAGCTACGGCGGTGTCACGACTGTTGTTGACTTCGCCGATGACAACAAGAAGAGTCTCGGGACATCGCTGAAGGACAGGATATGCGCCATGGGAGCGGAAATGTGCATAGACTTCGCGATCCATCAGGGAGTATATGCATGGAGGCCTTCCCTTAAAGATGAGCTCAGGGCCGTGAAGGATGCAGGAATCAGGGCAGTTAAGCTTTTCACGACCTACAGGGATGTCGGTTACCTCGTTGAGAAGCGGGATGAGCTGCTGGATATCTTCCGCATGTGCGGGGAACTCGGCCTCATGGTGTGCGTCCACTGCGAGGATGACGGCTATCTTGAAGAAGTGAAGAAGAATTACAAAGGCAGCTTTGAGGCGAAGGACCATCCGATCCTGCGTCCGGCAAAGGCGGAGGCTCTTGCAATCGAGTATGTCGGCTCGATCGCACTTGAAGCCGGAATTCCTCTTTATGTCGTGCATCTGTCAAGCGCTATGGGACTTGAGACTGTGAGAAGCCTCCGAGACAGGGGGCTGGAGGTGATTGTCGAGACGACACCTCACTATCTTTTCCTCAACAGGAAGAAGCTGGAAGGCGATGATGCACCGCTTTACATAATGACGCCGCCGCTGAGGGATGAGGAGGACAATGCGGCTCTTCAGGAGGCACTGTGCAACGGAGAGATACAGGTTGTGGCAACCGACCATTGTGCATTCACGAAGGCGCAGAAGCTGGAAAGCAGTGACTGCAGGACTATTTATCCCGGCATCCCCGGAAGCGAGGAGATGCTGCCCCTCATACACAATCTTGTTGCAAACGGTGCCCTGCTTACGATAAACGAGATGGTGAACGTGCTTTCAACAGGGCCGGCTAAACTGTTCGGCCTCTATCCCGAGAAAGGTGTTCTCAGGGAAGGCAGTGATGCCGATATCGTGCTGTTCAACCCCGATATCTCCTGGACGCTTTCAAGTGAGAGTACGCATTCCGAATGCGGTTATACTCCGTATGAGGGTACAAGTGTTATCGGAAAGGTCCTGATGACATACCTGCGCGGGCGTCTCATCATGGGAGGCGGAATGTTCCTCGGAATTCCGGGGGACGGACGTTTCATAAAGGCAAGGAGCTGAAAGCTTGTATAATACGATTCTCTTCGATATGGACGGCGTGCTCATCGACAGCGAGCCCGTCTCCGTACAGACTGCACTGAATTATTTCGCGTCAAAGGGAATGAAGGTGAGACGTGAGGACATACTGAATCATCTGGGCGCGGGGGAGGCGGAGTTCTTTCTCGCTCCCGCCCGGGATAACGGTCTGAGTGTTGATCTTGCGGAGGCTTCCTCCTATTTCAGGGCGCATTATGAAAAGCTGCTTGCCTCTTATCCTCATGCGGATTACGGCAGCCGTGACACGGTGAGAAAACTCAGATCTCTCGGTTTTTCGCTTGCACTGTGCTCATCCGCTCCGCTTTGGAAGGTGATGGTGAATATAAAGGCCGTCGGGCTTGATGAAAATGATTTCGATCTCGTACTTTCAGGGGAGGATGTCACACGCAACAAGCCGGACGGGCAGATCTATGAGCTTGCCGCAGCCGGACTCGGAAAGAAGAAAGATGAATGTCTTGTCGTTGAGGACAGCATTGCAGGCGTGAAGGCAGCATGCAGTGCGGGAATTGACTGTCTCGGCCTAACGACAGGTGAAACTTCCCATGCCCTTGCTTCAGCCGGGGCGCTTTACACTGCCAGTGATGTTTCCATCCTGCAGTGCGGCAGCAGTATGAAAGAGGTGAATGACATGCTTTGTGAGAACAATGCTGATGAAAGGAAGCTTTACGGAGTGAACTATATCCTGAGGCGCAGGGAAAGCGCAGGTGATGCCGATGTTGATAAAATGCTGAAACTTGCGCTCAGGGCAAGGGAGAACGCATATACCCCTTATTCGAAGTTCAAGGTCGGTGCATGCGTGAAATCAGCGGCGACAGGGAGGCTTTATGCCGGCTGCAATGTCGAGAATTCATCCTTCGGAGCCACCATCTGCGCAGAGCGCAATGCCATAACCACGGCGATAGCGGCGGAAGGAATCATCGGCATTGAGACACTTGTAGTCGTTTCGGATGATGAACCTCCTGCACCTCCGTGCGCGCTGTGCCTGCAGGTGCTGGCAGAGTTTACATCACCCGATTCACTTGTTATACTCTCATCACTGGAGGGGAAAATGTGCAGGTATAAGTTCAGCGAGCTCCTGCCCAATCCTTTTATATTCCCCAGTGAGCGGAAATGAGAAAAAGTATTTTAGGTATTATATTACTGCTGTGCATGGTCCTGACATCATGCAGCAGCACGAAGCCTTTTGTTGAAGGTTTTGCAGCCGATCCACAGATGCCTCTTGAGGACAAGCTTGTCATGGGCGGCGGCATAAAAGTGTCTTTCGATTATCCCGAGATGTATTTTGATGCATCTCTCTTCCTTGAGCGTTATATAGAGCTCATCAGGGGAGCGGAGGATTATGTGATCATAACCACATTCCTCGGAAGTTCCTGTGAGGGGCTTGAGGAACTTTATGATGCGATTGCCGGCAAAGCGGCTTCAGGTGTTCCCGTATACATGATCATTGACGGTGTTTCATCATACGACATGACTGCAAGCTCCAGCTTCATGACTCCTCTCTATTTCCTCAGGGAGAGCGGGGTTCATCTCATAGAGTACAATCCGCTTTCGGTCTTCAATCTCGTGAATCCGTCCACTCTTCTTATACGTGAGCACCGCAAGCTTGTCGTGATAGACGGGCAGTGGGCAGTGCTCGGCGGCATGAACATGAATTACATTTCAATGGGCGCAGACAACATAGACCTGCAGAGGGACAGCATGTACGTCTTCAATTCCCCGTCCCTTGCATCCTGTCTTGTTGATGAGTTCGTCTCAATCTGGAATGAAAGCAGTGTTGAGAAAATCGACAGAAATGATTTTGCTGTCAAGGAAGCGGAAGAAGGAGAGATCACAGGATATCTTTTCAATCAGGGACCCGGCGGACATGCCGGCATGGCAAGCATGTATTCCTCTCTTTTCTCAAGCGCAAGGGATGAGATCGTTCTGCTGCCTTATCTTGCATTCTTTGATGACAATATGTATGAATCCCTCGAGGCTGCACAGGCAAGAGGTGTGGAAGTGACCATGTATCTCCCGATTGATTCAAGGGACTATGTGCAGGGTGCGCTTTTTCATGATTACCATAACCTCGTGGAAGCCGGATTCAATGTCTATATAGAATATGCGGGAGAGGAGACAGGACTGTCTCTGCTGCATCAGAAACTTGCCGTTGTCGATGGAAGATACACGGTCATCGGATCCAGCAACATAAACTACAGGTCGATGACACTTTCCCATGAAATCGCCCTGGTGGTGGACAGTGAGGAATTTGCAGATGCATCTCTCGATCAGGTTGAGGATATAAAGAAGAACATGGCGCCTCTTGATGAGGAGACGGCATTGAGGCTCAAGGAAGAGAAGGGCAGCTGGCCTATGTATCTCTTCAGCTATTTCGGAGGTTGAGGTATGAGGAAAACAGCAATACTGCTTCTGCTTATGATTCTGCCGTGCACTCTTTCCGCATTCTCATTCGGTTACGGAGTGTCTGTTGAAGGCTGGTCCGGCTTCAATGAAAGTTCAGCAACCCGTCTTTCTCTCATGCTTGATCTCACCGACAGCCGCAGCGTCACGCTGGAAGGCGGTGCGGCGCTGGGATTCAATTCAGGCCGCATGGTGTTCAGCGGACTTAATGCCGATGTGAACATCAGGACTTTCGGGACGACTCATCATCCGTTTTCATTCATGTTCGCCAATCCTGTGATCTGGTCGCCCAGGCTCAGCGGAGGCATAATAGCGGATGATTCCTTTGACTATGCATGGAGATTTGGCCTGTCGCTTCTCAATTTCGCCGATGTCCATTTCAACTATGAATTCCTCAGGGCCTATGTCATGTTTGACAGAAGCTTCTCATATGCGGGTTGGAGCGTTGATCTCTTCAGGGTCAGCTATTATTTCTAGGCAGGGGGTGAAGTATGAAGAAAGCAGCAGCACTGGTTCTGATTCTGGCAGCGGCATTCACGCTTTACGCCGGGCCTTACAATGATCTTTCGTTCACATTCGGCCATCAGGCGGGAATAAAGAACCCCGACGGTCTTGACATGATGTACGGTTTCAATCTCGGTCTGAATGACCGTATGGAGATGGGACTTTGGGGTGAGAGCACCCTTACTCCTTCATTCTTTGCTGACAACGCACTGGGACTCTCTCTCAGTTTTGCGATGCTCGGAGAGAGGTCAACCGGCACATCTGTACCCGGCAGCGCGATCAATATGTTCATAAACGCGGGCGTGATGTTCACCATGGACAATCCGCATGATCTTTTCCTCCCGACTACAGGATACATAAGCATAACGCCGCTTTCCTTCGGCAGTTCGGTGATAGGCAGAAGGGAGAGATTCATGGAGATGGGTGTCACTTACAACTGGTTTGAGAATGAGTTCGGTTTCTTTTTCAGCTTCCTCAAGCTTGATTATTTCATCACCGGCACATGGCGCGATTATGTCTGACATCTGAAATTGCATATTCATAGTGAAAACTCTCAAATTTCTTGAGAGTTTTTTTGTATTATGCTAAAAAAGATAAATAAAAATTGACAAATATATAAATGCATCTGATACTGATTATACGGAAAACCGGAAAAGGAGGACTTCGTATGCTTATTTTGATATCAGATGCTTTTGACAAGAGCCTGCCTGACAAACTCTCCGTATTCGGAGAAGTGACAGACGACACATCGAGAATCAGCGAGGCTGATGTGATTCTTGTCCGCTCGAAGACAAAGTGCACAAAGGAATACATTGACCAGGCTGCATCCTGCCGTCTGATCATACGCGGCGGTGTCGGTATGGACAACATCGACCGGGAATACTGCAAGCAGAAAGGAATAATCGCAGTAAACACTCCGAAGTCCTCTGCAATAGCAGTAGCCGAGTTCGCTTTTGCCTTCATGCTTTCAACTGCAAGCAAAATCTGCTTCTATGACAATACCATGAAAAAAGGCGAGTGGGCCAAGAAAACAAAGAGGAGCGAACTTTACGGCAAGACCCTTGCGCTTCTGGGATACGGAAACATCCCGAAGCAGGTCGCCCTGCGTGCAAAAGCTTTCGGCATGAACGTCCTTGCATACGATCCTTATGTCAAGGAAGCCGAGAATGCCGCTCTCGTGCCGACTCTCGAAGAGGCCGTGAAGAATGCCGATTACATTTCGATGCATCTTCCGTATACAGCAGAGACGGACAAGATCATGAATGCAGCTCTGATTGAGAAGATGGAGAAGTGTCCAGTTGTCATAAACACAGGAAGGGGTAAGACAGTTGATGAGGCTGCAATGGCCCAGGCGCTGAAGAGCGGAAAGGTATCTTGGTTCTGTGCCGATGTTTATTCGTCCGAGCCTCCTGTGAAAGGCGAGAATCCGCTGCTGGATTGCGAAAACGTGACGCTGAGCCCGCATGTCGGTGCCAACAGCAATGAGAACCTGCTGAGAATCGGGCAGGAAGTCTACGATACCATAGATATGATGGTTAAGGAGGGTAAGCTGAAATGAGGAAGAAGAACTTTTTTGCAGGTCCGTCAGTGCTTCCACTTGAGGTGCTGGAGGAAATCCGTGACAATATTGTCGATTATAAGGGACAGGGCCTCAGCATGATCGAAGCCAGCCACCGCGGCGGCATGTTCGAGGAAATGTATGATGAATGTCTTGCACTTTTCAGAGAGCTTCTCTCAATTCCCGACAACTATGATGTATATTTCCTCGGCGGCGGTGCGACGCTTCAGTTCACCATGATCCCGATGAACTTCCTCCTGAGCGGAAAGTGTGCGGATTATGCGAAAACCGGAAGCTGGGCGAACAAAGCGGCATCAGATGCCCAGAAGCTTGGTAACGTCAATGTGTTCTTTGACGACAAGGCAAACAATTATACGCATCTTCCGGATGCGAAATCGGTAAAGCCGAGTGAGAACAGCGCATATGTCTACATCTGCGCCAACGAGACGATCGGCGGCATAGAATGGAAGGAATTCCCGGATACGGGAGACGTGCCTCTTATTGCGGATATGTCATCCGACATCCTTTCCCGTCCGGTCGATGTGTCTAAGTTCGGCATGATCTACGGCGGTGTGCAGAAGAACCTCGGTCCTGCCGGTGCGACATTCATCATAATGCGCAAGGATATGCTTGAAAGACGCAATGAAAATCTTACGGCCTACATGGATTATTCCCTGCATGCCAAGAACAAGGGCCTGTACAACACTCCTCCTGTATTCTCTATCTGGGGCGTGAAGCTCGTCCTTGACTGGATAAAAAGGAACGGCGGTGTTGAAGGCATGGATAAGAGAGCAGAAAAGAAGAGCGGCATGATCTATGATGTGATCGATTCTTCCGGCTTCTTCATTTCTCCCGTGGACAAGGCTGTACGCTCACGCATGAATATCGTATTCCGCCTGCCAAACGAGGAACTTGAGGCCAGATTCGTCGAAGAGTCAAAGAAGGAAGGCATGCTGGGCCTCAAGGGACACCGCTCTGTCGGCGGCCTGAGAGCTTCACTGTACAATGCACTGCCTGAAGAAGACGTTAAGGCTCTTGCCGAATTCATGAAGGAATTTGAAAGGAAAAACGGATGAGAAAACTCGATGATACGAATATGGAGATCATAAGACATCTGAGAGACGGCAGAAAAGCATATGCCGCCATCGCGGATGAACTTGATATCACCGAAAACACTGTGCGCAGCAGGGCGAACAAGCTTGTCGACGACAAGGTGCTTTCCTTCAGGGGGCTTGTGAATCCTGAATACATGCCGTCCCTGCAGATTGCCATAATGGGAATCAAGGTGAGTACTATGGATCTTGAGAAGAAAGCACAGGAGCTGTCTGCCCTGCGCGGGGTGATAAACTGCTGCATCGTTACCGGCCGCTATGATCTCATCCTTCAGCTCGAGCTGTCGGAAGATGAGAACTGCTCGCTTCTGAATTTCTTCAAGAACGAGCTTACCCGTATCGGCGATATTTCAAGTGTTGAGACTTTCGTGGTATACCAGAGTCACAATCTTGAGGTGCCGTATCTTCTTTGAAAAAGTAAATTATATGGGTCTGCATTGGCAGGCCCATATAATCGCAACATACTATCAGCTTAAAGTTTGGTTTCCAGCTTTTTTATTCCCTTGTAAAAAGTTGTTTTAAAGTTATGCATTGTTTTGAAAAAATCTAGTTCAGACTTTGAAACTTTATTTCTTTTTCTCTTTTCTTCTGTTGCTTCAAGTGTGCAAATCATATCGGCAACCTGAAGCAGTCTGTAGTCAGTTGGCATTGCAAGTTTGAATTCGACATCGCTCAAGTGTGATGAAAATGCAACCCTGAGAAGCTGTGCAATTTCTCTCTGCCCATTATCGTATAAGACAATTATTTTGTTAAAACTATGAAAATACGACAGTTTTGACATTATAAATTCACCGAGTGATTTTGACATAAGATTAAGCATTTGCTCCTTCGTCTCAAAATCAGGTTTATAGAAGATAAAAGATTTGTAATTAATCGGCAGGCGTTTTGCAAAGTTAAAAAAACTTACAAATATTTTTCGGCGTTCCTGCCTTTCCATTTCGGCATACTGATCTTTTTTCCTGATAAGAGGTGCTGTGTGAATGACAAATTCCGATGGAAGATTCTGCAACTCCAAATTAGTTGAAAGTATTTCAAGGTTTTTCGTTATACTGTGTTCTCTATCATGAAATACAAGAGTGAATCCATAAAGAAATCCATGGGAATCCTTCATGTTGAAATTTCCAATTTCATCAATGAATATGGATAGAATAGAGTTGGCCATTCCTGTCTCCACAAAAAAATTGCTGGAGAATGTCTCCAGCCGCGATAGACCAAGACCTTTTCGGCCAGCCCTAAACCATTCTTCGGAATAATCCGCCTCAAACGGTTGTAACTTATATATACTTCAATTAATGCAAAAAGTCAAATTGCCGTATGCTCATCTGAAATTACGATTGTTTTTAAGCATCTGATATCCGCCTGCATATTTTCAGCTTATCGATGTGCTTTTCACTGCACAGTGTTTCCCTGCATAAAGGAAATAGTTCACGGCAGTCAGGATTACAGCTATGATAAGCAGGATGATGAACCTCATGCCGCCTTCGCTTTCATCATAAACTTCTGAAATCAGATTGAGATAGACCAATGCGGCAGCTGCAATTGAGATACCGGCGACAGGCTTGCTGCTGATTGAAAGCGCCATGATGCCGAAAAGCTGCCCTGCGGCCTGAAGTGTGAGTGCTGCCGCAAAGGAAACTGTAATTATTTCCCATAGAAACCAGCTTGTGTGCATCATGAACATGTAGGGAAGGGACAATAGTGAAAGAAGCACTGTCATAGTAGCTGTGGCGGCAAGAGTGTACAGCCAGTGTCTGATGAATGCTTCCTTTCTGTTCAGTCCTGCAAACATATAGAAGCGCAAAAACTGCTGACTCAGTATTCCGCCGACAAGAGACCAGATAAGGTAGGCGAATGCTGAAATCATTGTCATGTTCATTGACATCACCGAGAGCAGGGGACGATGGAAACGTTCTTCCCTGATGACAAAGAATGATATCACAAGTCCTATTGCGACAGTGATCAGAAGACTCACTGCAAGTGAAAAAGCATATTCATGAAGTTCATAGTGTTTCTTTTTCAGGTTCATTTTCCCTTTCCTCCTTTTGTCATCTCAATGAAAAGCTGCTGAAGGTCTGTTTTCTCCGCTTTGACAGATGCCGGAACTTCCTCAATTTTTCCAAGTATGCACATATATTCAGAACCGAGCCTGTTCCCTCTTGAGATTATGCTGAAATTGCCTTTTACACCGGCAAGATCCCCGCTGCTCCCGGACAGAATGAAACTTTGCTGCTGAATCAGCTCGCTTTCTCCTTCCAGCACGATTCTCTTTGAATCAAGGAAATAAATGTATGATGCAAACGATGCGACTTCATCAATAATGTGGCTTGAGATGATGTATGTTTTCTCCTCTGAGAAATCTTCAAGCAGACGTCTGTAAAGTTCATCACGGTTTATGGCATCAAGACCGAGCACCGGTTCGTCGAGAAAGATGAATGATGCTCCGCTGTTGATTGCAAATACATTCTTAAGCATTGTTCTCTCTCCTGTTGAGAGCTTTTCCCATTTCTTCTTTAAAGGGATGGAAAAGCGCTCAATATCTGAAAGGAGCTTTTCCTCATCGATATTTCTCACATATGCGTATGCACATGCCATTGACTTTATATTCGCATCGGCGGGAAAGAGATTGTCCTCATTAGCAATTGCAAGCATCTTTCTCTTTTCCCTGGCAAGATCTCTGTATTCTGCTCCATCCAGCAGTATGCTGCCCTCATCATACGGGAGCAGATCATTTATGCAGCGGAACAGGGTGCTTTTACCCGCTCCGTTACGGCCGAACAGCCCGTATATGTTCCCGCTTTCAAAGGTAAGCGATATACCGTCAAGGACAAGATTCTGCCCATAGTGTTTTCTAAGGTTTTTCACTTCAAGCTTCATTTTTTCCCTCCATGATCATGGATACTATTTCCTCGTTGCTGAGATTGAGTTTCTCTGCTTCCTTTTTCATCGGAGTGATGAAAGTGTTATAGAAACTTTCCCTTCTTTCCTTTCTTATGCTTCCAACGGCACCTTTTACGACAAACATGCCCAGACCTCTCCTTTTCTCAATCCAGCCTTTTGAGACCAGAATGTTCATTCCTTTCAGCACGGTAGCCGGGTTGATATGTCCTTCCGTGCTGATCTCGGTGGTGGATGGTATCTGCTCATCTTCCCTGTAAAGTCCCGTGAAGATTGCATCTTCAAGATTCTTTGCAACCTGCATGAAGAGAGGAATATCTGATGAAAAACTGTATGTCATTCAGTCTCCTTATTCAGTTAGTTACTTGACTAATTAACTATATAACAATTCATATGCGGGTTGTCAATGGAAACAAATGAATATTGATAGTGTAAAATTGATCTTTTGAGTAAAAAAACTTGCTGGGGGCAAACTGTTGTAAGCTGAGTAGAAAGACAAAAGGAGATTAGCATGAAAAAACTTTTGATTTTACTATTAACCATTTGTACACTGATAATATTTAATTCCTGTGACAATTCAACACCTAAGATTCCTGATGACCATGTAGCTAACAGAATAATTGATGCTTATTCGTCTTTTTTAATCGTTATTGGAGGTAATGAGGAAGATAACCGTTTGGATATTTCTGGAAATCTTGATACACACGGTTCTGCGACAGTTAACTCAGATATACAATGCTGATGGTGTCTTTTTTAGATTTACATGAATTAAGATATCATTAACTACACAAATGAAATCGAAAGTTTTTTACCAAAAGCAGATGCTATTCTTTGCAATGTGGAAAGAGAAGGATTCCCATTTCCGTTCTCTATTCTGCTCAGGTTGGACTGGTTGATACCTGTGAGCTTTGAAAGTTGCTGTTGTGTAATACCGGTCTCATTTCTTGCTTTGATCATTGCGCTCATAATCTGATATTCCGGTTCAAGCTTATCCCATTCTTTTTTAAATTCAGGGTTTTCAAACTGACTGGTCAGAAATTTCTTGAAATCATCCATTTGTTTTACTCCTTTTCAAATACTCAGATCTATACTTCTTTGCCATACGAATTTCGTTTTCTGGTGGTTTTTGAGTTTTTTTCACAAATCCATTTGTAAGTACAACAATTCTTCCTTCACAAAAGAAATACAAAACTCTGACAATATCTGATCCCAGTTTAACTCTTAGCTCAAAAATGCCATCTTCAAGCAGTTTTGAGTCAGGTTCTCTAAGCTTGTTTCCAAAGTCTGCCAGCAAATTTATAGCTCTCAATACTTTTGCTCTCATTTTGATATCAAGCAAGAGCAGAAATTTTTCGACGGGACTCTCTCCGTTGCATTTTCTGTAAAAAATCACTTTGAACATGTATCATTACCAAAATAATAATATGGTCTAAAAGCAATAATGTCAATAAGAATAATTTGCCTTTGTGTGGGTTATATTTACATATGAAGCAGCGGAAATAAAGGAGGACGGGCATTTTTTGTCCGTCCTCCTGATCTTTAAGAGCTGATGTATCAGATTACTCTTCTTCTTTCCATTCTCTGCCGTAGAAAGAATCGAGGTAAAGCTGCTTGATCTGGCTGATGAGCGGGTAGCGCGGGTTGCTGCCTGTGCACTGGTCATCGAATGCCTTGACTGAAAGTTCATCGACAACAGCGAGGAATTCCTTCTCGTCAACGCCCCATTCCTTGATGGAAGCAGGTACGCCGAGTTCCTTCTTAAGCTTTTCGATACCTTCGATAAGTGCATCAACCTTCTGATCCATACTCATACCCGGCTTGATGTCGATGTAGTTGCCGTTCGGTGTGTCATTGCACCTCATTGCAACATAGTCGGCTGCTCTTGCATAGCGGCTTGTCACTGACGGGTATTCGTACTGCGGGAAGCTTGCCTGTTTTGTCGGGTTGTCGTTCCTGTTGAAGCGGATGACATTTGTAAGCAGGAGGGCATTGGCCATTCCGTGCGGTACATGGAACTGTGCGCCGAGCTTGTGGGCCATGGAGTGGCAGACACCGAGGAATGCATTTGCGAATGCCATACCTGCGATACATGCGGCGTTGTGGACCTTTTCCCTTGCCTTGACGTTTGTACCGTCAGCATAAGCCTGAGGCAGATACTTGAAGATCAGGCGGGTAGCCTCAAGTGCAAGACCGTTGGTATAGTCTGTAGACATTGAGGATACGAGAGCCTCAAGTGCGTGGGTGAGAACGTCGATACCGCAGCTTGCCGTAAGGCCTTTTGGCTGTCCCACTGCAAGTTCGCTGTCAACGATTGCCATGCTCGGTGTGAGGGCATAGTCTGAAATCGCCCACTTCATGCCGGTGTTCTCATCTGTGATGATTGCGAACGGAGTGACCTCACTTCCTGTACCGGATGTTGTAGGAATACATACGAGTTCTGCCTTCTTACCCATGTTCGGGAAGTTGTAGATTCTCTTCCTGATGTCCATGAAGCGCAGTGCGAGACCTTCGAAGGATACTTCCGGGTGCTCATACAGAAGCCAGATGATCTTTGCCGCATCCATCGGAGAACCGCCGCCAACAGCGATGATGACATCCGGGTTGTATGCGTTGACAAGTTCCATTGCCATGTTGATTGTGCCGAGTGTCGGATCAGGCTTGACCTGGTGGAACACTTCAGTCTCGACGCCCATGGACTCGAGCTGGTCGGTGATCCTGTCGATCATGCCGGAAGAGAAGAGGAAGCTGTCAGTGACGATGAATGCTCTCTTCTTTGTCTCAAGCTCCTGCAGTGCAACCGGCAGACAGCCGTACTTGAAATATACTTTTGGCGGTAAGCGGAACCACAACATATTCTCTCTCCTCTTTGCAAGTGTCTTGACGTTGAGCAGGTGCTTCGGACCTACGTTCTCTGAAATGGAGTTGTTGCCCCATGAACCGCATCCGAGTGTGAGACTGGGCTCAAGGCGGAAGTTGTAGATGTCACCGATTGCACCCTGGCTTGCCGGCATGTTGATGAGGATTCTGCTTGTCTTGACAGCCTTGCCGTAAGCATCAACCTTGTCTTTTTCCTTCTCATCAATGTAGAGAACCGAGGTATGACCGAAACCGCCCAGTGCGATGAGGCGGGCTGCCATGTCGGCACCTTCACCGAAGTTGTGGCACTTGTACATGCCGAGAACCGGGGAAAGTTTTTCATGTGCGAACGGCTCATCAGCTGCAACCTTGGAAACTTCTCCGATGAGAACCTTTGTTGTCTTGGGTACTGAGAAGCCTGCAATCTCTGCGATCTTGTAAGCCGGCTGACCTACGATCTTCGGGTTTACCGTACCTCTCTGCGGATCAAGAATGATCGGACTGAGCTTCTCCATTTCGTCTTTTGTGAGGAAGTGTGCGCCCATGTCCTTGAATTCCTTCTTGACCTCGGCGTAGATTTCCTGATTTACGATGACAGCCTGTTCTGAAGCACAGACAACACCGTTGTCGAATGTCTTTGACATGAGGATGGAGGCAACTGCCATTTTGATGTTTGCACTCTTGTCGATAAGGGCAGGTGTGTTGCCTGCACCGACACCGATTGCCGGCTTGCCGGAGGAGTAGGCACTCTTGACCATTCCGGGACCGCCTGTAGCAAGGATGAGGTTCACAAGAGGATGTGTCATGAGGTAGTTTGTCTTCTCCATTGACGGCTCTTCAATCCATGCGATGATGTCTTCAGGAGCACCGGCCCTGACTGCAGCGTCTCTTACGATGCGGGCTGCGTCGCATGTGCACTTCTTTGCTCTCGGGTGCGGTGAGAAGATGATTGCGTTTCTTGTCTTTAATGCGATGAGTGATTTGAAGATTGCGGTACTTGTCGGATTTGTTGTCGGGATTATGCCGCAGATAACGCCTTTGGGTTCTGCGATCTTCTCGATGCCGAATCCTGTGTCTTCCTCAATGATTCCGCAGGTCTTCTCATCCTTGTATTTATGGAAGATGTATTCTGCTGCGAAGTGATTCTTGATAACCTTATCCTCAACGATGCCCATGCCTGTTTCCTGCACGGCATCCTGTGCAAGGGTGATACGTGCGTTGTTAGCTGCAATTGCGGCTTCACGGAAAATCCTGTCAACCTGCTCCTGAGAGAAGGATGCAAACATGATCTGTGCACGCTTTACTCTTTCAATTAGCTCCTGGAGTTCTTTCTGTCCGGGAAATGTTTCAGCATTCACATTAGCCATTGAATTTTTCTCCTTGATTCTGATTTTATTTCTCAGGGAATTATATCAGCGGAAATCAAAACTAAGTCAAGCAAAATCAAGTAAAATGTGAAAAAACAAAGAATAACACTGATTTTAGGTGAAAATAATGCAGTTTTTACAGCTGAAATGCAGAATAAAATACCAAATGGAATATTATTTTAAATATTTCATGTTTTAATTGATCTTGTGATTATTTTCTAAACCAGTTTAAGCGTAAAAATATTATTACATGGGATTATGAAATATATATTGCATTACAATTAACTCTGCAGAATGGTAACTGAAACAACTGCAAGTATTACAACCAGAGTGTCTGCAGCTATGAAAGGAAGATGGTGCACATCATGCATTCCTCCGGGTGCGGAGGTGAAATCATCAAGCTTCAGTGCCTCATTCAGCCTTTCGACGGCTTTCCCGTCCGATGAGAAGAATTTCTCATTTATTGCAGCATACACCGACATTATCTCGGATGCCATGCTTCCGGATGTCAGCGGCAGGGTTGACATGCTCTGCGAAAGCGCGACTGTTGCTGTAAGTCGCAGAGCTTTCATCACTCCCTCTGCAAGTGCGCCCTCTGTCACAAATGCGAAAACAAGACGGCCGGACGGAGAGAAAAGATTGAATACTACGACGGATAAGAAGCTTATGATGTAGAAAAAAGGACGTATCCTTCTTCCGCTCATGAAACAAAGGACAAGTGCAATGATGAACTGAAGTGCAAGTACAGGTATGCTGTGCGTGAAGAAAAGCGAGGCGAGAGCCGCAAGAGAGAAGACAAGTACAGTTCTGCTTTCATTACGCTTTTTTTCCGGACGATGTTTTTCCTTTCTGATCTTCACATCATCTGCAGGAGAAATATGATAGGCAATGAAAGCGAGTACAAGACCTGTAAACAGATTGAAGATCATCATCACGGGAATGAGTGACAGTACGCTGCTGCTGAGGAAAAGAGATGCCGACAGCAGCTGGAATACCGCCGATATTACTGATCCTGCTGCGGATACAGAGTAGAGGGAGAATAACCTGCTGCAGTATCTGTAAATGATGAACATCACTATGCTGCTTGAAGCGTTGCCTGCAAAACTCACAAGTGCATATGGGGAAAAAAGTGTTCCTGCAATGAATGACGAGAGCAGCCACTTGATCAGAGCCAGAATGAAATAATCCTTTGCACACAGCCGTGTCAGCGCCCACAGCAATGACAGATTCGCAAGTCCGAGACGCAGGAAGGGAAGTGCATGAGGAAGGCTTGCCTCCATTACGGAGAGTGCAAGGCTCAATGCCGCAAGGTAGGAGACTTCAGAACGCTGTCGCATCTACTTCACCTCCGCTGTCCGCTTCCATGCTCACGGCAATCCTGTTGGGAAGGCAGACAAGCATTTCAGGGTATTTGCTGATTGAACCTCTCATGCAGGTTTTGTTATCGCACGGGGATGAGAGTATCCTAACACTTCCGTCTTCAATCTGTATTGTCGTGGTTCCTATTTCCCCTTCGGCCTCTATCGTCCTGTTTTCAGAGAGAGTGTAGCGGAAAATTCCATCGGGTGTCTCAATCTGCACATATGATGCACCTGATGAAGAGAAAAGCAGCATTGAGACAGATGCTGCAAAGATGAATGCTATAAGAGCTATGTCTGCAATCCTCAGGTGTTTTCCCTTCATATTAAGGAAAACTATACAACAGGAGGAGAATTTCAGAAAGCATATTTTCTTGACAATACTTCCGGGGGGGGGTACCTTTGACTTAAAGGTGAAAAAAAGGAGGGGATTGTTGTGAGAAAAGCATTAACAATCTTGTTTGCAGTATTATTGGCATTTTCATTCATTTCTTGCAGTCAGGCTGATGACTCGGAAGATTTACCTGCTGAAAAACAGACTGTAAGCAACATCAGGGATAATGAAGTTCAGGATATCCCGCTGACTCGTAACACAACAGTAACACTTACAAATCTTGAAGACGGCGGTCTATATGGCATCTACCCTGAAAATCAAGGCAGGAGCATGACTTCAAGATCTGCCGGAAACGGACTTATTCCGACACAGGGCGGAACATATCTTCATCCATCAGATGGCAGTGATTTCTCTTTCCTCGGCAGCGATGTAGGCATAAGCGGCAGAGGCAATGTCAAGATAATGAAATATCAGCCGGTAACTGAAGACAGAATCATAGATACTGATGGCACGCCTCTTTATTGGGCTGAAGATTATGACGGTACATATCCGGTATTTGAAGAGTATTACATAATTAATCTTGAAGAAGAAGATCTTAATCCCTCCCGTGTTGCGTTGTTGAACTACAGTACAGGAAGCGGTTCTTTCAGTACCGATTATGGTGTCATTGATCCATCAAGCGGCTCTCTTTCACGTGATCCTGAATTCAGCGGTCTCATGGATCTGTCATTAAAGAATGAAATCGGAATATTCAATCAGGTAATGAGACGGGAGGGTCATCTGGTACAGGAAATAATTCCTCTCAATCCCCTGATACTTGAATATGATAAAGTTGCTGATCTAAAACCGGTCAGATACCTTTATGAAGTTGATGCTGCTTCCTGTAATGGAGAAATGGTTCTTGAATTGAATATAGGGGAAAACTCTGTCTGGAATTACATGTTTTCAAACAGTGTGACAGATGGACGCAAGGCAGATGGCGGATACAGACAGCCTTATATATTCCCGGTTTCTTATGACGAAACTTCTTCAACGGTACTTTTGTATGTAGGAGAAGTGGAAGAAGATTTCATCTTTGAGGTCATAACAGAGGAAAACATTGCTTCACCAGGAACAATTAAACTGAGACAGATATCAGGTGAAGAGCGGAATAAAATACATTTCGTGGATGTGAAAGAGGGAATGAGCAAGACTATTCATGTCAATGCAGAAGATACTTTCACTCCGGTAGTTTTCACATCTGATACTGATACTTTGCATGAAATGCAGGTAAGGGGAGACTTTACCGATAACAGATTCGATATCCGTCTGGCATATGGGCATATAGGTAACAGAGGGTATAGCCAATTCGGTCTTAATAACCATGAAATAAAAGATGATGATTTCTCAAATGATGTTCTTGAATATCTTGTCATCAGAAACGGGGAACAGGTTGAAGGCGATGTCACGCTTTCTTTCTCGAAAACAGGCTTTACTAAGGAAGAGGCTGAAGATATCAAAGTAGATGCGTCTGATCTTTCTGAGAAACTTTCTGATGTATCATTCGGCTGGAATAATAACCTTGTTTTCGAGAATCTTGATACCGGCAGTGTGTATGGGCTGTATCTTGGTGAGAAAATTTCATGCCGTGATGAACATCTTATACGAGTGGACAGAGATTTCTATGTTTTCCTTGCCCTTGATGATGTAATGAGATTTGAATCATCTGCATTTGAAGTTGCATCTGAAGCTAAATTACAGATTATGAAACTGAACATGAATACAGGCTATACAGAAAACACTGAGGATATGAATCCTGTAATGAATACAGAAGATGGTGATTTATATCTTAACTGCTTCCGCTTTGAAATTGAGGAAGATGGTGAATATGCTGTCGTGAACCAGCATAACGGTGGCGGCAGCATGAGTACTTCCTGGTATTTCATAAACAGTGAAACGGGGGAGGAAATATATAGCGATAATTCTTTTGTCTATGATTTCACCGGAACTGGCAATGTGATAATGGTCAGCAATATAAGGCTGAGAAAAGGTAAATGTGAAAACAACTACAGTATCATACCTCCGGTATATCTGAATCCTAATGAATTCACAGATTTCGCATTACCAGGATTCTTCAAAGGTGACGCACCGGGCAATTTTGAATTCGTACTTGAGATGAAGTTCGATGATGGTGATCTGGATATCAGTTCTCTCAGAGATCCGGATGTAACTGATCAGGATGGACATAGGGTGCCGTATTTCTATCCTTTCAGCGTGGATCGTGCAACAAATACGGTTCTAATTTACGGAGGAAGCCCTGAGGGCTGTCTGTCCTATGTTATCAGTGAATATCAAGGTTCTGTGAATTCCGGAAAAATGAGAATCAGGGAGATTTCTGATGAGGAGAAGGGAAAAATAGAGTTCATTGCTCTTGATGGTTCTTCTTCATTTGAAAAGAAAATAAGTTTCAATGAAGGACCTAAGTTACTTATTTTCAAATCTGATGATCCGGAAGATGCAATGAACTGGAAGATAAGTTGTAATGATGATGTTATGGCAGACGTAGCTCTGAAGCTGTATAGAGAAAATAGCACAGGTTCTTCAAGCTGTTCTCTATATCCTGACAATGGTTATCAATACACACTTGAGCCTGATGAAATTCTCGAGGCAATTCTGATTGACGGTTATGCGGAGGGGACTGTTGCACTTAAATTTGAGAAGATTTAAGTTTCATCGCCGAGCATGATTGTGAAAAATCCTCCTGTGCTGATGCGGGTGCAGGAGGATTTTCACTTATACCGGATTTTGACTGTTTTCTGGATGTTTTTCATTTCTGAGAAGCTCTTTTAACGGGTATTGGAACAATCCGTCCCTGATGCAGTACAGGTACAGCTTGCCATTCCGTCTTACAGCCGGCATGCGGAAAGCCGGGCTCTGCTCTGGATAGAGCCGCTGGAACCAGAGACAGCTGTCATTGACCCATGCGGCAAAAGAAATATAGTGGGATTTGTTCATTTCATGACTGATGCTCACATAGTAATCTGTATCCATTTCCTCTATAGAGATTTCAGGTCCAGAATCATCGTCTGCGGGTGTCAGCGGCATAAGGTGACGACCGCAGCAGGAAATGTTTGCTTCTCCTGTGCTTGTCAGGATATTCCCGCAGACAGGACAGACATAGAAGCGTGTCTTATTGATCTTTCCTGGATCCGTCCGGTTTGGATTCATCTCTCCCCGCAGAAGTTTGTGAATGTCGGCACCCAATACCGATGAGAGATCTTCCAGAAGGGCTATGTCCGGCGCCCCGTGGCCGCATTCCCATTTTGAGACCGCTTTGTTGCTGATATTAAGTCTTTCTGCAAGCTGCTGCTGTGTAAGTCCTTTTTCTTTTCTCAGCTGCAAGATCAGCTGTCCGACTTTTGCATTATCCATTTAATCTGTAACTTTTAGAAATTAGGTATCAGAAATAGGCATGCAGTCCGGGAGAAATCCCGGGCTAATTCTTTATTTTCCAAAGGATTCCCTGTTG
>CASFTW010000021.1 GCA_949297785.1 uncultured Spirochaetales bacterium
TTCATATGATGTGACATCTGTCAAGTAATATCTATCTCTTTTATTTGGGCTCCTCTTCTGTTTCTTTCCTATTAAGATATACATCCAAGGCTCTCTTGCCAGACTGAATCAGTTCTTCAGCTTTTGACCACTTTCATATTCATGGATTGGTTACCGTAGGCCAATGGTCCGCTTACTGCTCATTCTGTTTAGCCTCAAGAATCAGGTTGTTTCCGCCTGTCTTATAAGATGGTCGAAGATAGCAAGATCTTGACTGTCGCCAGTCTGGCAGGACAACCCTGGATGCTCCAGTATCCAGCTTATTCCATTCTCCGCACATTATGAGGCCGCTGCTTCAGAATCATAGTTGCCGGTCATCATTCCCCATATGAAGCATGCAAGCTCCCTTGCGCAGGCGGCTTTCGCGACATTCGTATGTTTTCCGTTCTCCTTAAGAGTGAAGAATTTCTTCTTTATCCTTGCCGTTCCCCTGTCCGCATATGCTATTACATCAGGATCCATTCCCACCTGTCGTGAAAGAAGCCGTTTTGATTTCTTGTATGGATTCGCCCTTGCAATAGAGTTGGAACTTTCACATAGAATCCTCCGGCAATGGGCATTCCCCGCTTTGGTGATTCCGGTCTTCATTGCGCTCTTTCCGCTTGAATGCTCTCCTGGCGTGAGGCCAAGATAAGAAGAGAATGCCTCTGCTGATTCGAATCTGCTGTAGTCTCCAATCTCCGTCAGCATCACCATCGCACTATGTGTATCGATGCCTGCAAAGCACCTGAGCTTCGAGACATTCTCTGCATAGCACTCATTCTTCGAGAATTCCTCTATCTTCGCATCAAGAAGCGCTATTGCATCCATCAGTCTCATTACCTCATTGAGGTACTCCTTGAATGTGAGCTGATCCACAAGGTTCTCGAACTCTATTTTCCTCAGCCATCCCATGTGCATCCGTGTCCAGTAATTCTTTCCCTGATACTGCTTGCCCCTTCTAAGAAGGAATGAGAGAAGATGCTGCTTTGCTCTCTTAAGCTCATCATGCCTGTCATCGCGCATCCTGATGTAATCCCTATACGCCTCGTCTTCTTCTGACAACGGCATGACCTCGGAATAAGAACCCCAGTACACAGCCTTGGCAAGTGATCTTGCATCCCTTGCATCCGTCTTCACCCTCACTCCTGCAGATGGACGATAGATGCTTGTTGGAGCCATAACATGGCATCTGATTCCTGCCTTCTCAAGTTCTCTCTTAAGCCCGAACCCCGTAGGACCTGCTTCATAACCGACATCTATTGATACAGGTATTGCGGTCTCTTTCCTGAGCTTAGCAACATACCTGATGACATTCCTTGCATCTGCTTCTACTGTGCATTCTCCTATGAATGTTCCCGTCTGCGGGTTGTAGGTGCTGATTGAGTACGTTTCTGAATGGACATCGATGCCGATTGTTCTTACAATTTCATTGGTTAACATTGAAGTGATCTCCTTTTGCATGCGGTAAGGCACGCCTGTTTTTGTTCTTAGACTATGGTATTGCTGAATCCACGTTCCTGCAAATCAGAGGTCACTTCATATTGTTTAGCTATAGGTGCAGAATGGCATTATGTTTTTCTTTCACCCTGCTTTTCGCACTGCACCTCACGGCGCTTTATTTTCTTTCTCCATTTGCCTGTCCGCTTGGCATTGCCTCGGGCATCCTTTTCATCATATGGCAGGGACGGGAGAAAATTATACTGAGCATTTCCGTATCATCCGTTTTTGTTTTCATGACACTTGCACTTCTGCTTGAAGGAACAGTTTCCTATGGGTTTGGCAAAGCAGACATAAAGGCAGTATACGGCACGGTGATTCAGGACAGCGTCAGGGGAAAGTACGGAACAAGACGGATTGTGCTTTCTCTTGATGAATGTTTCATTTCAGGAGGAGCCGGTGCAAGTGCCCGCGGGGTTGTGAATGTGACATACACCGGAGACGGGAAACTTTACTGCGGTGACAGAGTTCTCTTTTACGGCTCTTTAAATGATTACGGTTTCAAGGCTGCGCATTTCCGTCTGATGTCGGCAACTACGGTGAGAGAAAGAAGGAAGACAGTGCTTGAGATACTTGAAAGAATGATTGATCCGGATAGCAGCAGGGAGAATAATCTGAGTCTCATGCTGCTTACCGGCTGCTGTGCAGATCCAGATTTCCCGCTTTCTTCTCTTGCACGTGAAAGCGGTACAAGTTATGTGCTTGCCCTGTCAGGCATGCATCTTTCCGTCTTCTCCGTTTTCATTCAGATTCTGCTGAAGCCTTTCCTGGGACGGCGCAATGCACGATTCATCTCTATCCTGATAATAGCCTTCTATGTGTTCTACATCGGCCCGAAGGCATCCATATTGAGGGCCTTCATACTGTCTGCTGTGTTTTTCGCATCCGGGGGACAACTTTCAGGCGTGAAGGCCCTGTTTCTCACTTTCACTCTTCATTCCATTTTCTTTCCGCTCACTCTTCTGTCGCTTGCAAGCTGTTACAGCTATCTGTCGCTTCTCGGCATAATGAGTCTTTCTCCGGTATTGAAGACAGCCTTTGATGAAATAATCCTCCTGCCGGAAAGCATTGTCTCAAACATAAGTGCCGGTGCCGCCGCGATACTTTTCACAAGTCCGCTCTCTTATTGTGTGTTCGGAACATACCAGCTTTCAGCTATTATCACAGGCGGAATCATTTCCTCTCTTGTCTATCTGTATATGTTCTTATCCATCATCCCGTTTCTGTTTCCTCTCAGGAAGTACGTCTACTTCCTTATTGAGAGTCTGATGATCATCGGTGCGCGCTTTCCGCACTCTGATACAATGACACCGTATATTGTTTTTTCCTCATCCGTGTTGCTTCTCCTCCTGCTTTCCTATATTCTCAAGAAGAAACGGAGACTCAGGTGTGGAACTTTAATTATGACAGCCCGAAAGAAATAAGCCAGATACTTGATCTTGCATCACTTGCAATGACGAAGAAGTTCGGACAGAACTTTCTCTATTCATCCTCTGCGCGCGAGCGTATTGTGAAAGCTCTGAATGCCGAAGATGGATCCGTCGTATGGGAAATAGGGCCTGGCCTGGGGTCTATCACATCGCTTTTATTGAAAAGCGGGGTAAAGGTCCGGGCTTTTGAAATAGACAACGGATTCTGCCGACTCCTGAGAGAACAGGCTTTTGCAGATGAGAATAACTTCTCGCTTGTGCAGGGGGATGCATTGAAAACTCTTTTCACTCAGGATGAGACGCCTGATTACATCTGCGGCAATCTTCCGTACAATGTCGGCTCAGTGTGTATTGCAAAGCTAATTGAAAGTGATGTCAGAGTCAGACGTATGGTTTTCACCCTGCAGAAGGAAGTGGTTGAGAGAATGTGTGCCTCAAAGGACAGTGATGCCTATTCATTTTTCTCCCTGCTCACCCAGATAGATTACAGAAACCGCCTGCTTTTTACTATACCGCGCTCCTGTTTCTATCCCCAGCCGAATGTCGACAGTGCTGTTGTTGTAATGGAAAGAAGGGATGGAAGTCTCGTGCCTGATGAAATAAGGAACGATTTCCTCAGCATAGTGAGAATGCTTTTCTCTCAAAGGAGAAAAACTATAAGGAATAATCTTTCATCAGCCTATTCAAAGGATAAGCTTTCATCTGCATTTGACAGAGCATCTCTTAGCGGTATGGAAAGAGCGGAAGCTCTTGATATTGACCAGCTTATAAATCTTGTTAATGTTCTGAAATCGGAATGAAATATGAGAAAAGTTGTTTTATATATAGCAATGAGTCTGGACGGGTTTATTGCAGACTGGCTGTGCGAAGAAGATGGAGGTGAGAGCACAGGCAGCTGGGAAGAATTCACATAGACTTTCGATACCATAATCATGGGCTGAAATTACCTATCATTAGGTGAGCTTTGAGCTTTCACCAGATGAAGGGTGTACAAAGATTATGGTGCATATGTACTGACACACGGGTATGCTGAAAGCTGTGAGGGCATTACATTCATCCATGACAATCCGTGTGCTCTGCCTGAAAGAGTCAGGCAAGTGAAGAGTGAGAAAAACATATGGATATCAGAGACGCCGTGATCATCCGGCAGGAGCCGGATTAGAAGCTGTATCTGTCCTATGTTTCCCATGAAGGCGGAATTGCCGAGTTTGTATATGAGAGAAAGAAAAAATCCCTGAGCGAACCCAGGGATTGAAATCAGTCACGATATGTGAATCAGTTGTTTGCAGCAGCCTGTGCGAGTGTGATGGCGGCTGTGACGACAATGTCCTCAACAGAACAGCCGCGTGAAAGGTCGCTGATCGGCTTTGCGAAACCCTGAAGAATAGGGCCGTAAGCTTCGGCACCAGCAAGGCGCTGAACGAGCTTGTAACCGATGTTGCCGGCCTGGAGGTCCGGGAAGACGAGTGTGTTCGCATGTCCTGCAACTATTGAGCCGGGTGCTTTCTGTGCTGCGACTGACGGTACGATTGAAGCATCAAGCTGGAGCTCTCCGTCAACCTTGAGATCAGGACATTTCTCCTGAATGAGCTTTGTTGCTGTCTGTACTTTCTCGACAAGATCACCCTTTGCAGAACCCTTTGTTGAATAGCTGAGCAGGGCCACCACCGGTTCGGCTTCAAGGAATGTGCGGCAGCTTTCGGCACTGGCTTCTGCGATCTCGGCAAGCTGCTCGGCTGTCGGATTCGGGATTGTAGCACAGTCGGCAAAGATGAAGGAACCGTTCACACCGTACTGTGTCTTGTCTGTTGCCATTACGAAACAGCTTGATGCGCTCTTGATGCCGGGCTTGCACTTGATGATGTTGAAGGCTGCCCTGAGAACGTTTGCGGTTGTGGACTCGGCACCTGCAACCATGCTGTCTGCATAACCGAGGTGAACAAGCATTGCGCCCCAGCGGAGCTGGTCTACTATGTCGATTGCAGCCTGTTCTTCAGTCATGCCCTTATGCTTTCTCAGTTCATAATATTCTTTGGCGAATTCGGCTTTCTTGCTGTCTGTGGCCGGATCCTCAATCTTTATACCTTCCAGACTTACGCCTTCAGCTTCTGCAGCCGCCCTGACCTTGTCTACAGGCCCGACGAGAGTTACTGATGAGGCAATCTTCTCATCCATGATGATTCTTGCAGCTTTGAGTGTTCTTTTCTCAAGACCTTCTGCAAGTACAAGGGACTTTCCTGCTTTCTTTGCAAGACCTTTCATTTTTTCAGCAAATGTCATATCAAAACTCCTTTTGCGTGATCAGCAATGTTTATATTGAAAATATAAAACGATGTTTCAATTTGTTAAAGTGGAAAATCCTCTCGAAAGGCGAAAATATCAGATGGAGAGGCCGCGTGAAGTCCTTTCCCTGAGCACTCTGGGCAGCATTATCAATAAGGTAGTACTGCTTACTAATGATGATATGATGTCGCTGACCGGTTCTGCAAAGAAGGCAGAACCCGCTTCTTTTGTAATATATGGAATAATAAATATGGATAGTGTGAACACCAGTTTCCTGAAGAGTGACAGCGGCAGGGATATTTCACTCTTGCCGAGCGCGGTGAAGGTGTCGACAGTGTTGTACTGGAAGGAAAGCGGGATGATCATCGCGGTGAATATCTTCAGGTAATAAATGCTCAGCTGTATGATCTCCTCATCTGAAGTGAAGAGCTGTATGAAGAAACGGGCATTTGTCCAGCTGAAGATCATCATGAGCACCGTATATACCGTTGCAAGCACCTGGACGTGTAAGTAAGTGCTCCTTACTCTGTCCGTCCGTCCTGCTCCGTAGGCGTAGCTCAGGAGCCCCTGGCTGCCTCCTGTTATTCCTCCTAGAGGATTCATCACGAGCAGATGGTACGACTGGATTATCGTGGAACATGTAAGCAGCTTGTCGCCAAGTCCTTTTCCTCCGTACATCTGGAGGATGGTGTTGAGGATTATCATGATGAGGCTGTCGGTTGCGATTATTATGAAAGGCGAGAGGCCCAGCCTGACTGTCTTCTTCACTATATAGCCCCTGGGAGCCGTAAGATGCAGTCTGATACGGGCTTTAGATGAAATGAGGCCGGTGATGGTGATTGCGAAGCTTGCCGCCTGGCTTATTACCGTTGCGATAGCCGCTCCTTTCACTCCCATGCCGAAAGTGAATATGAAAAGCGGATCCAGGGCTATGTTTATTACAGCACCGCTCATGACGGAGATCATTGCCCTGCGGCTCATCCCCTGGTTTATCACAAAGCTGTTGAGTCCTGTTGTCAGGATTGCGAACGGAGTGCCGCCAAGATACCACGCAAGGTACTCATCCGCATAAGGGAATGTGATATCTGATGAACCGAAAAGTCTCAGCAGCGGACTTTTCAGAATATAGAAAAGAGGTGTAAGCAGAGCAGAGAGAATCAGAAGGAATGCAAAACTTGTGCCGAGTATCCTCTCCGCTTCTTCGTGTTCCCTGTGTCCTTCCCTTATTGCCATGAGAGGACTCCCTCCCAGACCGACAAGTACGGCGAAGGATGAGATCAGCGATGTGACCGGCGCGGCGACACCGACACCGGCAAGGGCATCGGCGCCGTAGCCTGCAATATTGCCGATGAACATTCTGTCGACAATGGAGTACAGCACATTCACAGCCTGCGAGAGGCATGTGGGTATGCTCATCGCCAGAACAAGCGTGAGAATCCTTCCGTTGTCAAAATCGCGCTGCTTTCTCATTTCAGATAGTCAAGCATGCCTCTTGATGCTCTTATGCCGCTTGCCCATGCGCCGGTTATGCCGCGGCTGGTGCCCGCCCCGTCTCCTGCAAAGAAGACAGACTCCGCAACCTGGAAATGCTCATCCCTGTATTCCGGCTTGTTTGCATACAGCTTGATCTCCGGGTAATACATTATTGTGCTCGGATGGAGAATTCCGGGAACGATTGTATCGAGGTTTTTCATCGCAGACCAGATGTAGCGCAGGATCTTTGAAGGCATGGCCAGCGAAATGTCGGATGGACTTGCGTCGATGAGGGACGGCCTGAAGTCATACAGGTCGCCGTTGAAAGTCGCTGCCTTGCTTCTTCTGCCGAGCCGGAAGTCACCGACTCTCTGCATGAGCGGCTTTCCCCCGCCCATCAGGGCCGCCATGAGGCCGAGATGCTCGGCAAACTCCTGTCCGCTTGCAAGAGGCTCGGTGAACCGTACGGTCTTGAGTATGGCGAAATTGACAAGGCCGTTGTTCCTGTTCTCGTCTGCGGCATATGCATGTCCGTTGACTGAATACCATATATCGCCTCTGGCGGTTGCGTACTTTTCCTTTACGACATGTGCGTTTCCGCTGTTCGTGCAGAAGGTTCTGACTTTTTCCTTGAAATAGAATTTGGGATCATAGTAATCCTTGACTATCGGATAGTGCTCAAGTCTTGTCTCGACTCTGATTCCGACGTCAAGAATGTTGTCTACATAATGTACGCCCAGACGCTGCATCATGTCCTGAAGAAAATGGAAACCCTGTCTGCCGGGGGCGATAAGGATGGTTCTGTATCCGATCTTTCTCTTGTCGGTTGTTATGATCTTCGCTTCATTGTCGATGTCAGTCATGTTCTCGCCAAGCGAAAGCTCGACATTGTTCTCCTTCAGCTTTTCCTGAAGTTCCTTGATCAGGGCAAGACCCCCGTCTGTACCCAGATGCGTCTGTCTTATCTCAAGCAGCGAACAACCGAGCCTTGTTGCCCTTGCCTGATATGTCTCGATATTTGATTTCGGGAGGATATCCGGTTTGAGGAATCTTGTCACTTCCTCAAGATATCTGTCTGCTGTTTCCTCATCCCAGTATTCCAGCGGAAAGCCGATGGGGAAGGTGAAGTTCATCTTGCAGTCATTTCTCATGCCGCCTGTTGAATAGCGGTTCTTGTCAATCATCAGGATCCTGATGTCTTTTTTCTTCTCGATCAGCGAGAAGGCACATCCCATACCAGCCGGTCCTGAACCGACTATGATCACATCGTATTTGTCCATATGGTGCTCCCGTGAAATTAAAGCAGAAAAGGGTGGATTAATCAACAGTGGAATATTTTTGACCATTAATCATAAAATGCTTTTCATCACTCCGAATACGGTGTATTATTTGTTTTATGGAAAAGTATATAGGCGCCAAGGCATTTGCAGAGAAATGCGGAATCACGGAACGCCGCGTCCGTCTGCTGTGCCAGGAAGGCAGAATAGAAGGAGCCGTGAAGCTCGGCTGGTCATGGTCAATCCCGGCCGACAGTCCGAAGCCGTTCGACGGAAGGGTCGCAAGACAATTTAAGAACAATTTCGTGCGTTTGGGAAGTATCGACGTGACTTCCCTCAACACGCTGAGGGACCACAACCCGGTCGGTGACAAGCTGTACACGAACATGAACACGGATGATTTCATCGCCTCCATCATCATGCTGGGCTCCCTGATGGACGGAAGGCAGTATACACATGATGAGATAGTCTCAGTATTCTCCCTCTCTCCGGCAAGGAGCCTTTCATTTGAGGATGCGCTCAGGATCGCCGCCTTCAGGTCGATACTGCTGCGCTCGTCCGGCGAGACTTATGACTATGCAGTGAAAACCGTGCTCAGCATGCATGCCGCATTCACTCAGGGCTATGATGACAGAAGAGGCGCATCGTTCAAGGACGCACCCTCCCTGGTGGACGGAGATCTGAGTCCGGACATTCCTTTTGACTGTCAGATGGAAAGCTTCTTCATGCGCTTCAGCAGGGAATGGAAGGGCATTCACCCTGTCTTCAAGTCGGTGCTTCTTCTCAATGAATTCATAAAGACAAGACCGTTTGAGAAGGACAATGCCCTGTTCGCGCTGCTGGTATCATGCAGCATGCTCGTCTGTCAGGGCTTTCTTCCGCCATATCTTGATGAGAGCATGATGGAAGAGCTCAACGCAACGCTTGCCCTGGCACGGAGCAAGGGAAACTTCGAGGATCTTGCCCGTCTTTATGAACGTGCGATGTTTGATTCGTATTCCCGTGTCTTCCATCTTGCATAAGGACCGTAGCCATGTATGATCTCCTTTTTGAGTCTCCGCTCATAATTGACGGAAGCGGCAGCGCCCCCTACAGGGCAAATGTCGCGACACTCGGCGATACAATAGCATTCATAGGACGGGAACATGTCAGGGCCAAAAGGGTGATAGAAGCCTCCCGCCTGACGCTTGTTCCCGGCTTCATCGATGTGCATGCCCACAGCGAGGTGTATGTGCTGAATGAAAAAAATGCCGGAATGAAACTGAAACAGGGCATAACCAGCGACATAAGCGGCAACTGCGGAATAGGGGTTTTCCCGCTCAATGAGAACCGGCATCTTCTGAAAGCTCTCAATGATGATGTGCTGGGCAGGTGCGGCATTCCTCTCTCCTGGTCTGATTTCAGATCATTCACATCCGCTGTCAGGGAAAACGGATGCGGGATCAACATGGGATTTCTGCAGCCTCATGCACCGCTGAGGATCGCCGTTATGGGAGATGATGCCTCAAGGGCTGCAAGTGATGATGAGATAAGTCGGATGTGCGCCCTTCTCGAAAAAAGTCTGAGTGAAGGCTGTTACGGCTTCTCCACCGGCCTTTACTACAATCCCTGTTCGTTTGCCGACGAGAGGGAGCTTGAGGCGCTGCTGGGTGTCACTGCGGCACATGACGGGCTTTTCAGCGTGCATATGAGAAGCGAGAGCGATGAAATACTTGAGGCGGCAGAGGAAGTGCTCTCGCTTTCCCTGCGCTGCTGTGTCCGTCTCGAGATCAGTCATCTCAAGATAATAGGCGATGAGAACCAGGACAAGCTTTCCGCTCTGCTCTCTCTCATACATTCATACAGGGACAGGGGCCTTGAGGTGTCCTTTGACCAGTATCCTTACAACTTCGGTTCCACGAGCCTTTTTTCCCTTCTTCCTCCGCATTACCTTTCGCTTTCCAGAAGCGAACTCCGCTTTGCCCTCCAGCTTGAAAGCGAAAGGGAAGCCATGAAAAGGGAAATTCTGCACCCGCAGGGATGGGAAAGCCTGTACAGTGTTGTCGGTCCCGAGAGGATAAGCATAATGCATCTGGACAGCAGGAGCGATCTTGACGGCAGAAGCCTCGCATCCCTTTCCTCCAGTCCGCTGGACTTTCTTTTCGACATACTTTCCGATGAAAGCGGGGCGGCTGTGATGAGCGACGTTACGGAAAGCGAATCAACGCTTGAGGCCATAATGCAGGATGATCTCATGCATTTCGGCACCGATGCCCTTTATTCGTCATTCCCTCCGCATCCGCGTTCACAGAATGCTGCGCTTGAGTTCCTGAAAACCTATGTGCTGTCAAAAAAGCTGTTCCCGCTGGAGAAAGGTATAAACATCCTGACGCACAGGAACGCTTCGCTCATGCACATCGGCGACAGGGGGCTGGTCAGGGAAGGCGCTGCCGCCGACATCCTCCTTCTGTATATCGACAATCCCAGGGTTGAGATAAAATCCGTTTTCGTGAACGGTGTGCAGGCTGTAGAGGACGGCAGTCTGACCGGATGCCTCAGCGGAAGAATCCTGCTTAAAAACTGAGAGGAGGGAACCTGTTTGTTGCCAAACGGATTTCCGTATGGTAAAAAATAAATATGCAGAAGTCAGGTGAAGATTATTTGGAAGCGATCCTGGTCCTCGAGATCAGAAATGACAGTGAAAGCGTACGCAGCACTGACATCGCGAGACATCTGGGCGTGAGCAAGCCCAGCGTATCGCGCGCCATGTCCGTGCTCAGGGCTGACGGGTACGTGTCCATGGAGACTTACGGTGATGTGAGCCTTACCGCCAAGGGGAGGGCTCTTGCCGAGGAAGTCTATGACAGACACCGGACCCTTACGCGGTTCTTCCGCGATATCCTCGGGGTTGACAAGGAGATTGCCGAGCATGATGCCTGTCTTATCGAACATGATATCTCCGCTGAAAGCATGAACAAGCTCACGCAGTTCATCAGGCGGTATCAGCAGCAGGATTGATATGAGAGAACTGTTTATTTTCGATTTCGGGAACGTGCTTATAAAAAACATCACCATGATTCCGGAAATGGCCCGCCGGCTGAAAACCGATGAAGCCGCCCTTGCCGCCGATTACGCTTTGTATGAAGACAGCCTCATCTCGGGCCTTTTCCCGATTGAGGCCTATTACAGACATCTTGAGGAAGCTTATGGAGTGAAGATAGGGGAGGACCTGTTCCGCACCTGTTTCCACCCCGTGCGGAACGAAGGTGTGTTTCCCGTCATCGATGAGCTGAGGAAGGGCGGAAACCGTGTCGTGGTCGGCTCGAATACATTTCATAGCCACTGGCATACGATAGATGAGCTCGGCATAAGCTCACATTTCGATTTCTGCTATGCAAGTCACCTCATCCATGCAGTGAAGCCTCAGGAAAGTTTCTTCACGTACATAATGTACATGGAAGGATTCACGGCCGGGAACACACACTTCGTTGATGATATGCAGGAGAATGTCGATTGTGCCTCCAGACTGGGAATCGATGCTTTCCGCTATACTTTCAATGACAGTGAACTGAGAAAACATTTCGGACGCTATATATGAGAATGCCGATGCAGAGCCTTCTTTCACGGATAATACTGTCGATTGTGCTGACAGTGTTTTTCGCGCTCACGCCAGTCATAATTTTCGTATACAGCTACGGCGAGATCCTGACGCAGTCCAACCTCTACAACCAGCTTGACGTCTCGATGAATGACATAAAGATACGTTTCTCGGCGACGGTTGGAGACCTGACGGACTGCCTGGCTGCCTTTGCCGGTGATGAGACAGTGAAGGCTCTGGCAGATGGCGGCATAGTCGAGCGCACGCAGCTTGACATGAGCGCCGCATACAGCCTTGCCGGAAGGGAGGATGATGCAGTGCTCACTGTGCTCTCTTTGGACGGACATGTACTTTATACAACGGCAAGCGATATCCCGTTCTATGTGGATTTCTCATCAAGGCTTCCCTCCGTTCAGGATTTTGAGGGAACACGGTTCTCCACCGGCTTCCGCTACACAACGCTTGAGAAGGGAGAGGTTGTCATCAACATGATCAGATGCATCAGAGATGATGATGGCAGTGTTTCCGCATATGCCTTCCTTGATGTCATCGGCACGCAGTTCGTCCGCTATGCCGATCCGGCGCTTGTCAATGAAGTGTGCCTCCTGAATACGGAAACAGGCATGGTGTCATCTCTCATACACCTGAATGACTACCGGCCTCTTGATGACGGGTGGATTTTTTCCACTTACGATTTCACTGAAGGCTTCAGCCGCATAGGCAATGTTCTTGTCACCCATGACGAACTTCCCGGGTACGGCTTCATCCTCATCGGATATCTTGACATAAGTCCATACATGGATTCGATGAACAGCTTCTACACCATGATACTTGTCATCATAACCTCTGCCTTCATCGTTTCCATAATCATAGCGTTTTTCCTCGGTTCCTCCATCGTTAAGCCCATCAGCAGGCTTATTGCGGTCATGGGACAGGTTGAGAAAAGAGGGGACTTCGATGTCGAGGTGCCGCACAGCCGCATAAAGGAAATGGAGGATCTCAATGACAAGTTCAGCGAGATGCTGAGACAGATCAAGCTGCTGATACAGAAGAATGAAGAGGAGAGGGACAAGGTTGCGGATGCCGAACGCAAGGCACTTGAAGCCCAGATGAATCCCCATTTCCTCTTCAATACGCTCAATGTGATAAGATCGATGGCCAGACTCAACGGAGAAAAGGATATAGAGGACATCACGATAAAACTGGGCCGCCTGCTGCGCTATGCGGTTGACAACAGACAGAGCAGCGAGACCATCGAGAACAGTTTCCTGATGGTTGAAAGCTACCTCGGCATCCAGCGTGTCCGTTTCGGCGAAAAACTCAACATAAGCATCAACCTTCATGACGACGTAAGGAACGTCGTCACTCCGAAGCTGATTATCCAGCCGCTTGTGGAGAATGCGATCACGCATGGTCTGGAACCCAGGCTCGGAGTGTGGAATCTTGAGATAAGCGCAGTGCCGGACGGATGCGGAAATGTCGAGATCACGGTAAGCGACAACGGTGTGGGATTTGACGATACTCTCTACCAGAATATGGAGAATTTCGCACACAGCACGCATACCGGCATGTACAATGTTTACAAGCGGCTTTATCTTTGCTATGGCTCAAAAGCCGTATTCAGGGTAAAATCTGAAAAAGGCAGGGGCAGCAGAATCTATCTGAAGTTCCCTGCATCTATGGGAGATTGCAGCGATGTATAGTGTGATACTTGTGGAAGATGAACAGCTTGTCCGTCAGGAACTTGCGGCGACGACTCCGTGGGAGCAGCTCGGTCTCAAGCTCATCGCAACCTGCGGTGACGGTATTGACGGAGAGAACAAGATCAGGCTTCTGGATCCGGATATCGTGATCACGGACATCCGTCTTCCGGGTCAGGACGGACTGACCATGCTCAGGCGCTGCCAGGTTCCCCATGCAGTCATTCTTTCCGGTTATACGGATTTCTCCTACACGCGTACGGCAATACAGCTATCAGTCTTCGACTACCTTCAGAAACCTGTCGACTCCGGCCAGCTTGAGGAAACACTCCGCTCTCTGGTTGAGAAGATAAAGGGGGAGGAACAGGAGCTTGCCAGATTCAGAAACAGCGTGAAGGATGACGGGAAGGAGATGATAGATCTTCCCAAGAGCGTGGACAACCATATCATAAATTCCGTCATAAGCTTCATCGCAAGCAATTATTCCAGTCCGGTTGGCCTGCAGGAGGCAGCTGAGTATCTTGAGCTTTCGGAAAGTCATCTAAGCCGTCTTTTCAAGGAAGAGACCGGCCTGAATTTCCTGCAGTACCTGAACGCATGGAGGGTCAACAAGGCTGCCGGACTCATGAGGGATCCGAGAAAGAACATCTCCGAAATCGCAATCGAGTGCGGCTTTCCGTCTCCCGGTTATTTCGCCAAGATATTCAAGCGTTTCATCGGGCAGACTCCGACTCAGTTCCGTGACCATATTTCCATGAACGGGTAAGCTGAAGCTTTTGTTTTCAATAATCGAATGTAAGAGGCAATTCGTTGAAATATAATGAATTGTCTTTTTCAATGTTGTGTATTTCTGAAAAAATGATGTAAAAAAATTCACTTTTTTGCATAATGCGATTGACAAACTGGCGGCAAAAGAAGTAAGAAAACAGCATCAAAACTAACTGAAGACCATAAAGGAGGAGAAAATGACAACAATCAGTGCCATGATTATTGCAGCTGCCGCTTCTCTTTCCCTTATCAGTCTTCTTATCGTCCTACTTATTAGAAACTAGACCACGGTTTAGTTTGCTTTTATGTAGCCCGTGGTCAGATTGGAAAACCACGGGTTAATTTTTTTTGAGGAGGAGAACGGGTGGAAAAAGGAAAGCTGGTAAAGAGAACTCTGGCTATACTTGTCAATAATAAATCGGGCGTGCTGATGAGGGTGGTCGGTCTGTTCTCAAGACGCGGCTACAACATCAATTCCCTTTCTGTCGGCGAGACCGAAGACAGCTCGATAAGCCGCATAACGATTGTTGTCGCAGTCGGGGACAAGTCCATCATTGAACAGATAAAAAGACAGGTCGAGAAGCTTGTCGATGTCATCAGGGTCTATGAACTGACCAGCAACAACTCCCTTCAGAAGGAGCTGCTTCTGGTGAAGATCCGCGTTGATCTTGACAGCCGGTCGCATCTTGTGGATCTTGCCGAGATCTTCAAGGCCAAGATCATCGATGTCACCAGACAAACTCTCACTCTCCAGCTCACCGGAGACCTGGACAAGCTCGACGCTTTCATGGAAATGGCGAGCGATTACGAGATTGTGGAACTTGCAAGAACGGGTATCACTGCGCTTGAAAGAGGCAGCAGGGCCCTCAGCGATATTGAATTCGAAAATTAAATTGGAGGAAAAACCATGAGTAAAATGTATTATGAGAAAGACGGGAATCTCGGTCTTCTTGACGGCAAGAAGGTCGCAATCATCGGCTACGGCAGCCAGGGACACGCACATGCGCTCAACCTGCATGAAAGCGGTGTTGACGTGACAGTCGGTCTTTATGAAGGCTCAAAGAGCTGGGCAAGGGCGGAGGAAGCCGGTCTCAAGGTCACCACGGCAGCACAGGCTGCAAAGGACTGCGACATCATCATGATCCTCGTCAACGACGAGAAGCAGGCAAAGCTCTACAGGGAGTCAATCGAGCCGGGCCTCAGCGCAGGCAAGTATCTTGCTTTTGCTCACGGTTTCAATATCCATTTCGGCCAGATCGTTCCCCCGAGCGATGTGAATGTCATCATGATCGCACCGAAGGGACCGGGCCATACAGTACGTAGCCAGTACCAGGAAGGAAAGGGTGTTCCATCCCTCATCGCTGTCGCGCAGGATCCTTCCGGTGATTCGGAGCAGATAGCCCTCGCTTATGCAATCGGCATCGGTGCCGGCAGGGCAGGCGTGTTCGTAACCACATTCAAGGAAGAGACAGAGACTGATCTTTTCGGAGAGCAGGCAGTTCTGTGCGGCGGTGTCAGCGCACTTATCAAGGCGGGTTTCGACACACTCGTGGAAGCCGGATACCAGCCTGAGATGGCTTATTTCGAATGCTGTCATGAGATGAAGCTCATCGTCGACCTCATCAATCAGGGCGGCCTCAGCTTCATGCGCTACTCATGTTCCGATACTGCAGAGTACGGCGACTATGTCTCAGGAAAGAGAGTCATCACGGATGACACAAAGAAGGCCATGAAGGAGATCCTCGGCGAAATCCAGGACGGTACATTCGCCCGCAACTGGCTGCTTGAGAACCAGGTCGGACGCCCGTACTTCAATGCCCGCAAGAGAATGGAGGCTGAAAGTCTCCTTGAGAAGACAGGTGCAAGACTGAGAAGCCTGATGAGCTGGCTCAAGAAATAAGTTTCAGAGGAACAGGATATGGCAGAGAGAGTTTATATATTTGATACGACACTGAGAGACGGAGAGCAGGCTCCCGGATACTCAATGAATCTGGAAGAGAAGATCAAAATGGCAAAGGCGCTTGAGGCTCTGGGCGTCGATATCATCGAAGCCGGCTTTGCCATATCAAGTCCGGGGGACTTTGAATCGGTGAGGGCAATTGCCGCAGCGGTGGAGAATGTCACTGTCGCATCACTTGCACGCGCGCTCAAAAAGGACATCGATGCGGCATGGAATGCCGTGAAAGAAGCGAAGAAGCCACGTATCCACGTCTTCCTCGCGACAAGCGACCTTCACCTTGAATACAAGCTGAAGCTTACACGCGAGGAGGCTCTGGACCGCATCAGGGAGAATGTGTCCTATGCGGCAAGTCTCTGTCCTGATGTGGAGTTCTCGCTTGAAGATGCCACACGCACCGATCTTGACTATATGTGCCGTGTTGTGGAGCTTGCGATAGACTGCGGCGCGAAAACGGTCAACCTGCCGGATACTGTCGGCTATGCCACACCGCAGGAAATCGCGCATATGGTGGAATATGTCAGGAAGAATGTTCCCAACATCGGCAATGCGGTGATAAGCATGCACTGCCACAATGACCTCGGTCTTGCGGTTGCCAACACCATAAGCGGAATCAGTGCCGGTGCCCGTCAGGTCGAATGCACACTCTGCGGAATCGGAGAGAGGGCCGGCAATGCTGCGCTTGAGGAGATCGCGATGCTCATCAAGACCCGCAATGACGTTCTTCCCTTCGAGACCGGAATCAACACAAGCGAGATCACACGCTCTGCCCGTCTGCTTTCCTCGACGACCGGCGTGAAGATAAATCCGAGCAAGGCGATCGTCGGTGCCAACGCATTCGCCCATGAAAGCGGCATTCACCAGCACGGCATGATGGCAAACAGCAAGACATACGAGATCATGACTCCGGAGAGCGTCGGCCTCACCCAGACAAGCCTCGTGCTGGGAAAACACTCAGGACAGCATGCCTTCAGCAGAAAGCTCGTCGAGCTTGGCTATACGGTGAGCAAGGAAGAAGAGGACAGACTCTTTGCCGAATTCAAGAAAACATGCGACAGAAAGAAGACAATCTCCGACAGGGATATAGTGGCGCTTGTCGAGAGCACAGAGGAGAAGGACAGCCAGATCTGGTCCCTTGAATCCTTTGTCGTCAACAGCGGCAATCATATGGACAGCACTGCGTGCATCACTCTCAGAAAGGACGGCAGAACATACAAGGACGTCGCGATCGGAACCGGTCCCGTCTATGCATCCCTCAGGGCGGTTGAGAAGATCATCAGGCATCCTTTCTCTCTGGATGACTATCAGCTTCAGGCCGTAACCGAGCACAGGGATGCCCTCGGTGAGGTTCTGGTGAAGGTGAGCGATGCAAGCGGCACCTACCGCGGACGTGGTGTCAGCACCGATGTGATCGAGGCCAGCATCCTCTCCACTCTTGCCGCCGTGAACAAGATGCTTGCCGAGAAATCCTCATCGTCATTCTCCCAGGGACAGAGCGCAAGTTCCATGAGCTTTGAGAATGACATGCTGCTTGACCATACGGACAAGAAGGAGAACTGATTGGAAAGGGTAGAAATCTTCGACTCGACCCTGAGGGACGGCAGCCAGGGGGAGGGAATAAGTTTTTCAATAGAAGACAAGCTCAGGATAGTGAAGCTGCTTGACGATCTCGGGGTTTCCTACATCGAGGCCGGAAACCCCGGCTCGAATGTCAAGGACCTGACATTCTTCGAACGTCTGAAGAGCGTACGTCTGGCAAATGCCAGGGTCGTCGCATTCGGCTCCACCAGAAGGGCCGGAATCAGGGCCGAGGATGACAGAAACCTCAATTCCCTGCTTTCCGCCGGAGTGGACACTGCCGCGATTTTCGGTAAAAGCTGGGACTTCCAGGTGACTGACATTCTGAAGATATCCCTTGAGGAGAATCTTGAGATGATCAGCTCGTCGGTCAGCTTTCTCGTCAGTCACGGGAAAACCGTTTTCTTTGATGCCGAGCATTTTTTTGACGGCTACAGGGAAAACCGTGAGTATGCGCTCAGGACGCTTGAATGCGCCGCAGATGCAGGAGCTTCATGCCTTGTGCTGTGCGAGACGAGGGGTGGCTGTCTTCCCGATGAAGTCTATGAAATAACGAAAGCCGTGAAGCAGGCTTTCCCCCGTATGAGGATTGCGATACATGCACATGACGACTCAGGCTGCGCGGTCGCATCTTCCATCCTTGCAGTCAGGGCAGGTGCCACCCAGGTGCAGGGGACGCTTCTGGGAATCGGGGAGAGATGCGGAAATGCAAATCTTTCCACACTCATCGCGGATCTTGAGCTCAAGATGGGGGTGCGCACAATCAGCGGACCGCTTGAGAGTCTCAATTCCGTCTGCCGTGCAGTTTCCGCGCTGTGCAACATAAACATAGGTGCCAACACCCCTTATATAGGCTCATCGGCCTTTGCCCATAAAGGCGGGATGCACATAGACGGTGTGCTTAAGGATCCCCGTTCATTCGAACACATAAGACCGGAGAGCGTAGGTTCCAGCCGGCGTCTGCTGATGAGTGAAGTCAGCGGAAGGGCTCTTCTCATGAAGCGCATCGAGAAGATAAAGCCGGGACTCGCCAAGGACAGCAGTGAAGTCATACATCTTATGGAAACGCTGAAAGCCAAGGAGGCTGAAGGCTACCAGTATGAAGGTGCGGAGAACAGTTTCGACGTGATCATCTACAAGGAGCTTTTCAAGTCGGAGCCTTTCTTCACTTTTGTCCATTACCAGACAATAGGATCGCTTCCGTATGCCGATCCGGCAGGAGGCGCAAGCCATACGGCCCTTGTCAAGGCAAGGGTCAGAGGGGAAAGCGCAATCGCAGGCGCGGAGGGAAAAGGTCCCGTCAACGCGCTGGACATAGCACTGCGTTCTGTGCTTGAACAGTTCTACCCGTCGCTGCGCAGCGTGCACCTGACGGACTACAAGGTCAGGGTGCTTGACGGTGCAGATGCCACGGCAAGCCGTGTGAGGGTTCTCATTGATTCAAGCGACGGTGTTGACACCTGGTCGACAATAGGTGTCAGCAGCGACATAATCAAAGCAAGCTTTCTGGCTCTTTCAGACAGTATAGAGTACAAGCTTTTCAAAGACAGGAGGAGATGAATATGGCAATGACAGTCAGTGAGAAGATTCTTTCTCATGCGGCAGGACTGGACGAGGTACATGCAGGACAGCTGATAATGGCGAAGCTTGACATGGTGCTCGGAAATGATATCACAAGCCCGGTTGCAATCGGGGAGTTCGGCAAATTCAATACCGACAGGGTATTTGACAAAAACAAGGTTGCCCTTGTTCCGGACCATTTTGCTCCGAATAAGGATATCAAGGCGGCGACACAGTGCCAGTGCATGAGGAACTTCGCCCGCAAGATGGATATAAAAAACTATTTCGAAGTCGGTGAAATGGGTGTCGAGCATGCCCTTCTTCCCGAGAAAGGCCTGGTGACTGCAGGGGATGTCGTGATCGGTGCTGACAGTCACACCTGTACTTACGGTGCGCTGGGTGCTTTCTCGACCGGTGTCGGTTCAACCGACATGGCTGCGGGCATGGCAACCGGCAAGGCATGGTTCAAGGTTCCATCCGCTATCAGGTTCAATCTTAGCGGAAAGATGAAGAAGCATGTTTCCGGCAAGGATCTCATCCTCCACATCATCGGTATGATCGGTGTTGACGGAGCTCTTTACAAGACAATGGAATTCCAGGGGGACGGAGTTGCAAATCTTACGATGGATGACAGGTTCACCATCTGCAACATGGCGATCGAGGCCGGTGCCAAGAACGGTATCTTCCCTGTTGATGAACAGACTCTTTTCTATCTGAAAGAAGCCGGTGCCGGGGAGCCCAGGATTTTCACAAGCGACCCGGATGCCTCCTATGAGAAGGTCATTGACATCGATCTCTCTCAGCTTGAGAGCACTGTCAGCTTCCCTCATCTTCCAGAGAACACCCATCTGGTCAAGGACTGTCCTGAAATAAAGATCGACCAGGTTGTCATCGGCTCCTGTACAAATGGAAGACTCAGTGATCTGCGCATTGCCGCGGACATACTCAGAGGACGCCATATCGCATCAGGACTGAGATGTATTGTCATTCCCGCCACACAGAAAATTTACAGACAGGCCATGCATGAAGGGCTTTTCGACATCTTCCTTGATGCCGGCTGCGTCATAAGCACACCGACCTGTGGCCCGTGTCTGGGCGGTTATATGGGCATCCTTGCGGAAGGTGAGAGATGCGTCAGCACGACAAACAGGAACTTCGTCGGCCGCATGGGCCATGTGAAGAGCGAAGTCTATCTTGCAAGTCCCGCAGTGGCAGCTGCCAGCGCTGTTGCCGGAAAGATCGCAGATCCGGCAGACATTTAAGGAAGGAGGAAGAATGACAATGAAAGCCAAAGGAAATGTCTTCAGATACTATGACAATGTTGATACTGATGTGATCATTCCCGCACGCTATCTGAACACCAGTGTCGCAAGCGAGCTTGCAGCACACTGCATGGAGGATATCGACAAGGACTTCGTGAAGAATGTGAAGAAGGGGGATATCATAGTGGCGGGTGCGAATTTCGGCTGCGGCTCAAGCCGTGAGCATGCGCCGCTTGCAATCAAGGAAAGCGGTATAAGCTGTGTGATCGCCACCACATTCGCCCGTATCTTCTACAGGAACTCGATCAATATCGGGCTTCCGATCCTTGAGTGCCGTGAGGCAAGCGAGAAGATCCAGGCCGGAGATGAAGTCGAGGTCGATTTCGACAGCGGAGAGATAAAGGATCTCACTCTCGGACTCACATTCAGGGCCGAGCCGTTCCCGCCGTTCATGCAGGCCATAATCGCTGAAGGCGGTCTCATCAACTATCTGTCAAAGGAGGAGGGAAAATGAAAATCAGACTTGCTTTGATTCCCGGAGACGGGATCGGTCCCGATATAGTTAAGGAAGCAGTGAGGGTTCTGGATAAGACTGCTGATATCTACGGTCATGAATTTGAATACAGGACGCTTCTTGCGGGCGGCTGTGCGATTGACCGTACAGGCGAGCCTCTTCCTGCTGAGACACTTGAATGCGCGAAGGAAAGCGATGCCGTCCTTCTCGGTGCCGTCGGCGGCCCGAAATGGGACAACGTTCCTTCTTCCCTGAGGCCGGAGAAGGCTCTTCTCGGTCTGCGCGGAGGTCTTGGCCTTTTCTGCAATCTGCGTCCTGCAATGCTTTATGATGAGCTAGCCGGTGCCTGTCCGCTCAGAAGCGAGCTGGTTGAAGGCGGCCTGAATGTCATGGTTGTGCGCGAGCTTACCGGCGGCATTTATTTCGGCGAGAGGGGAAGGGACGGAGACAGCGCCTATGACACCATGAAATATTCAAAGGGAGAAGTTGAGCGCATTGCGAGAAAGGCCTTTGAAATTGCCATGAAACGCAATAGGAAACTCACATCCGTCGACAAGGCGAACATTCTTGAATCCAGCAGGCTCTGGAGGGCTACCGTCGATGAGGTAGCAGCTGATTATCCTGAAGTGGCTGTAAAACATCTTTATGTCGACAACGCCGCAATGCAGCTTGTGAGGAACCCGAAGCAGTTTGACGTGATCCTCACGGAAAACATGTTCGGCGACATCCTTTCCGATGAGGCCAGCATGATAACAGGCTCGATCGGAATGCTTCCATCCGCATCGCTGCGCTCCGATTCCTTCGGAATGTATGAGCCGATTCACGGTTCGGCTCCTGACATCGCAGGCCAGAACAAGGCGAATCCGCTTGCAACGATTCTTTCTGCAGCGATGATGCTGCGCTATTCATTCTCCCTCACAAAGGAGGCTGATGCGATAGAGAAGGCTGTCGAGGAAACACTTCGCCAGGGATGGAGGACTGCCGACATCTACACTGAAGGCTGCCGCCTGTGCGGTACCGTCGAGATGGGCGATGCCGTAATATCCAACATAAAGTGAGGCGTGCGTATGAGAAGCGATAACATGAAGAAGGGGATTGAGAAAGCCCCGATGAGATCCCTGATGAAGGCCCTCGGCTGGACTGACAGGGAGATAAACATGCCGATTGTCGGAATCGTCAGCGCACAGAGCGAGATAGTGCCGGGCCACATGCATCTGGGACGCATTGTCGAGGCCGTGAAGGCCGGTATCAGGGAAGCCGGCGGACATCCTGTCGAATTCCCGGTCATCGGAGTGTGTGACGGCATTGCAATGGGGCATGAGGGAATGAAATATTCTCTCTGTTCAAGGGAGCTGATCGCCGACAGCATCGAGGTCATGGCGGATGCCCATCCGTTTGATGCTCTCGTGATGGTTCCCAACTGCGACAAGATCGTTCCCGGAATGCTCATGGCAGCCTGCCGTCTGAATCTGCCGACTATCTTTGTCTCGGGCGGCCCGATGCTTGCCGGTCATATAAAGGGAAACAGGGAGAGGAGTTTCTCTCTTTCCTCAATGTTCGAGGCTGTCGGAAAGTACAAGGCCGGAACAATGAGTGAGGAAGATGTACTTGAATGGGAGAATTCCGTATGTCCCAGCTGCGGTTCCTGTTCCGGCATGTATACGGCGAACAGCATGAACTGTCTGTGCGAGGCGATAGGAATCGCTCTTCCGGGAAACGGTACCATACCTGCCGTGTACTCGGAGCGTGAGCGCTTTGCCAAGGAAAGCGGATACCAGATCATGGAGCTGTTGAAAAAAGACATTAAAGCAAGGGACATACTGACAGACAGGGCGTTCAACAATGCGCTTACTGTCGATATGGCACTGGGCTGCTCAACGAACACCATGCTCCATCTGCCTGCAATCGCACACAGCGCAGGAGTGGAGATCGACATCTTCCATGCCAATGAGCTTTCCTCAAAGGTCCCGAATCTCTGTCATCTCGCACCTGCCGGCGCCGCACATATAGAGGACCTGTATTTTGCAGGTGGAATAATGGCTGTGATGAAGGAGCTTGACAAGAAGAATCTTCTTGACAGAAGCCTCATCACTGTTACCGGAAAGCCCATCTCCGCTTCCTATGACAATGCGAGGAACTATGACGAGTCTGTCATCCGTCCGGTTGACAATCCGTATGACAGGACAGGCGGCATAGCTGTACTGAAGGGCAATCTTGCAGAAGAAGGTGCTGTGGTGAAACGTTCGGCCGTGGCTCCTGAGATGCTGTATCATAAGGGACCAGCCCGTGTGTTCAACAGTGAGGAAGAGGCAATTGATGCCATCTATAACAAGAGAATAAACAAGGGAGATGTTGTCGTGATCCGCTATGAAGGCCCCAAGGGCGGTCCGGGCATGAGGGAGATGCTTTCCCCGACGTCTGCGATCGCAGGCATGGGTCTTGACAAGGATGTCGCGCTCATTACCGACGGACGCTTCTCCGGTGCAACCAGAGGCGCTTCAATCGGACATGTCTGCCCGGAGGCTGCCGCCGGCGGACTTATCGCTCTTGTCGAGGAAGGTGATGAGATCGAGATCGACATCAACAACTGCAGACTGTCACTGAATGTGGATGAGAAGGTTCTTGAAGAGAGAAGAAAGAACTTCAGGCCGCTGATCAAGCCGTGTTCCGGCTATCTCAGACGCTATCAGAGTCTTGTCACGTCAGCAAGCAGAGGCGCTGTATTTCGGGAGGATGTTTAATTGAAGATAACAGGTGCTCAGGCAATCGTTGAACTTTTAATCGAACAGGGTGTCGATACCATCTTCGGCTATCCCGGAGGTCAGGTCATACCCCTGTATGATGCAATTTATCAGAACAAGGGCCGTATCCGTCATATCCTTACGGCACATGAGCAGGGTGCAAGCCATGCGGCCGACGGTTATGCAAGGTCAACCGGCAGGGTAGGCGTGTGCATGGCCACTTCAGGTCCCGGTGCCACAAACCTCGTGACCGGTCTTGCCACCGCATACATGGACTCTTCCCCCGTGATTGCAATCACGGGAAACGTGCCTCTTTCCCTGCTTGGCAAGGACAGCTTCCAGGAAGTCGATATCACAGGTGTGACGATGCCCATAACAAAGCACAACTACATCGTCAAGAACATCGACGATCTCATCCCGATTTTTCGCGAGGCTTTCCATATCGCACAGTCGGGACGTCCGGGTCCTGTCCTCATTGACGTTCCCAAGGACATGCAGACAGGCATGGTTGAATATGAATACATGGAAAAGAAGGCGGTGGAAAGAGATATCCGCAGGCTGAGGGAAGAGGACATAGAGAAGGCTTTGAAGATGCTCGATGAAGCCGAACGTCCGATGATATACATCGGCGGCGGCGTCATACGCTCCGATGCTTCAGATGAGCTCAAGACATTTGCCGACAAGCTTGATGCCGCTGTCTGTTCATCCCTCATGGGGCTTGGTGCACTCCGTGCCGATGATCCGCGTTTCACAGGACTTGTAGGCATGCACGGGACAAAACTCAGCAACATGAGCATAAATGCCTGCGATCTTCTTGTCGTAATCGGCGCGCGTTTCTCTGACAGGGTTATCAGCAAAGGCAGCACCTTCGCACGTCAGGCGAAGATACTCCAGCTTGACATTGATCCTGCCGAATTCAACAAGAATATCTATTCCCATGTCCATGTCGTGGGCGACGTGAAGGAAATACTGAAGCGTCTCAACGGCAGGATACAGCAGAAGGATCATCTGCAGTGGCTGAACTATATCAGCGAGAATAGGCGGCGCTATCCTGTCAAGGTGACAAGCGAGTCCCGCCGTCCGCGTGAGATCATCAGGGCTCTTGACCATGAGATGCAGAGTCTTGAATGCGACAGTTACATCACAACCGAAGTGGGACAGCATCAGATGTGGGCGGCACAGTTCCTCAAGCATACGAAGCCGCGTCATTTCATCACATCCGGCGGACTGGGCACGATGGGATTCGGAACCGGTGCTTCCATAGGCTGTCAGATCTCGCATCCGGATGCAAGAGTGTGCAATGTTGCGGGAGACGGCTCATTCCGCATGAACTGCAATGAGCTTGCGACAATCGCCCGCTACAACCTGCCGATAGTGATTCTCGTCTTCAACAACCACTGTCTGGGCATGGTGCGCCAATGGCAGACGCTTTTTTATGAAGGTCATTACAGCGAGACAACGCTTGACACGCCTCTGGACTGGGTGGCACTCGCCAAAGCCTACGGTGTGGAAGGCATGAGACTGCTGAAGGAAGATGATCCTGCGGCCGTGATCAAGGCGGCCTTCGCCCTGAACAGGCCTGTTGTCGTGGACTGCGAGATACCGCTTGACGACAAGGTTCTTCCGATGGTCGCCCCCGGCGCTTCCATAAACGACATGATGGGTTTCATCGAGGAAGAGATCTGATACGGACCTCATGAAAGGAAAGCCTGCCTGTGCTGCAGGTTTTCCTTTCTGCCGTACAAATCCCTGTCACTGCCTCATCATATACCGGTGATGAGGACTGTCAGTGGAAAATATTTGCCGCAGAAGGAAGAAACTCTTCCAATAATATTGACCAAGAATCTGCTTTTGGGTAATATCGGGAAAGTGTCTTAATCACGATAAAATTTCAGAGAGGTTAAACAATGGCTACTCCAAAGTATAAAACATCAAAATCCAAGGCTGCTTCACGCAAGGCTGCCAACATGAAGCTTGCAGCTCCGACCCTTTCTCCCTGCCAGACATGCGGCAACCTTGTTCCATCACATCAGGTATGCCCGAAGTGCGGCTACTATAACGGTAAGCAGGTTATCGAGAAAGACAGCGAATAAGGAGGAATGGTATAATGACTGATACTCAGGTTCTTGAAAAAGTAAAGGATTTGGTTGCTGAGAAGCTTTCTGTTGATCCTTCAAAGATCGTTCCGGAAGCTTCCTTCAGAAAGGATCTCGGTGCAGACAGCCTCGATACATACGAGCTCGTCTATGCAATCGAAGAAGAACTCGGTGTCACAATTCCTGATGACATGGCAAATGAGTTCGAGACAGTAGGTGATGCTGTAAAGTATCTTTCTTCAGTATTAAGCTAACCAATGAACCAACAATCTGAAAAAGCTCCTTCAAGTAAAAGACTGGAGGAGCTTTTGGCATTTTCAAAGATAATCAACGTATCTTTCTCTGATATAAATCTTCTGGATAACGCGCTGACTCATACTTCATATGCCAATGAGACCGGAAAACTCAACAATGAGCGTCTGGAGTTTCTGGGTGACAGCGTGCTTGGTCTTGTATGTGCCGAGTACCTTTATAAAAATCTGCCGTCCCAGCAGGAAGGTGATCTTTCAAGAATAAAGGCAGCTGTGGTCTCAGAGGAGAGTCTTGCCGAGGTCGCCCACAAGCTTGACCTCAGCAGCTATATCCAGATCGGACACGGCGAGGAGATAAACGGCGGCCGCAACAAGAAGGCGATTCTTGCCGATGCGATGGAAGCCGTAATTGCCGCGATCTATCTCGATCAGGGGTTTGACTGCGCCAGAAAGTATGTGCTTTCCTGGCTTGAAGGCCAGATCGAAACTGTCAGGGAAGGAAAAAACACAAATAAGGATTACAAGAGCCGTCTTCAGACCTATATGCAGAAGAGCAGGGGAAAGGTTCCTGAATATATTCTGGACAGGACCGAAGGGCCTGAACATATGCCGACTTTCTATGTGAAGGTTATTCTTGGTCACAAGGTTTTCGGACCTGCAAGAGGTGCGAATAAAAAGCAGGCGGAACAGAATGCCGCACATATCGCACTTGAAGAACTTGGACAGCTTTAACCTGTGAAAAAAAGAGACTGGATTATCAAGGGGGTTGATTAATCCAGCCTAAGGAGGTGCAAACCAAACGGGGTTCACAGGAATTACAATTTATTGTTATATCATAAATTACAATTAGTCAAGAAAAATCGCTGAAAGAAGAAGTAAGAAGAAGTAAAACGGATTCAGCGGTTTTTTTATCACAGTAACTGAACTTTCTGTTCGCTAAGTGAGCGGAAATTCATAATCCAAATGAAATAGTATTTTACCCTGTGAAACATAAGCATGTCTTTCTTTTTTCTTTCTTTTCTTTCCCATGCTGAAATGTTAGAATTTCATCATCAATTTTTCAGGAGAATAAAGTGAGAGTTATTGAAACCAAAAACGCACCGGGTGCTATCGGCCCGTATTCACAGGCTTTCATCACCGGCAATATGGTGATTACTTCAGGACAGATTCCCGTAAATCCGGCAGACGGAACCATTGCAGAGGGAATCAGTGAGCAGACCAGACAGAGCTGTCTCAACGTCAAGGCAATTCTCGAGGCTGCCGGCAGCAGCATGGAGAAGGTTGTCAAGACTACATGTTTCCTCGCAGACATGGCAGATTTTGCGGCATTCAATGAAGTTTATGCCCAGTATTTCACCGGAAAACCCGCACGCAGCTGTGTTGCAGTGAAGACACTGCCAAAGAACGTGCTGTGCGAGATTGAAGCCATAGCGGAACTCTGAGAAAGAAAGACCCTCCTGGATGCATCTTCCGGAGGGTCTGAAGTCTATAATAGTCTGTTGTTCATTTTGTGCTTTCCGTACTTTTTCTGTTGACTATGAAAATGCCCAGTGAGACAAGGATCAGCGCAAGCAGTTTGTTTATCTGGAGCGCCTGCTCAACCTCATTGAGGAATATTGCAGAAAGAAGCACACCGAAGAGCGGTGTCATGAAGTTGAAGATCGACACCCTGCTTACAGGATTGTGCTTCATGAGGATTCCCCATACCGTATAGGCCACGGCTGAGATCAGAGCCATATAGATAAGGAGAACATAGCCGGCAATTCCCACTGCCATGTCAATTCTTGCCCCTGCAATGAGCGATACCAGGACCATCACAAGACCGCCGAAGATGAACTGGTAGCCGCTGAGCATCACAACATTGAACTTAACCGAATACCTCTTTACGAGAATACCGGACAGAGCATAGCTGATCTGTGAAAGCAGTACAAGGCCTTCTCCCGGCAGGGTGAAGGTGAACATGCTTCCGCCTGAGAAAGAAATATTCATTATTATGATGCCTGCAAAACCGAGTATCACACCGACCATCTTGTTTGTTGTCATCTTCTCCTGCCTGAAAAGGAAACATGCCATCAGTATCGAGAAGAAACCTCCCGAACCTGAGAGGATTGTGCCGGTGACACCGCTTGTATGTGCAAGTCCTATGTAAAAACAGAAATACTGGATGATTGTCTGTGCAAAGCCGAGTTTCACGATACTGGGCAGCGCCGCTTTCTCCGGCTTCACGAATTTCTTCTCCTTGAGTGATTCAAAGAGAATGACGAGGATTCCCGCCAGGAAGAACCTGATACCTGCGAACTGGATGATAGCCCATGTGTCGCTGCTTGCTATCGAGAATATTTCGTAGCCTGTCTTGATTGACGGCGTGGCGCTTCCCCAGAGGAAACAGGACAGCATTGCCAGAAGTAATACCACCCATAGTTTAGTGAGTCTGTCATTGTTTTCCATGAAAATTCCAACCCCTTTGTTATGCAAACAGAGGAGAGTATAGGTCAAAGGGTTGAAAGCTTCAAGCGCTGACAGACTTAAGGATGTTTTCACTGGGTTGCAACTGGCTGTCATAAAACTGAAATTGACTTTTAAGTCCAGAAAAATCACTTAGCGAATGATTTTTTCGAACTTAAAAATCATTTCAATGTCAATTGAATGGCTGAACAGTGCTGGAATCACGTTGCAGTGCAGAAAGGTATCTGTTCCTGATATCCCGCTTAAGGCATATGAGGATCTCTCTTCCTTCAAGTTATACAAAAACCCGTGAGATAGCTGCCACCCTTCAGGGTGGTCAGGTGAATCACGGCATCATCTGAAGAGGCACATGTCTCTTGATGAAATCCTTTGAAATCTCAGATGGCCTCCATGTGAGAACATATGGATTGAGGCATTGCCCATCATCTTCTTCATTTCCTCATATTCCTCTTCCATGCCGCTGCGACACATCAGGTCTTCAGCAGAACCCGTCAGAAGAACAGGACACTCTATTGCAGATAGCGGGGATACGAAAAGTGAAACACCAGAAGTTGCACACTCAAGAAGAGCTTTTGTATCTTTTCGGACAATGTCCTCCCAGTCAGAACCAAGGCACCATTCATAGAATCTTCTTGCATCTTCATTTTTCATTGCACTTTCTCTTTCTCTTATCAGGTTTGAAGAGAAACTGCTGTTCAATGTACGGCCGTCGAATGAGTCGGCGATCAGTGTAGACACTCTGCCTTTCATCATCATTGCCGCATTTATTGCCACCCAAGCTCCGCCACTTGTGCCTATGAGAGAGACTTCATCAAGCTCCAGATACTGAGCAAGAGAGACAACCTGCCTTGCCTCGTCAATCCAGATGTCGGATGGAAACGATGCAGTCCTGTCGGACCTGCCACAGCCGAGGAAGTCGATGAGGATGCAATGCAGGTTATTTTCGTAAAGAGGCATGAGAAGAGAGAACATCCTTGAAGAGGCAGTGTTGCCATGACAGAAGATTACAGGATTTCCTTTGCCGTGTTCTTCGTAATAGATATGTTTCTTTCCATAGCTGAAATATGCCATGATATCTCCTTCTCCCTTATGGCATATTCATTTTATCATACACAGTCTCATCACTATAAAAGAAAATCAATATATGATGGATGTATATTTATTGTATATATTATAATTTGATTTATATTGCATATTATTTGTATCTATGCTAGTATTGACTTATAAAAAGGAGATTATCTTATGAAAGATACGATCATGATATCAATGAGATTGAACAGAAAGGTGAAAGAAGAAGCAGAGAAAATATTCTCATCACTTGGACTTACTCTCACAGCAGGAGTGAATCTCTATCTGAGTCAGGTTGTGATGCAACAGAGGATTCCTTTCTCCCTCACTCTTTCCGATGATGTGAAAGCTGAGCTTGCAGCAGAGAAAGAAGCTGAATACAAAGCCTGAGTACTGTTGTATGAACATTGAAAAGAACAGGAAGATCGCCCAGTCAAAGAAGGCGACACGTGAAAAACGTGAGAGTCAGGTCTGCCGCGTATTCCAGTGCAAGATACAGAGGAACAAGCTTACTGCAAGACAGAAGGAAGAGGTGAAGATGCTCTTTGTCGAAGGCAAGTGGTGCTACAACGCCATCCTCAATTTTGGCGAATCATCTTCAATCTTTGATTACGATACAAAGTCAAAGACCGTCGTACACAAAGACAAGGACGGTAATGACATCGAATGCGAGTATGCCTATCTTCCTCAGTCATTGAGGCAGACGATACACACCCGGATAAAGAACTCCATAAGGGTGCTTGCTGTAAGGAAGAGGAAGGGGCTGAAGGTCGGCCCTTTGAAATACATCAGTGAGCTGAAGGCGCTTGAATTCAAGCAGTATGGTGTGACACACAAGATTGCCCGAATGAACCGTATAAAGCTCCAGGGAATCAAAGGGCTCATCAAAGTAAACGGGATGGACCATTTCCTTGACAATCCGGATTATGAGATTGCGAATGTGAAGCTTCTCAATAAGCCTGATGGTTATTACATAGCCGTCACCTGCTGGATTGACAAGAACAAGGTTGAATCAAAACAAAAGAACAATAAGGTCATCGGTATCGATTTCGGCATCGAGACCGACTTCACTACATCGGATGGAGAGAAGATACATGCAGCGGTGCAAGAAGGTGAGCGCATTAAAAGGCTTCAGAAGAAGCTTGCCCGGCAGGTCAAAGGCTCAAGGCGCTATGCACGTACTCTCCATCTGATAAGGGTTGAATACCAGAAGATGACA
>CASFTW010000022.1 GCA_949297785.1 uncultured Spirochaetales bacterium
TTGCTGCTGTCATCGTCTTTTCCTGGAAATACAGCTTCACAGCATGCACTGCCAGCACTGAAAGAAGAGTATGTCCGGGACGCCCTGTACGGCTTCTTCCCTCATCGCATCTAACCGGAGCCGGCATCGCCGATACAAGATTCTCCCACACCTCCATGAAACAAAGCTCATCATCTGTCGGCTGGAAGAAGAAACATGGCGAAAGGTCTTCAGATGTGAAGAGAAGCGGTTGAATGGAAACTGGATAAGATATAGACTGCATATGAGGTCTCCTTATATGTTTTTGTGGTTATTAACATTATAACAGGATTGACCTCATTTTTATATACCAGAAAGATTTGTTTGGATAAATGACTGCGGGTCAATACCGAGACCTCAAAGACCCGCATTCTGCATATTCATGCAGCTTTTCATTGTAGACCTGAGTTTTGAAAAAAGCTCATGTACTTAATAATATAAAATGTCTTTTCCGCATACTGCTGTTCAATTCCTTTTTCTGCTGCTTTTTCTATATATTCTTTTTTGAGTGCATCAATTCTGCTTTCACTTCCTTCATAAATACTTCTGAAAGCGTATAATGCCTCATTAATAGTAGATTCAAATAAAACAGAGATTGCATGGACTTTCTGTTCCTCAAAGATTATATGGCCGTTTGTTTCCTTCAGTATTTCTGACAGAGCCGGATCAAATACTTTCTGTTTTTTTATGTATGCATCAATATCCAGTATATCAAACAATGGTTCGGCGTAATGAAAAGAAAGGGCAATCGCCGCTGCAAGTTCTGATATACCGGCAGAATAGATATCATGTATGACATATGCTGTCATATGAAATACGGAAATTTCAGGTTAACAGTTTTTATAACTGAAGCTTTTTGTACTTGACGATGATATCGTCATTATTTCTGTTTTGATAGCTGATTTGCTGCACATGAGTTCGGGCTTTGTGTTTTTGATGTATGAATGCCCGAATAATATTTCCTCAATTAATTCTAAGGCAGTCTCATTCAAATGATGTTGTAAAACCATTAAAACGAATATTGATCACACCTGTATCTCCGTTTCTGTTTTTTTCAACAATGATTTTTACTGGCTGCGCAGCTTTGACAATAGCATCATCATTATAGTACTGATCAAGGTCGGTTACAAATCGTGTCCGGTGAAGAAAAAACACAACATCACTTTCATTGACAAGTGGATATATATCATGAGGAACATCAGCCAAGGAAGGTTCTCTTTGGCTTTTGTCGTATGGGCACTGAAATGTTGTGACAATCGGTGTATCGCTACCGCGAAGTCCTCTCAGCACATTTGCAATTCTTTTATACCGGTCTGTTTCAGAATTTGCACAACATTCAATCAGGTTAAAAGAATCAATCAGAATACAATCTATTTGTTCCGTGGATACTGCAGCCCAGACTATTTTCTCCAGTTTCTCTATTGATAATCCCGGAGTATCGACAATAAAAAAGGTTCGATCCCATAATTGTTGTGCTGCAGATATAACGTATTTAAATGCATCCGTTGAGAGATCACATTTAATGATTTCACGTAAACTTATACCTGAAGCTCCTGCAAGTAACCTTCTGATGATATCCCTAGAAAACATATCCAGAGAGAAAAACAGAATATTCTTGTTTCTTTCAAGCATATTGCGAATCAATGATACGACAAATGATGTCTTGCCAACGGAAGGCATAGCTCCCACTGTAACCAATTGTTCAGGATACAACCCTCCATTAAGAAAATAATCCAAATCACCGAATCCTGTTGAAATCGGTGAAAGATGTTCCGCTCCTGCTATTTTTTCTCGCATATACTCAAGATACCAAGATATTTGGGCCGATCCGGAATATCCGTCCAATATTTCTTTTTTTTTATTCATCTCTATTTCTTTTCTTTTTCCACTCATGTCCATTTTTTTCTCCTGCTATCCATTGGTTTTCAAGTGTGTATGAATATTACGGACAATGTGTGACAAAATCTGTCATAGTTTCAAGTCAGAAATTTGTTTTGTTCTGACAGCTTTTGACATATTCATTCATTACCATAGCTGATATATGGAGGCGGCAGATGGACTATTCAGATAAGATTCAGATACACGTTGATGCGCTAAGACATTACCTTCTTGCTCAGGCAGAAGCCAATGACCCTTTTATTTCTCCAAAGGACAGGAATGAGAGGATATCCCGTGATATTCTCACGGTATCTTCTGCGAGGAGAGGTATGTTTGTTAATGAGATACCTGGCATGAACCCGGGATTTGCTTCATTTCTCTCACGGTTTTCACCTGTATTCACACTTGACTGGAATTCCGAGTTCATGGATGAGGTATCCATGATGTCACGTTTTGCCAGACCTTTTCAGATTATGCTCAATGCATCTGATGAGAGTGACAGCCGAATGCTTTCAATCATTCCAGAGGATGAGGACTTTCTGAACAAAGCAGACAAACTGGCCCGGATTGTTGCTACCTTTGAAAAGTACGAAAGTAAGGATAATGGTATAAAAGTGTACTTTGATGCCTGTCAGTACATATGGGATAAGAGAGAAGGCCTTGTCAGAGATCTGCTCTCCCGTTCTGTGCTTCACTACAAAGGAGACAGTGCTCCTACATCTGATTCCAGTCCGGTTAATGTTGAAAAGGTAAACCGTATCCTTATGAGCGCGGTATATGACTCATATCCGAAAAACATTGCACCTGATGATCTGGACGGTGCAATGGTTCATGTCATTCAGGCTTGTGATAATGAAAGGCGTAAAATGCTGATTTCCGAATATCAGGACTATGAGGAATTTTTCAAAGCTTATCCCTATGGCTGGTCTGACCGGTTGATACGCAAGTCCTGGGAGACATCTTTGAATGAAGAAATCATCAGTGAGTGTGATACAGAGTAGCGGTCTGGTCGAGTATGGCTGAGACTTTGCTCCTCAGCCATTTTGGTTCAAGCAGCTCTGCCTGGGAACGCATTGAGAGTATCCAGTTTACGAATTCCCATTCGCCATATGTTGTCACTTCGAAGATGGCAGAGCCGTCTTCGTTGTCTCTGATTGTGACACTCTCCGGCCATTTCCTTTCTTTTACATACTTCACCTGGGAAGGTGCTATCCATACCCTGGCTTCAATCTTCTCTTTGCCAATGAAAGGGCCGAACGGATCTGTGAGAAGCCCATAAGGATCGAAGTCCGGTTTCAGGGCAATGCTGTCTTTGACGATGCTGACTGTTTCAATTCTTTCGATAGCATATGTTCTTAAGGTTCCATCTTCAAGAAGTGCTTGCAGATACATTCCTCCGTCATAGAAGAATGCGAAAACCGGTGAGATGTTTTTTACCTCAAGCACTGCCGCTTTGTTTGGCACATGGTATTTCATTGATACACAGTTCTGTCCGCTTATAGCTTTCAATAGCTGTTTGACAATAAGCTGTGTTTCCTTTGATGCAATCTTGCTGATTGTGCTGATATTCTCAATCGGAAACAGCTTTCTGGAGATGCTTTTGGAATAATCGAGAGAAGGAAATGCCACTGATTTCTGGCTCAGCACAGATGCAAGCTTATTCCTGACAGACTTAAAGGAAGGAAGAACATCTTCATTCTTCTTCAGCTCTGCCATGATGTAGTGAAGCAGAATGCATTCTTCTTGTGAAAACTCTGAAGATGGCAATGCATTGCCGTACTTGTCACTGTGCACATCAAGCATCGTCCAGAGTTTTTCCCTGCCGTTTCTCCTCTCTTCATTTGTAAGCGGATAACCTTCTGCCTGAAGCCTGTCGAGAAAGCGGTATGCTGTTCTCACAGAAATCCCGAAGTGTTCTGCAATATCATAAATGGATCGTCCATTTCCTGTCCCGATGTATGTTGCAATCGCAAGCTTTGATGGCAGATTGTCTGAAGCCATTTTCTTTTCTCCTCCAAGTATGATTATCTGATGTTTTCTGAACTCTGTCAGCAGGTGGCACAGAAGAATAATAAGATAAACCAGAATTTAGGAGATTATTTTCATGATTGACAGATTATCATCTCATTGGAAGGAAGCGTGTGAACTCATTGATTATACATACCCGGAAGATCTTGAAAGCTGGAAATGTCCGGATGATGGCAGCATCGACATTTCATTGCCTGTTCTGGATAAGCTCTCGCCAGGTGATGTCGTGTACATGAATAACATCAACTATTCATACATGTTTCTATTCAGCATGCTTCGTCCTGCAATATTGGACTACACACCACTGGTGATGCTTTCCTGCAACGAAGAATCTCATACCTTCCAGAACAGGATGCTGTTAAGCTTCCTGAGTGGAGAATTCAAATCGGATGAAAAGGTAACGGATCGCCTGTCAGCAGGAGCAATCCTGTCGAAAAGGTTAAGGGCAAAAAGATTCTGCGAAGTTGAAGATGAGCTTGAAGTTCTCTCATCAAAGGGATTCAGAGTTGTCATCCTCTCCTATGATTCAGGCTTTCCTTATCTTGATGCTGAATCAAGAGAGAAGGGGTATTCGAATTACTATGATGCACTGAAGATGGTTGCTGTGAAATATGGCCTGTCTCTGATAATCTTTACATCATCTCTTCCCAAGAAGATAGATGGAGTGACAACGCTTAATGTGTGGCCCGAAAGAAACAGACTCATTCTTGCACCGCCCGAGGAAGTTACAGTTACTGTAAATGGTGAAAAGCAGTACAGATTTCACATCGAGAATGACAGTAATATCATAGCTGGTTTCAGCATCAGAGGACGGAAAGTGCTTCTGGTCAGAAAGGAAGAGTGAAGCTGATTATTCAGCCCCATTCTTCTTTGTCAAAATCTCCACAAACAAATCGATAGGAGTCTTCCCCTCATTGTTACGTTTTTGAAGGATGTCTTCAGGCAGAATTTCCGCTACATCCTTGAAATCATCCATTGTGATGTCGTATCTGCCATTGGCAATCATGATATGGAGCACGGTGTTTCCGTTTTCATCGACATCATATGGATCAGCTCCTGCATTTATCAGGTTTTCCAGACAATAAGGATACCTCTTAGCATGGTAGTAGAGTATGGTTCTGCCTTTTGAATCCCGAGCGTTGATGTCTTCTCTTGACGGTGCAAGAATCGGGTAGCAATCTGTAGGGAAATTATCATTACATAGTGCTGTAGCCAACAACGCAGGACTGCCTGATTCATTACGCCTTTTTGCATATGAGGGGTGCATTATTCTCTTGAGAATTTCCATGTTGTCATATTCTCTGTTGAAACGGAAAATGAAATGCTCAAATGCTTCAAAGGCCTGGTCTGACCCTGGAATGAGAATTTCATGTGAAAACATCTTTTCAAGTATTCTCATGTTCTTTCTCGGATAGCTGTTAATGTCGCATAGAGAATCATCTGAAGCTCTTGAAAGAAGCAGATCAAATGCTTTTTCATTGTCGTGACAGATTGCACGGCTCATCATCCAGCCTTTAGCGTATTCATCGAATATTCCCAAGGACATGCAAACCTGGAGTGCCTCAAAAAGCTCCTCATCTTCCACAAGCACACGACAGATCTGGCCTAGGTTGAAAGCCTCTTGCCTTCCACGTTCAATACCCTCTTTTTTCAAAAACAATGCGAAATCTATAATCCATGAGTTGATATATGATAGAAAGCCCGGCTCATAGATATCATCAGGATTAAGACGGAATGGTATCTGGAAATAAGAGTCCTTATGCAATACATCAAGATAGTAGCTGCTGCTGAACAGCAGATATGACACCGCTTCCTTCCTGTCAATCCCTTTCGCCCTCATCAGAAAAGCTGTTATCTCTTCCGGTGTGCCTGAAAACGGTGTAACATCCGGGCCGGAAGGAAGAGTGAAGCCGATATCAAGAAGGGCTTCAAGTACGGAAACGTGTGCCATCTCACGGAAGGCGAATCGCATGGGATACATGTCCTCACACTTCTTATTCTCCCATTCATCCTCATCGGTTGGTGCATTGCCTCGGTATGCCCTGATGAGAGGAATGTCCTCGTTCCTTATGGCAGCATATAGGGCTTCCAGAGCCAGTTCTTCTGAAAGCTCTTTCCCTGTTAATGCCCTGTAGTAGTTGCTTATTTCTCTGTTCATGTTTGCCTCAGTCTATTGCCCAGCCGTCTTCAACGAGATCCTCTATGAAGTCATATGCCTTGATGAAGGTGGCAGGCTTCCTTGAATCATCCATGGTGAAAATGAAATACCTCTTGTCCTTCTCGCTTTCAGGAATCAGGGATTCCGCCTCTTCCGTGATATAAAGGTTCCTGTCGAATCCGACAGCATAGGAATATTTGCCTTTCGCAACAGTCTTGAGTATTGTTTCACCAAAATCTCCGAAATGTTCGATTGTCATCTTCTTTAGTTCTTCACTCCACATGTTTCTTCTCCTTTCTGATGAAGTTTTTCAGTTCTATTTTCGTCATCCAGTTCATGCCTTCTGGCAGATCTTCCATGGAAAACCATTCGATTGCATCTGATTCCCAGTTCTTCCGTGGAACTGTTTTATGGCTCAGTTCTGATGCAAAAACATAATAGGAGAAGTATGGCAGATGATAGTTCATTACAGGCCATGCTGAATCGACTTTTATACCTGTCTCTTCATAGGTTTCTCTCTGGGCCGCTTTTATGTATTTCTCCCACTCTTCGATGGCACCGCCAGGGATTGCCCATGTATGGTTATCAGATCTCTTCTCAAGAAGAACAGAGATACAGCCATTTCCATCCTTCGTGTAGAGAATCATGCCAGCGCCGTAGTAATGTCTAAGCTTAAGCTCTCTCATCTTTCTCTCCTTGGATGATTAGAGCTTAAGCGATAAGTGTGACATCTTCTGACAGACGAAAAAAGTTTTTTCTGATTTGATTCAGCCTGAATAACTGTGGCCAGGCTTTCGCTTGTAAAGGGTTTCGATTTCAATCAGCTCGAATCATGTTACTCAAAAAAAGAGACATCAGGGAAAACTTTCTTTGCCACCTCCGGATAATTTGTTGCAATATATGCCAGACGATAAGTGTCAACTGCGCATGACACACATTGAGCTTTAGACGGTAGAACTTCATCTTTCAACGTGTACAGTAAAAGGTAAAAACTTTTTATTGCATCCTCTACTTTTCTTCCTTTTGCCATCTCATTTTTTACGTATCTCTCTCTAAATTCATTGATTCTGATAATGTCGTTTTCTCTGAATATTCTCAGGGCATATTCTGCCTGGGCTACCGTACAGATTTTGGATGTGAAAAGTTCTGCAATATAATACTCATCATAAATTACATATCCGTTTGTCTCGCTCAATATGTGTGAAATGGCAGAAGTAGACACATTCTCCTTAATGATGTACTCATCGATATCTACATTTGCATGAGGATAAGTGAGCGCAATTGATACAGCTAGGTTGGATATGCTTTGAGGCCTTAGTTTCTTGAGAATTTCCCAGAAGTATGGTAGCGACTCATGCCATGGCTCTTTGAACGTAACGAAATCATTTGCCATTTCCTCAACAGGGGAAAGAAAATGATAGGATTCCTCATATGGTTCTCGTGGTATGAGTGATTCAAATACTTTCCCATCGGCCATATTGATTTTCCTGATATCGAAATCGGGAGCATATTTCTTTCTGATTATCTTCTCTGCATCATCGATATGTTGAAGATAATCTGATGTGGTTATCTGAAAGCACAGTACAGGAGAATAGCCGTCATAATCTACGATTGGCAAATCATAATACGGATCGCAGATTAGAGGCAGGCTATTCTTCTGAGAAGGCCATATGATAGTTTTCGTGTTATCAGGCACATAGGCATAACGTCTTTCATCCTGCACTGAATATCCGTTCTTAAGTTTTGATATTTTTCTGACACTTTCAATAAAGGAATCTGCGTATCTGACTTTTTTGTCTGAAAAAGCATTCCATACCTTTAAGACTATCTCAATTTCCTTTATTGATAATTTCCATACATGAGATGGAAATTCAGAACATCCGTATATAGAAGCAATTGCCGATACTGCGGAGTGAATATCATGTTCCGTATATACGCATCCAGCATAAGCAAGCTCATACGATCTATATCTTGACCTTATATAATCAAGAATCCTGGTTCTTCCCTCCGTTGCAATCATCAATGGTATGTATATGCATCCTTGCGGATATTCCCAGTTTATAAATCTCTCAAATACAAGGTCATACTCAATAGGATCGATATCAGTGATTTCAAGCAGGTAACACACCAGAGAACAGACGTATGGATATCTGCCTGCAGATATCGCTATTCCTTCCTGTCTTGCCCAGGAAATCATGTCGTGAACAACAAGGAATAATCCGGCACAGCCTGCCTCTCTAATAGCACTAAGCTCATCTCTCAAACGGGTTTGTGTTTTTCCATCTGCAATTGCAAATCTTTTCTTCAGACCTTTTTCAGTAAGAGCGGCAAGGTGTTCATCAGGGTTCTGACAAACTTCAGGACATGGAGCATCCAGCCTGTTATGTACGTATTCAATGAAATCCAAGTTGCACCGCTCAGCAATTTTTGAAGTGTTTTCCAATGCTTCGGGACACCATGCAAAAAGAGCTCTCATTTCGGCTTCAGTTTTGAAATAATACTCTCCTCCCGGCTTTGGCATGCCCTTTGTCCTTCCTTCTCTGATGCAGCAAAGAGTGTCATAAACATCAGCATCCTCTTTCTTGATGTAGTGGACATCATTGGTGCACACACACTCAATTTCGAAATCACATGCAAGATATTCCAACAGCTGCAGAGTTGCCTTTTCTTGCGGTTCTCCATGGTCTTGAAGCTCAATATAAAACCTGTCTCCCAATATGCTTTTGAGCCAGAGCATCAGGGATTCCGCTTCTTCTCTCTTGCCTGAAATGAGGTTTTTTGTCAGTTCACTTCCACAAAGACAAATCAATCCTCCTTCATGTCGTTCTATATCCTCAACTGAAAGATTATCGTGTGACAAGCTGACAAGCTGTGCCAGATTATTCATCCCTTCTTCATCCATTGCGATACACACAATACTTCCGACATCAAAGGTAAGTTCAGAAGCCATTATCGGCTTGATACCTGCATTTTTACACAATTCAGAAAACTTGATTGCTCCAGCGATACTGTTAGTATCGGAAATTGCAAGAGCTTTCATGCCGGCTTCCTGTGCTGCTTCTATGTAGTCCTCTAGTCGAGCAGTAGAATCTCCAAGTGAATAATCAGAGTGACAATGCAGATGAACAAAGCTCATTTTTGCCTCCAACATTCATATCGTATTTTCCAACTACGACAGAAGCTGGCAGAGTTATGTTCGCTTTCAGGATATCAGGAACTTAGCTGCCTGTTTTTTGATTACCTCCTTGATTTTCTCTATGAATTTATTGTAGTTCTCAATGCACTCAGAGTTGATATTGCTTTCTTTTTCAGGCAGAGAGTTGGGAAACAGTATAAACTCCTGGCCCCGTACTGGAATCTGCGTTTTAAGGTCATTGTTCACATATAGAGGAAGGATAGTCCATGTATTCCTCTTGAAGTTTTTATCATTGATTTCCTCTTTCAATCCTTTCAAATATTCTTTTTGCTTTTTAAATTCATCGTCATTTACAGGACTGAGAACAAGGCTGTTATTAAAGTCGAATACACCATATCCTTTTAATTTCCCTTCATATCCTTTGGGACACCATTTATCTGATAGCGTATCTGTGGCGATATACAGGAAGTTTTCAGGAGATTCATATTTCATATGAGGATGATGTTTTTCGATATAAGGAGGAACTTTCTTGTCCTGAGGCTTGGCTATGACCTCGCCTATTTCCATGTATCCCCAGATGCAGTGGATGAATGCATTTTTCGGTACTTCATATTTTCCATATTTTCCTTCCACCTCATAAGACACAGACTCAAGTTTATCATTGACAAATTTGAAATTCCCGAAGAAGAGGAAGAAATCACCTTTCTTCACATCATATTTTTTGAGAAGCCTTGCTGCGATATCCATCTGACCAAGAGAGGCAATAAAATCCGGGACATTATGATAATTGAAAAGCTGAGGATCGAAATGACACCTTGGTTCATTATCACCGTTATCTTCTTTATCCAATTCCATATCTTTGAATATGGTTTTCTTAGCTCTTCCTGTGGAGCCAAGTATCAGATTCTTCAGAGACTTTTCCCCGACATTATCAATGACAATCTTCAGGTTGGAATATGTTGGAAAGGCTTTGCAATCGTTTTGCTTTGAATCCTCTGGGATAGGGAAGGAAATCATCTGCTTGCCATTGATTATCAGGCTTGGACATCTTCCACAAGCAGTGTCGAATCCTTTTCTGCTGAGTATTATCACTGGTTTGTTCGAATCGCGCTTGATCTTGTTCTTATTCAGTTCTTTCATAACCTCATCCTTTGATATGCATTCAGGCATAGCTTTGATTATCTCTTCTGGCTTCAACTCCTGATTGGTCTTTTTGTCCATGACAGGTTTTGCGCTTCCATTGATATAGAAAGACTCTTTAGGTTTGATAATCCTCTTTTTCAGGGTTTCGGGTGTTTCATTTATAACCGGTTTTATTCCCTTTTTATTAAGCTCTTCAATAAGTTTGTTAATATTTAAATCCTTCGATCCTAATTCGATTCCGTAAGGAGCCCTGTTGATTTTCTCAAAAGGCTTGGTGCTCCACTCGATTTTAACAGTATCGCTTCCCAGGTAATAACTGTTTGTGGGATCACCAAAGACTACGTATTTCCCGCTAAGATCATGGACAGGCGAGCTGGTATCTGTATGGTAGATATTAGGCTTGAATTTGAATTGTGAAACGTAATCTGCAAATTCTTCCTGCATGGATCTTGTTATTTCTTCAGGTTTTCTTTCACCGTTCCATCGGTAGATACAGTCCCCGCAAATGTCTCGATCTATGTCTCCTGATTGGGACAGTTTTGAATTTAGACCATTTTCTATGCATATGCTGTAATATTCAGTCCAGGGAACTAACTTGTGAACTTGCATGACATATATAATTCTGTTTTCGTACTTTGCTTCATCAGGATTATTGATATCTCCTGATCCGAGAGTTTTTGTTCCAACTCCGATAATCCAATCTCCTTTTTTGACAGTCTTGCCATTTCTCAGCAGTGGCTTGCAACAAGCAAGAGTCATGCATTTATCAAACGGATTAGGAGCAAATCCTGTTGCATGCGTCATTTTATAAGCTCGTATTCTGCTCATGTGAAACCTCCTCATTGTGGTGTGCATCCGTCAAGTAGGACATGGAAATAATTAAACTGATTGATGTCGCTGTCGTATGGTCTTTCTTTTTTATATCTGCATTATATGTCAGTTTCTGTCACATTTCCATGATATTTTTCGTGCATCAGCTGAACCAGAGACGAGAGGATGGAAAATGAACAAGAATGAAATACATGGACTGTTGAATAAGTTCACTAGAAAATGAAACTTGCAAATATCTTAGTTATCTGAGTGCTTTGTATCATGGGGATTCGTTTCCGCTTCTAACAGGATTTGATGAATCTTAATGGAGGATTATACTCCGGCCAGTTGATTGCAATTGGTGCAAGACATTCTGTTGGCAAGACTTCGTTTGCAGTGTCATTGGCTCGCAATATGATCGAAAGAAACAAAAGGATTCTGTTTTTCTCTCTTGAAATGTCAGCTGATGATATTATCGGCAGACTCATTGTCGGTATCTCCTGTGTAAATCTGTACAACATTAGAAATGCTCAATTTTCTCCACAGTAATTCTTCTCTGGAATCATACCTGCAACAACTTATCTTTGTGAGAAAACTTTATACAGTGGCTGATGAATATTCAGCGGACAGACTCAATAGGCTGACATCTGAGGCAAATGATAGTAAGATAGGGGTTCAGGAGTCTTCGCAAGACGAAAGTGGGCCCGGTGCCATGCGTTCCTTGTCAACATGGTCTTGTAGAAGGCTTTTTGTATGTATTTCCTTTTCTTTCAATACTTGCGGCATAATCCATGCTTGACATGGAACTAAATGTATCCGTGTCAGTCTGTTTCAAAATGACTGCATGAATAACACTTTCCTGATTCTTTCTGCATATCCGGTTCACATCCGGCATTTCCACCGGCAGTGAAAATCGATATTGAAAGTATATAGATTTGAATATATCATACAAATTGTTATGAAAACAAAAGGGGAAAGATTCTTTGTTCTTGTTATTGTGCTGGTTCTGACGGTCCTTGGTTCTGTCTTTGCGGACTCATTCACTCTTTCCACTGCGATAAACGGGGTTTCCGGCGGTCCTGACGGTTTCGGCTGGGGACTTTTCCCGCTTGGAACAAGCTTTGAATACAATACATCATTTCCTCTTTCAGAATCCCTGCCGTATGAGGCAAGCTTTGAAATAGAGTCTTCTTTTTCCATTTCAGAAGTGACACTTGGCGACACGGTGAACTATGACTGGAAAACCGGTGAGCCGTGGTGGCACAACGAGAATCTTGAAAACAAGATAACCGGTGAATATTTCCGTCCTGCCGCGACAATGTATTTTGAGCTTACACAGGGTTTCGGGGTAAATCCCGTGCAGGGATCAGGAGCGATGTTCAATGTCGCTCTCGGCCTCTATACCCGCTACGCCATTGCAAGGGAAAGACTGGATCTTGGCAATGGAACTCCTTTCTTTTCCTCTCCTGTCTTTACAAGCGGAGATGACATTCCCGCATACCCGTGGCTGTACGGCAGCAGGAATCTGTGGAATAACCACATGGTTCTTTCATCCTCATGGTATTTCAGGAAAAGGACAGCGCCTGCGGACAATTACGACGGACTCACATTCTCTTTATCCTTGGAGTGGGGGCCTTCCTGGCTTGGCAATTCAGTCTTCCCCGATACTGTCACCAGCGATTATTTCAAGGCATCCGCAAGTGCCACTGAATACCTTACGATATTCACAGTCACCCAGGATAACGGCTGGAACTGGCTGACGCTGATGCTATCGCATTCCAATTCAGCCGGCTATACATGGGGGGATGTCATACCTGAGCATAAGATACAGACTGACAGGCTGAGGGGATATCTTACCGATACGATCGCATTGCGTCTCACCGGACCGCAATTCCTCGCAGGAGACTGCTATCCTTATTTTGAAGTGAAACTCAACAACAATTTCTATTTCGGCGGAGTCCAGAATGATATTACGAAGAGCATAAGGGGATGGGAATTCAAGAGCAGCGTGAGCGGGGAATTTCATCTGCGCCTGTTCGGCTTCATTCACGTCAATTATACGTTCGGCTATAATTTCATAAAAGGATTTGAATCCGCATCTCCGAACTGGTGGCAGAGTGCACAGCTCGGCTTCTATGTTTCGCTGTAGAGAGGAATTGAATATATGAAGAAAAGACTTTTTCTTGTTCTCATTCTTTTTGTAGCGGTGCTTTGCTCAGCTTCTGCAATAGGTTTCGGCTATCATATAATAGAGGCGAAGGCTGAAGCTGATTTCTCATCGGGCATTTTCCCGATTGCGCTTAATTACCAGTTCAATTTTCCTGTTCCCGATGTTATTGACGGTTCTTCCACCGAACTTGCATTCCGGCTGGACAACGGTCTTGATATAAGAAAGCTGAGGCAGCATCCTGATGACGGCAGGTTCCTCAATGAGGACAATGCCGGTTTCCCGCTTGAATATATGGTGCTGTATGATGAGTTCAACCTGTTTTACAGGCAGGGCTTCTGGAATGACCATATATCGCTGGGATTATATATAGACGGCCGTTTTGAGAATGCCTATGAGACATTCGACTACAAATATGATGATGAACATGATGAGGGACTTTTCTGGGACGGAGATGAAGAACGTTTCAGCGGTTCTTCTTTTACAGGTGCTCCCGAGCTCAGAGGCGGCAGATCGATTTTCAATACATCCCTTTCAGCATCATTCACGCTTGATTTCCTTGATGATGAGATCACAAGAAGGAACGGAATGAAATTCGATTCCTATTTCAGGATTTCAGGTCCTGTGTGGATTCCGCTCAATGACGGAACTTCGGACTATATCCTCAGCCGCAATACGCTGGACCTTGCATTCACTTTCATTGATGAGCCATGGAAAGACGGGCGCAGCTGGTTCTCGGTCGTTCTGGACAACAGTACTACATACCGCTTCATAATGGGTGAGAAAGTACCTTATTACATTCAGGGAGGGGAAATGTGGAACGGCAATTACATGCCGAATACGCAGCATGTTCTCACAAGTCTTTTCTCCCTTACCTTCTACGGCCCCCAGCTGAGCGCGGATACTTATCCCTCGCTTTCCGTTTTCATGGATTTCGGCCTTTCATACGGAAAAGCGCTGAACAGCAGCAGTGATAAGGTTTACAGGGATTTCAGTGCGATATTCGGTTTCAAGGCTGAGTTCCTCATCCTTGATATCGCAAAATTCTATGTACAGTGCGGCTATGTGAAATTCCCTTCCCTCAATCAGGTGGAAGGGCCGCAGGTTGCAATAGGATTCACTTTCGGAGTGTGATGTATGAGAAGTATCAGGAGAATTGCCTTACTAGTAATGCTGCTTGCAGGTATTGCACCGCTTTATGCGGGATATAATGTTTATCTCAGGGCGGGTGCGCTTGCAACGTATACGACAAATGTATTCTCGTCCCCTCTGCCTCATTCGCCTTCCTCTGATCTCCTGAAGCGCTTTGATGCGGGAGCTTATGCAGATGCTGACCTTTTCTTTGCAGATGAGGGAAGGACAGGACTTTCTCTCTCTTTTCTCTATTCATCTCCCTTCAAGGCGGAATCGGTAAACAAAAGCACTTTTCAGTCTTATGATTACACAGATGAGCAGGAGAGTGCTCTCTTCCTTTCAATCGGCCCGATTTTCCGCGCACAGATAGGCAAGGCCGATTTCGGCGCCGCCATCCGTCTTTCAATCGGCAGCTATTCACATTTCAGTTCAAGTTTCAATCTGTCGCTACAGATAGAGCCTTACGTGATGTATCCTCTTGCCGGAGATTCGTTCTTCATAAATGCAGGTATGCTTTATACCGCACATTTTTATGATTTCCTCCTGGAAGATGAAAAAAACTTCTATTCCAAAGATTTTTTCATGCTGAGTGCCGGAGCCTATGTGGGGTTCAGCTATAAGTGGAGTATATGATATGAAGGGGATAAGAAGAATACTGCTGACATTACTGTTTATCGCTGTCATTGCTTCTTCGCTTGCTGCTGCGCCGAGGCTTTATATAGGACTCAATCTCACTTATGATGTCAACAGACTGACCAAAGCGAATCAGAATGAGATTGAGGCGGTGCTGGCGGACGCGTCAGGGGAATACCCCGCGTACCACAATGACGGGAAGTGGGAAGGAGTCTCAGCCCTTCACGGGCTCGGGCCGAAGGTTGAGTTTGTCCTTTTCCCGTTTGAGAAACTGCCGCTCGGTATAGGTCTTTCGTCAACAACCGTCCTCACGATAGGGTATATAACTTCAGGCGGCGTGAATATGTCATATTTCAGCCGTGAGTTCGATTTCCGCCAGGATTTCGGCGCAGGACTTTATTACCAGCAGGCGTTCGGCCCCACATGGGGACTGTTCACTGACTGCAGCCTTGTTTATTCTTTCTACCGCATGGCAACTACTAACGTGCCCAACAGCAAGCCGACACCTGTCTATTTCCACTTTGACAGCTGGGGCGTGAATGTCAACCTCGGGGCATACCTTGAATACAGTAATTCATTCTTCAAGGTAGGTGCGAATCTTTATTACGATCTTGCATCTCCCTCTGACTTCGCATTCCGTTACGGCCTCATCCTCGGAGGAGGACTGAGGTTCTGAGATTTCCAAGACAGAGCCTTGCATTCACTTTTCGATCCTGATTCTCAGTTTCTGATTTGGGGCTCTCATGCTGGACTGTGTGTATTCTATCCTGCCTTCTTCTATAAGCGTTTTTACTGCAGAACGGAGTGAAGATGTTGCCATTGGGTAGCCAAGTTTTTCAGCCAGCTGTGAAACAGACATTTTCCCTTCATCAGCCAGCAATGAAAGGATATCATGTCTGATTTCTTCAGCGGATCTACGTGGTACTTTCTTTCCGTTTTTGTTTTTTTCTGGCAGAAAATCATCATGAACAGGCAGAAAGACAGAAAAATGACAACGGTCGGGATCTGAGAGAAAAAGCGGTGCAGGGGAACCGTTCTTGTTCATCGAGCCGATTATTTTTGCAATCCCTGTATTACGTCCTTCTGCAAGCTTGAGCTCTCTCAGATAGTCTCCGATTCTCCTGTTCCTGTAACGCTGTCCGATGATATGTCCGTCAGCCAGATCCTCGTCAGTGATGTAACGTTCGGGGCCTGGAAAACTTTTTATTTCCAGACCCTCGCTGGTAAGAGTGACTGTCACAGGTTCACGTATTTCATACGATCTGTGATAGACAGCATTGACAAGAGATTCCTCTATCGCCGCATAAGGAAAATTGAAAAAACGCACAGCTTCCGCTTCATTGTCGATTTTCTTTATTCTTTCTTTTATTACATAGCCGCGGATGAACTGAAGTGCAGCGATTATCTGCTTGTCAAGAGGACCTTTGAAAACTGTTTCTGTCATGTTTTCCCCTGCCGGATCAGGTTTGTCGACAAATTCGATCTGTGTATATGGAAAATATTTTTCAGGGCTGTTGTTGAAGAACATCAGTGCCACATTTCTTGGTTTTCTCATTTCAGGAGGGCCGGAAATGAGTCCCATCTGGAGCAATATCTCATTTGTGTTGTTTTTCAGTTCAGATGCAAGTGAACTGCCTACGCTGTCAAGAAAACTGGAAACAAGATACGGATCGATATCTTGTATTTCAGCATGCATATTGGGCCTGTCATCAAATGGAACACTTTCCGATACGGAAAAAAGCTGTTTTTCCTCGGCGGCATTGGCTTTGATTGTTGTGGACGCCTTGCGGATATAATATGCTTTATCTGTTTTTGTGTTTCTGTATATGCCTGTCGGGCATTTATAGGGTCGTCCGTCGCCACCCGGAACCCACAATACAAGAATATCTTTACCTTCATATACTTCATGGGAAACCACTGGCAGATAACGTGGTTCTATAAGATTGCATTTCTGCATCAGATCTTTGTTTATGTCATCTATTGAATTCTTATCCAGACCTTTAACAGGAAGCACAGGCATGCCGGAATTTTCTTCAACACCGATGACTATATAGCCGCCTCCCGTGTTGTCAATATCATTTGCGAACGCACAGATGGTGTGGATTATCGGTTCAGGATTCCATCCTGTTTTGTAATCTATTCTTGAATTCTCAACAATCCTCTGTTCAAGAAGGTCTTTTATGCTTATGGGCAATGGCATTTCAGTTTTCCTCCTGCTATACGTTATAATTTTACTCTTACTTTTACTTTAACTTTTACTTTGACTTTTGTATATAGGGCTATCATAAAGTCAGGATTGTCGGTAGAAAATGAACCGAAACTTCAATAGTGTTTTGTCAATATATGGAAAAATTGACAAAACGCTTATTTTATCATATGTTTCTTATAGTACAGATTTCAGGAGGTTCTAAATATGTGGATTGAACATGCTATGCAAAAACTTTCCGATTCAGAGTTATATTCCCGCAATGAGCTGCAGCAGATTTTCCTGACTGTAAGATCTGATCTCAGTGACAGTGCGTTCCGCTGGATTCTGTACCGGCTTGTTCGGGAGCATAAATTATTCAAGGCAGACTATGATTCATATGGTACTGTTGAAAAAAAATTTCTTCCAGAATACCTGCCTGTTTATTCCAATGAGGCAGATACATTGATGAGAAATATTGAAAAAAAGTATCCAGATCTTTGTTTTGTTGTTTTTGAAAGCACTCTTCTGAATGAGTTCCTGAATCAGCAGATTGCTCAGAACACAATATATTTACAGGTGGATAAGAATATAAGTTCATATATTTTTGATGAAGTAAAGGAAAATTATCCGGGAACTGTTTTGCTGAATCCTGATAAAAATGAGCTTATAAAGTATTGGAAGAAAGATTGTCTTATCGTACTGGATCTGATTTCACAGGCTCCTTTATCAAAAAGCTCACCGCATAAAATAAGTATTGAAAAAATGCTGGTTGATATAATAGCGGAAAAAAGTATCTCCAGTTCATTTAGCTCTTCTGAGCTGCCTTTTATTTTTGGAAATGCATTGAAAAGCTATCAGACTGACAGACACAAGATAGTCCGATATGCAGGAAGAAGGGGAAAGCTGGATAAAGTAATTGGATATATGGAAGGGGGAGCCTGAATGCTTTCTAAAAAGATGTACACAGCGAAATATATTCAGGTTCTTCATGATAAGACTGGAAATGATCCATTACTTCTTGAAAGAGTTGTTTTGGCTTTTGGTTTGCTGGAAGCAATTGCACGTGTAGGCCTTCCTTTTTGTTTTAAAGGTGGTACTGCTCTTTTACTTTTGCTTGATCACCCAAGACGTCTCAGTACGGATATTGACATAGTTGTTGAACCCGGAACTGATATTGATGGCTTTATACGCAAGGCAGGTGAGATATTCCCTTTCAAAAGTGTGGAAGAAAACATCCGTCCCGGCAAAAATAATATCGTGAAACGTCATTTCAGATTCACTTGTTTTTCTCCTAGAACAGGTAATGATATTACGATATTGCTTGATGTGCTGATTGAAAGCATAAAGTACAGCAATGTAATTGAACGTCCTATTCGTAATGAGCTTCTTTTGTCAGAAGGTAATGATCTTACTGTGAAGATCCCTGATGTCAATGGAATATTAGGTGATAAGCTCACGGCATTTGCACCTTGCACAACTGGGATACCTTTCGGAGTCTCAAAAGAACTGGAAATAATCAAACAGTTGTTTGATTGTGGTATGCTTTTTGATGCAGTGAATAATTTCAATGATGTCTGTGTTTCTTATAATAAGATAGTAAACTCGGAAATTGCTTATAGGGGATTGGATATTACGCCAGTTGAAGTATTGAAGGATACAATCATCGGATGTCTGAGTATTGCAAGTCGGGGGCAGTATTACCAGAAAGATTATGAATATTATAAAGATGGCATACTCAGGATACGAAATCATATTATAAGTGGAAAATTCAATGGAGAGATTGCCGGTGCATATGCATGCCGTATTATGTATCTTGCCGCTTCTATTCTTTGTGGCAACAAGAATTTCAATAGAATTGAAGATTATGGTTTTCATCTGGATAGTGTTGGTATCCCAAAAGCAAAGGTATTTTCATATTTGAAATTTGTTGATTCCAGAGCATACAAATATATATGTGAAGCTGTCAGGTTATTACAAAATTTAAATATGTTGGATATTTTCCAATATAATTGAAATTTATTTACAACAGATACTGTCGGAGAAAATGTCGGAGAGAGTGTCGGAGAGAGTGTCGGAGAGAGTGTCGGAGAGAGTGTCGGAGAGAGTGTCGGAGAGAGTGGTTTCTCTGTAGAGAAAACAAGTAATGGAACGAATATTCGCAGACAAAAAGTTCTTTCTTTGGTACGGAATAACCCATCTGTCTCTGCAAGCGAAATCGGCCTGATTCTCAATGTGTCAGCACGGACAATAGAAAGAGATTTTGATTGGTTAAAGGAGAGAGGCTACCTGATGAGAGAAGGAGCTGATTTCGGTGGTAAATGGATTATTCTCAAAAAATTTGAAAAGTAAGCATTGTATGCAGTCCTGCATTTCACCACATCTTCCATGAGATTTCCGGTATGCATTGCATGAAAACAGAAAACAGGCAGAATGAATATGAAAATTGGGGAAATAGGGGAACTGGGAAATATTGCCTAAAATGATGTTTCATGTGTGGAAATCTGTCAGGATTGTGCAGGCACAAAACAGTTTGTGATAAAACATAAGGTGCTGGATATCTACTGTAAATAATTTCTTATGGGTATATAGACTGAGTCTAATAATGTTATTATTTATGTATGGTCGGACGAAAAAAAGAAATAGAGGAACTGTGCGAGATTTATGATAGCGGACAGGCTGAGTTTATTGCTGTTTATGGCAGAATAGGAATTGGCAAGACTTACCTTGTTGATAATGTATTTAAAAACAAGTTCACTTTCCGTCATGCAGGTCTTTCTCCCCTGGAGATGGACTCCGGTGAATTTAAAAGTCCTTTGAAGAATCAGCTTACAGCTTTTTATAAGACACTGAAGAAATCTGGGCTGAAGAATGCAGAGTGTCCTTCAAACTGGATGGATGCATTTTTCCTGCTGGAAGGTCTTCTTGAAGAAAAAGACGATGGAACAAGACAGCTTGTGTTTCTTGATGAACTTCCCTGGATGGATACTCCGAAATCTGGATTCATGACTGCTTTTGAGTATTTCTGGAACAACTGGGGCTGCCATCGTGATAATTTCATGCTCATTGTCTGCGGGAGTGCAAATTCCTGGATTCTAAATAAACTGGTGAACAATCATGGCGGCTTATACGGGCGTCTTACGCATGAGATCAGATTGTCTCCGTTCACACTAGGAGAATGCGAGAAATTCTTCAGGCAGAAACGGGTTTCCCTTTCGCGGTATGATATCACACAGAGCTACATGATTTTCGGTGGAATTCCGTATTATCTTGGAATGTTCAGAAAGGGATTGAGCCTGGCACAAAATGTGGATTCTCTGCTGTTCAGTCATGCTGCAGTATTACGGGATGAGTTCAAACGCCTCTTTTCTTCCATTTTTGATAACCCTGAGAGAGCAGAAGCTGTTGTCAGGATGCTTAACACACGCAGTTCCGGCTTCACTGCAAATGAAATTTCACAGAAGACAGGGATTGGAAACGGAGGGGCGTTATCTGCACTTCTGAGTTCGCTTGTCGCAAGTGACTTTGTCATCAAATATGTTCCTTTCGGCTTTTCTAAGCGGGAGGTCCACTACAAGCTTGTTGATCCGTTCTGTCTTTTCTATCTTCGCTTTGTAGAAAACATGGATTCTCTTAATGAAGATTTCTGGCAGCAGAATCTTGTCTCTCAGGCGGTGGTGGTATGGAGAGGACTTTCTTTTGAGAACGTCTGCTTTTTGCATATTAGCCAGATCAAGAAGGCACTTGGTATCAGCGGTGTGGTTACGACTCAGTCGGCATGGTCGAAAAGAGAAGGTGACGAACAGGGGACACAGATCGATTTGCTTATAGAAAGACGGGATGATGTCGTGAATATGTGTGAAATCAAATTCTACAGTGATGATTTCACTGTTGACAGTTCATATTACCGTACGGTGATACGCAGGCAGGGCTTGCTTGAGAAGTATCTGAAAAGAAAGAATGTCATTCACAATACATTGATCACTACATATGGACTGACTTACAACGAGTACAGCGGGGTCTTCACAAATGTGATAACATTGGAAGATCTGTTTGACTGATCTTCCGCCGGCTTAAATATGTGGATTACAAGTTTTTCCAAGTATTTTCAGCTTCAGATTGCCCCGAATGCAGATCCTCCAAGGAATTCTCGGGTGATTGAATCTTCCGGAATCTGTGAAATCGGGATGATATAGACAAGACTCAGGAACTTAAGCAGCCGTCTTGCAGTTGCATATGCGTAAGGGGCATCAGGTTTCACTGATCTCAGAAGGTTCAATGCATACGGGGCGAGAGCTGCCAGTTCATAAGGCATTGCGCTGTTGATCATCACATCAGCATTGTTCTGATATGGAAAGATGTAGTTTTTCTCTCCACGCTCAACAGACGGCCACATTGAAAGTGTTTCTTCCGTTTTTATTCCGCGTGTCCTGTGATCTCTGACTATGCGTCTTATTATTCTGTTGTCAGTTGTGCTGATTCTGTTATGGTCATCTATGATCATGCTGGTAAGTGCGGAGATGTATATCCTGTATGATATATCCTTATCCAGATCAGGGGCCAGCGCCGGATTGAGGCCGTGAATCCCTTCGATGATCAGAACGGAATTGTCTTTCATGACAGTTTCATGTTCATTCATGATTCTTGCATTATCCCTGAATGAGAAATGAGGCAGACGGCATTGTCCTTTTGTTATGAGGTCATTCAGGTTTTCGCGGAAGAAATCAAGATCAAGGGCTTCCAGTGCCTCATAGTCTTTATTCCCGTCACTGTCTACAGGAACCTTGTCCCGTGTCAGATAATAATCATCAAGTGATATCTTCACAGGTTCATATCCCGAGATCCGGAGCTGCTGGCTGAGCTTGAGGGAGAATGTGGTCTTGCCGGATGAAGAAGGGCCTGCAATGAATATTGCTTTTATTTTTTTCCTTGAAAGTATATCGGAAGCGACATCTCTTACTTTTGCGTTGAACATCGCTTCTGACAGCTGGATGAGTTCCTTCTCCTCTCCATTCTGTATGCATTTGTTCAGCTGGCCCAGTGATTCCATTTTCAGGATCCTGTCGTTTTCCGCCGTTTCCCTGAAAACCGAGAACAGCAGCGGGTTTTCCGTGAAAGGTTTCAGTTTAAGGAAATCTCTGGACTGCGGATAGCGCAGCAGCATGCCGTTTTCATATTTTCTGAGATCCCACAGGGATAGAATTGATGTGTTGTATACAAGCGGCTCATATGAGATGTCAGTATAGCCGTCAAGAGTATAGGCTGTGATGTCGCCTTCATTGCGGGTCTCAAGCAGTTCTGATGTATATCTGAAGGTATGACCTGAAAACAGGCTGATGGCTTCTGCATACGGAAGTTTCTCTCTTTCAACAGGCATTGCGGCTTTCACCAGAGATTTCATTTTTCCCGTGAGCGCTGTTATGTCGTTATCAGTCACATCTTTATCACTGAAGCTGAAATAATAACCGTCCCCAAGACTGTGACCTATCACAAGATGATTGTCAGAAAAGAGCTTTGCGGCGGCACAGGACAGCAGGAAACAGATGGAATGGCGGTATATACGCTTGCCCAGCTGCGAGAAGAGATGTATAGGCTCAACTGTCGTGAAACGGTAGATGAGCGTATAGTGAAGGCTTTTGAACTCTCCGTTCACATATGCACCTACCACAGGATTGTCTTCATAGCGTGGAGCGGAAGGAAGAGCCAGAAAATCTTTTACGCTTGTTCCCCTGTCCACATCATGGCATTTGTTCTCAAACTGTACCTTAACTTTTTCCATGATGATAATATAGTACACTTATCACGCAAGTGCAAATTTTCATCACATATTCTTGGTGATATATGCAAAATATGTTGGCCTGCCTCTGGATTCTGTGCGGTATTTCCTGTGCCAGTCCAGCTTTGAGAATATGCATTCCTCTTTTAGCCTGCAGAATTCTTTTTCGTCAAACGGCTCGTCCAGCAGATGCACAAGATCATAAAGTCTTTCACTGGAGAAGGGGAGGTTTTCTATTTCTTCCTTTATTTCAGAAAACTCCTGCATTGCAAGCGTTATCATGTAGTCTATCATCAGATAGTCAACAAGAGTGTCATGCCTCTTCCAGTATTCAAGGAACATCTCATTCATGAATGATGCCAGTTTTGCGCCTTTCCGGCTTGCGACTATGAAGCCGTGATATGCGTTGTTCTGTACCCAGCAGGTGTGCTTTGCCGGCTTTGTATGCTGGCTGAAAAAGTTATAGGCAAAATATTCAGGCGGAACAGGGGATGCTGTGTATACAGTGGCATCCAGCCATAATCCTCCGTATCTGGAAAGAAGCATATATCTTATTATGTCTGACAGCTGGGCAAAGGAGATGTATCCTTTTTCCTTCTTCTCAAGTATGTAAGACGGGATATCTATGTAGCTGCTGCAGTTGTCCTTTGTGATTATAACAACTTCAGCACCGTTGGCATTCTCTCTTGTGCTGCTGATGCAGGCTTTCACAATAGGCGGAGCCGTCTCTTCTCCCTGCCACCAGAGGAGCCAGATGTATCTTTTTTCTGGAATCTCTGTGCTTTCCGGTAGTTCCTCAACATGTCGGTATTTCTCAATCACATCGGGCATTTCCTTTCTCAGATATGAAAGGATGAAAGCATGTTTTCTTTCAGCTTCCTTAAAGAAGAATCTGTATGGCAGAGACAGCCCGAGAAAACCGAAGAGAGTGTGAAAGTTCAGCGGCCAGGAAATATTATGACCGACTCTGAACCAGTTTTTCACATGCCACATATTGCCCATCAGAATACCCACTTCGCCCCGAAAGTGAACTGGGGCACAAATCTGTTCTCACCTTCATGATTATAATTGACGTATGTGAAAGCTCCGAGCATTGAGTACAGTGAGATCTGTCCCCACGGCTGAGGAGCGAAATTGTATTTTCCGCTCAAGGCAATCTTGATCATATGTTCCGCATTTTTCCATCCGCCTGATGGTGCCCATATGTTGTTCATGAAGATATCTGAGTCGTTTTCAATTACAGCACCGCTCATGTCTATATGTGTTTCGTTTGAACTGTATGTATTATGTTTCAGACCTTTAAGACCTTTCACTCTGTAAAGAATGTCTCCACCCAATTCAAACCTGTCTGCTCTGTCCTTGTAGTGGCAGCCAAGTGAGAACACAATTGTATCAGGTCCGTAGATATAACCGGAATAGCCGAAATCATCCATATACTGCATGTTGTAGCCGACAATGTAGTCGAGGTTGAAGCTTTGTGGTGCTATAGTTCCATCCTTATACTTTCCGTTCAGATAGAGATACGGGTTTGTGTATACTGTTTCAAACCAGCCTGTGACTGTTCCGCTTTCTGTATTTGTCGAATATTTCAGATTTGCAAGCAGACCGAATGCTGACGGCAGGCTTGTGGAGTCTTCAATAGGAGTCTGCAGCTGATCCATTGCCAGCTGGGAAGAAAAAGTCAGGCCTTCCGTCAGAGCCCATTCAACTTCAACACTCATTATGTTGTTTGCCTCATCATACTCATCAAGGTAAGTCTGGTTGGCATAATTATAGTAGTTGTGTCCAAGGACGAATGGATAGAAGAATCTGAAATCAAAGCCGTAATGCGAGTTATAAATAGTGGCAAGGTTGAGTGCAAGTCTCACCTTGTCAAAGAGTGTGACATCAAATCGGTGGTTGATCCTGAACTGCCGCATGCCGTCAAACTCATGACGAGAGAAGTCTGTATAGTAATAATAACCCTGGCCAAACGGATCAGTCAGATTTGGTGGATTGTCAGGGGTAAATTTTGATTGATAAACACCTGCCATATCCTGCTGGTCAAATCGTGTGATTGAGATATTGTATGTGAAATGATTGCTCTGCAGTGATGCAAGCATGACTTCCTGGTAGTTGAAATTGTCCCCGATAATCAGATTGCCGGTCACACCGCTGCCTGCACTGTGAGGGAATCGTCCGATGATGAAATTGAAATAATCGTTGCCGAAACTTCCACCGGCTCTGAACGGTATCTCAGCCGCGAGACCCTGCTTTGTGTCAGGCAGAAAAGTGAATACACCACCGAGTGTTGATTCATACATTCTAAGATGGTTGCTCTTGAGATCAAGCCTGGCCTCAAGGGCAATGTGTTCTCCGAAATCCATTTTAAATCCAAGTGCGAATAACGGATCCTCATAACGATAGGGGATAAGTGTGTCTTCTCTTTTATCATAATCCGGCAACCTGGAATCTGAATTGTCATAACGGAAATCATTGTACGGAGCGAGATTTACTCCGAGGTTTGCAGCAGCTTTGAAATCAACCTCGAAATAATCATCCCTGAAGGTGTATTTGTCATCTGTAAGGATGGTATAAAGCTCTTCATATTCATTTCTGTCTTCTTCTGAGAGGGCAGAGGTATCGATTCTTTCCATTGCAATCAGAAGAGCTCTTGCCGGCATCGGGGAAAATGACGACGGTCCTATGACACCGGCTCTTCTGCAAAGTTCTTCCACTCGCAGGTATTCTTCATCTCTTGTTGTATAGACAGTCTGTCTGTTTGATGCTGTCAGCATGGAAAAAGAAATTATGAACAGTACTGCTGTCAGTATAAGTTTTTTCATAAATCATCCCCTCAGTACACACATTATGAATTTCATTCCAGACATAAGTATAAATATAAGGGGGAGGAAAATCTAGCAAGAACATGATATGATAAAATTCTATAAAAGAGATTAGGCAACTATCTGGTTTTAAATTTTGATATTGGCGGGGGTAAGATGGATAAAATTCCTTTTATAATCACTATAGATACTGAAGGTGATAATCAGTGGGCAGATACTAAAGAGATATTAACAACTAATACTAAAGGCCTGCCTCGGTTCCAAGATTTATGTAATAGATATGGTTATAAGCCTGTGTATCTTACAAATTATGAAATGGCATGTGATGATGAATTTGTTGAATTTGGAAAATCATGCATGCTTAAAAATCAGTGTGAAATAGGCATGCATCTTCATGCATGGAGTTCTCCTCCTGAATACAAAATAACAGAAACTAATGATAAGCCATATTTATGTGAATATCCTGCAGATATAATTGATGCAAAAGTCAGATATATGACTGAACTGCTAGAGCATAAGTTTGAAACAAAAATGGTTTCTCATAGAGCTGGCCGATGGGCAATGAATGATATTTATTTTGCTACATTAAAAAAATATGGATATCTTGTAGATTGTTCTGTTACGCCAGGAGTAAACTGGTCAAAAACAAAAGGACTTTCTCAAGGTAATGGAGGTACAGATTATTCAAATTACCCTCACCATGAATACTTTTTATCTGAAGATGTAGATAGTATTCTAGAAGTACCAGTAACGATTTTACCATTGTCACGATTTAACTTACTGAATACGACGGTGTATGAGAGCCACTAGACCGGATTACATTGAGCCAGAGACCGGTTTAAACAGAGCCATTCTTTTGACGTATTCTTTTTTGAAATGTAAAAACACAAAGTCTGCTTTTTCTCAACTTTTTTTCAAGAATTATTGGTTAAGACCCTCTCGAAATAATCTTGGTAAAATGAAAAAAGTTGTAAAGGCCTCTATTAAATCAGGTTGCTCATATCTTGAATTTATGATTCATTCTTCTGAATTGTCTGCGGGGCTGAGTCCTACCTTCAAAACAACAGAAGACAATAATAGATTGTTTGATCATATGGAGAGCTTTTTTGAGTTCATTTCAGATTTTGCTTATGGCTGTACTTTAAAAGAGTTTTATGAGTTAAAGAAAAATGACACGTCCGACTACTAGCATCTGGTTAAAATGAACAGTGTTTTTTAAAAGAACCTGAATTCATAGGACTATAGGAAATACGCTTAGAACGGCCTTTCAACGGGCCGTTTTCTATATTTTAAGGGTTTACTGCGACAATCTACG
>CASFTW010000023.1 GCA_949297785.1 uncultured Spirochaetales bacterium
ATGTATTTAAGCTTAACATGCATTGCTGATTCAAATGAAATTCGGTAAAGGTTATTGCAACATGCGCTTATTTGTTGCATCAAGAATTACAATCTACAGTAAATATTTTGTGATTTATATTGACACTGCATCGATGTTTGCATATGCTAACTTCTGTAAAAGATAGTTAGCTTTATCTAACTGTTTGCAAGGAGTTTTATGATGCCGCTGACATTAATGCAGGTTGGAGAAAAAGGAATCATCCACAAGATAAGCGGAGGGGAGGATACCAGAAGGTATCTTGGCAATCTGGGCTTTGTTTCACAGGCTTCACTCGAAGTCGTCAACAAGCTGAATGAAAATGTGATAGTCAGCATCTGCGGCAGCCGCATAGCGCTCAATGCTGACATGGCAAGACATATCATGGTCAATATTTAGGAGATGGAAATATGAAACTTGGAGATGCTCAGATCGGAAGTACGGTGCGCATTCAGTTCATTGACGGGGATGCCGCCTACAAAAGACGCATTATGGACATGGGACTTACAAAGGGAACGGAGCTTTACATAAGGAAGGTCGCTCCGCTCGGGGATCCTGTTGAGATCACCGTGCGCGGTTATGAACTTTCTGTCAGAAAGGCCGATGCCGCCTGTGTTGAAGTTGTGGAGGTAAGAAAATGAAACTGAAGTTTGCTCTTGCGGGAAACCCCAACTGCGGAAAGACTACAATGTTCAACGCTCTCACCGGTGCAAACCAGTATGTGGGTAACTGGCCGGGTGTGACTGTTGAAAAGAAGGAAGGCCGCCTCAGAGATAAGAAAAGAGGTGATGAGATTATCATCACGGATCTTCCCGGTATTTACTCGCTCAGTCCGTATACACTGGAGGAAGTGGTTTCTAGAAACTATCTTCTGGATGAAAACCCAGATGTGATCATCGACCTTGTTGATGCCACCAACATTGAGAGGAATCTTTATCTGACAACCCAGCTGATCGAGACGGGAATTCCTGTAGTGATCGCGCTCAACATGTCGGACCTTGTTGAGAAAAGAGGTCTCAAGATTGACACAAAAAGACTTTCAATGCTTCTGAACTGTCCTGTCATCGAGACTTCCGCCCTGAAGAAGACAGGTCTTGAGGCACTCATTGACGAAGCTGTTAAGACCGCTCATAAAAAGGATGCGGATCTTGCCCGCGATATCTTCTCCGGCGATATAGAGGCTTCCGTGTCAAAGATTGAAGCGCTGCTTGAGAATGTTCCCTCAGAGAAGAAGAGATGGTATGCCGTCAAGGTTCTTGAAAATGACTCAAAAGCCGTTCCTTCCCTGAATCTTTCACCGCAGGCGATTGCGGCTGTGAATGAAGAGAGAAAGCTCATTGAGGAAAAGAAGGATGATGATATCGAATCCGTCATAACCGATGAGCGCTATAAATATATCCAGAAGCTCATTTCCACAACAGTGAAGAAAAGCGGAAGCAAGCTTTCAGCTTCTGACAGGATAGACAGCATCGTGACAAACAGAATTCTCGGAATTCCCATTTTCATTGCTGTCATGTTTGTTGTTTACTACATTTCCGTCACGACAGTCGGTACATGGGTTACAGACTGGACGAATGATACATTCGGAGGCTGGGTCGGAGATATTTTCTCATCGATGCTTGCAGCCGTCGGTGCCGGAGAGGTCGTTACAAGTCTTGTTGTCGACGGTATCATAGGGGGCCTTGTCGCCGTACTCGGTTTCGTGCCGCAGATGGCAATTCTCTTCCTCTTCCTCTCAATTCTTGAAGACTGCGGCTACATGGTGAGAATCGCATTCGTCATGGACAGGGTATTCCGGCACTTCGGACTTTCAGGAAAGAGCTTCATTCCGCTGCTCATCTCATCCGGCTGCGGTATTCCCGGCATCATGGCAAGCAGGACGATTGAACAGGATAATGACAGAAGACTCACAATCATGACCGCAACATTCATCCCCTGCGGTGCGAAGCTTCCTGTCATCTCTCTCATGGCCGGCGTCATGGGCGGTGCGGTAATGGGTTATCAGGAGTCTGCATGGGTTGCTCCACTCACATACTTCCTCGGTATTGCTGCAGTCCTTGTAAGTGCCATTATCCTCAAAAAGACAAAGCCGTTCTCCGGCAAGCCGGCTCCGTTCGTGATGGAACTTCCCTCGTATCATGTTCCATCTGCAAGAACAGTGCTGCTTCATGTATGGGAACGCCTCAAGGGCTTTATCATCAAGGCCGGTACAATTCTTTTCCTCGCATGTGTCGTCATGTGGTTCCTCTCCGGTTTTGGCTTCGGCCCTGACGGTTTCGGCATGGTCGACTCCGATGATTCCCTGCTGGCTGTGATCGGAAATGTGATTGCCCCTGTTTTCGCTCCTCTCGGATTCGGACAGTGGCAGCCTGTTGCAGCTTCCCTTTCCGGTTTCACCGCAAAAGAGGCGATTGTATCAACAATGGGTGTTCTTGCAAGCGTGGCAGGCGATGTGGAGGATGCCGGAGTCGTTGCCCCTGCAGTTGCACAGTGGTTCACTGTGAACGGTGCTTCCAGCGCACTTGCCGCATTCTGCTTCCTCATGTTCAATCTGCTTGACTCCCCATGCCTTGCCGCTATCGCCACAATGGCACAGCAGCTCCAGAGCAGGAAGTGGTTCTGGTTTGCGATCCTCTTCCAGAACATATTCGCATATGTCTCCACCATGATAGTCTTCCAGATCGGACGGCTGATCGTATATGGAACATTCTCATTCGCAACTGTTCTTGCCTTCCTCTTCCTTGCTGCAATACTTTATGCGCTTTTCAGGAAAGATCCGTACAGGGAATTGAAAAGCTACAGCAAGAGAAGCGTTGAAGCCGCAAGCGCCTGAGGTGTGTCATGGCTGATATTCTGATACTGGCCTTCGTCGCCCTCTGGGCGGCGGCGGTCATAAGAAAACTGATGAAGGACAGGAAAAGCGGCAGATGTACAGGATGCATGGGAGGTTCCTGCTCATCCTGTCATGGCTGTGACAGTGCCTATATCGATGCACTGATCGCAAAGGCGAAGGAAGAAAAGTGATGGGTGACTCTACAGGATCGATGTTCATTTTCTTCCTGATAATCATCGCAGTCTATGTCGTCGGTGCTGCGATCTATACGGTAGCCCTGAAAATAAGGGAGAAGAGGAGAAGAAAATGACAGATATCATCATAATTCTGATTGTTGCAGTGCTGATGATACTTGCAGCAAGAGGAGCATCAAAGCATTTCAAAGGCGAAGGCTCCTGCTGTCAGTCCTCTTCTCCTGCCACATCCGTGGCAGTGAAAAAACTGGACAATGCCACATCCACACTCCGCCTGACTGTCAACGGCATGCACTGCCAGCACTGCGAAGACAGGGTGAGAAAGGCATTGGACAGCATCGAAGGTGCCGCTGTAAGCAGTATCAGCCGCAATGCAGGTCTTGTGATTCTCTCATGCAACAGGGAGCTTTCACGGGATCTTCTTGAAAAGGTAATTGAAACAGAAGGCTATTCTCTTGTGAAAGTTGAGAGTATCTGATTTGCCATTTTTGTATCCATAGTGTTTTGTGTTTTTCCTGAGCCGGTTTCACAATGCCGGTTCAGGACTTTTCTCATCTTGACAGCAACGATGAAAAAAAGATAGCAAGGAATGTATGAAAGACAAATACAAAGGAATTTTTCTCATAATACTCTCGGCTTTCTGTTTTGCACTCATGAATACATTCGTACGTCTTGCAGGCGATCTCCCTTCAATTCAGAAAAGTTTTTTCAGAAATTTCATCGCAGCGATTTTCGCAGCTGTGATGATTGTGAAAAGCGGTACATCATTCAGATGGAACAAAGGAAACCTTCCGGATCTTCTTGTTCGGGCAATTGCCGGAACTGTGGGAATATTGTGCAACTTCTATGCCGTTGATCATCTTGTACTTTCCGATGCATCAATGCTGAACAAGATGAGTCCTTTCTTTGTGATCATCTTCAGCATTTTCATTCTCAGGGAGAGAGTCACCGTTATCCAGATCCTGTGTGTCGCCGGAGCCTTCCTCGGTTCTCTTCTTGTCATAAAGCCGACATTCTCGAATACGGATCTGCTTGCATCTTCTCTCGGTTTTCTCGGAGGACTCGGTGCCGGGCTTGCATATACGTTTGTCCGCAAGCTCGGAACAAAGGGTGAAAACGGAAACAGGATTGTGTTCTTTTTCTCTGCATTTTCCTGCCTCGTGACTCTGCCGTTCCTTGTTTTTGACTATCATCCCATGAGTGTCAGCCAGACAATGATACTGCTTGCTGCAGGACTATCTGCAGCAGGAGGTCAGTTCTCAATTACGGCAGCATACACTTATGCACCCGGCAGGGAGATTTCAGTCTACGACTACAGCCAGATCATATTCTCTGCGCTTCTGGGATTTGTCTTTTTCTCTCAGGTGCCTGACATCTGGAGCATTGCAGGATACTGCATCATTTGTCTGATGGCAGTGCTCATGTTCTTCTACAACAACAGAAGAGAGAGTGTGAAAAGCTAATCCTTTTCTTCTTCGTTTTTTTCGTGAAACTTCTGGCTTGCCGCCTGCATCTTCTGTTTTCCCTCTCTCTTCAGTTCGGCTTCCGTGAGTGCCTGGACTTTCTGACAGGGGCGTCCTGCAGTGAACTGGCGGATCATGCAGTCGGTTTCTTCCGTGCCGTTTGCATGGGGATAGAGCGCAAAACCGTGCACAGTATCCTTTATTTCCACATAGTGGGCGCATGAACCTGCGGCATTGAGAGCTTCTGCATATAACCGTCCGTCATCCTTCAGCGGATCGAATTCGGCGCCGATGATCAGCGTGTCGGGCTGACGCGAGAGATCGGGCGAAAGCAGAGGCGAGAACAGTGGGGAGAGAATGTCTTTCGGTTCCCTCTGGTAGCTGTTGACGTAGAACTGCATCTGCTTTTCCGAAAGAGTCGGGCTGTCTGCGTACTGGCTGAAAGATTCAGTCCTGAGCCTGCCGTCGGTACATGGATAGATAAGTATCTGTCCTGACGGCATTGTGGCTTTCCTGTCACGGGAAAGCAGCGAGACTCCTGCACACAGCGTTCCTCCTGCAGAGTCTCCGGCAAGGAACACTCTGTCCGGATCGACTTTCCAGTATTTTATGCCCTGCAGTGCCCACAGGTATGTGTCATAGCAGTCTTCCACCGCAGTCGGGAATTTGTATTTAGGCGCAAGACGGTAGTCAACCAGCAGCACGCATGCTCCTGTGATGTATGCAAGGTGGCTGCAGTAGAGTCCGTACATGTCCATGTTGCCGAATACCCAGCCGCCGCCGTGGAAATATATGATCATCGGCTTGAGGCTGGTGAGTGTGAGGTCTTCAAGGGAATTGAAGAAATAGGCTGTGACTGCGCCTTCGTTTACAGGAACTATATATGTTGTCTTTGAGATTTTTCTTGCAGGTTTGTTCAGAAGTTTTCTTGCCAGACGCGATGATGGAACACTTTTCGTGTTCATCGCCTCGATTCTTTCCGGCGTGAGTTTGTCCACATCCCTCTCCACGAAGAGACCTGAGACCTGGATAATCTTCTGCATCTTTCTTGATAGCGGATATTTATCACTCATATTAGGGATTATAAAACAGGGAAACAATTCTGTTGCAATAGAAAAGTTCATAAAATTGCTTTATTTGGTACAAAATTGTGTAATTCTAGTCAAATGTATGGGAGGGTTATGAATTTATCCCATACATTCTGTTTTTAATATGAATGATTATTTTTGTATTGGGTAAGGGAATCTCTGTTTATGAGTTCTGTTTCCAATAAAATAGGTTGTTGAACCATATGTGGTGACGCCATTCTCTCTATTAGCATTTCAGATGCCGTAAATCCAAGTTTGAAACAAGGTTGATTTACTGTTGTTATGGAAGGAATACTGACTCCTGTTATATCTATATTATCAAAACCTACAATGCCTAATTCATCTGGAACTTTTATGTTAAATCTACTTGCAGCTTTTAATGCTGATATTGCAAATACATCAGAGGCACAGAATAATGCATTGGGTCTGTTTGCTGAATTACAAAGAAGCTGACAGAGAGCAGAGTAGGCAATATCGTATCCTATATCAGGGAGGAATATTTTCCAGTGGTAAGGTAAGAAAATATTTTCTTCTTGTAAGGCCTTTTCGAATCCTTTCAGTCTTTCCTGTGCATAATTGAAATTTGCGGGTCCATTGACTATTGCTATCTTATCATAGCCGCAGGCAATGATTTGTTTTGTCGCGTTATATGCTGAGGCAAAGTCATTTATGCTTGTATACGGAACAGAAGAGTCTTTATTGTATTCACTGCATTGCACAACCGGGATTTCTGTATCAAGAGAATTCAATAAACCAGCTTCCATTCGTCCACTTAAGTTTATGACTCCCATTGCTTTTGTTTCTTTGCACAGGTTTAAGAAAGATTCATATGTAGAGGCTTTCAATGAACCAATATGAAGCAAGACATTGTATTCATGCGAGTTCATAGAAGTTTTAATGCCATTTAAGACTTCGTTATAGAAGGGGTTATTGATAGAGGGAACAACAACAATTACAAGTTTGTTGTTTTCAGGTTTGCTGCACAAATCTGAATTATATCCCATTTGATTTAATGTTTTTTGAACGAGCTCTCTAGTTTCTGGTTTTACAAGATCGGGATGATTTATTGTTCTTGATACAGTTGCTGGCGATATATTCAGTTTTTCTGCAATTAATCCAACAGGAATTTTATTTCGCTTCATTTGAAACCCTCTTACTGGTAAATAGAATAGCATTAACATATATTTAATGCAAATGAAATTTCATGAAATATTTCAGAAAAAATTATTATAAATTTTTCTTTACAGCTGAAAATAACAGGTTTATAGTCTAATCAAAAGGAAAATGAAATAAGAAGAAAATTATTTCAGAAACATTTCAAAACAAAAGGAGAAAAACTGCTATGAAAAAAGTTTTGGCCGCTATCTTGATTTGCCTGTTGTCTTGTTCCTTCGTTTTTGCCTCAGGTTCTCAGGAAGATTCCGGCAAGACTCGTGTCGGTATTTCCATGTTTGTCATGGATGCTGGCATGACTGAATTGTCTGCAATCATGAGAACTCAGCTTGAAGCAGCTGGCTATGAAGTATATGTAACAAGCGCAGACTCACAGATGAACAAACAGATTTCTGATATTGAGGATCTTGTGACAAGAGGTTGTAAAATTATCTGGGCACAGGGCTTTGATAAGGATGCTATCACAGCAGCATTTGAATATGCGATAGATAATGGTGTTATGATAGCGTCTTCAGGTGAAGTAAGTACAGATGCATATACTTATATGTATTTTAATGCTTCAGATGAAGAGACTGGACTTATTCAGGCAGATTGGTTCACGGAAAACTATCTTTCAAAGAATCCAGATCATGTGTATAAAATTGCCATCTGTAATGGTACCCTTTCAACCAGTGGTGGTTATGGACGCTATATGGGTGTGATCCATGGGTTGGAAAACAGTGGCTATACCAATTATGAGATCGTAACTACTCAGGACTGCAATTATATTACAGAAACTGCTCAGGCTTGGGCGGAAGGTCTTATGATTTCTCATCCGGAAATTGAAGTGATTTTCTGTGCAAATGATGATATGGCTCTTGGTGTCACAAATGCAATTGACGCAGTTGGCAGAACAGGGGAAATCGTTGTTCTCGGTACAGATGGCATGGATGTAGGCCTCACTCTTGTTGAAGAAGGTAAAATGGATTTTACAGTTAAGCTCAATGTTTCTGCAATTGGTGAGGGAATGGCTCAATCAATGATAGACTGTCTTAATGGAACACTTGAAATTGGAGAAGATAAAACAGTTTATGGAAATCCTGATCTGCTGTATTCAAGAGTTGATAAGACAAACTATCAAGAATTTATCTAATTGATTTCACTTAAAATACTTAGTTCATAATTTGTAATGCCCCTGCACAACAGGGGCAGAGAAAAGTCATTCTTTAGGGAGATACTGAAATGAAAGATAAGGTCCTTCTATCTGTAAAAGGAGTATCTAAAAGCTTTATCGGTGTAAAAGCTGTTGACAATGTGAACCTTGAAGTGATGGAAGGCGAGGTTCATGGTGTTGTCGGTGAAAATGGCGCAGGCAAGTCAACGCTTATGAATTTGATATTCGGCATGTTGAAACGCGATTCAGGATCAATATTCTTTGATGGACAGGAAGTTAATTTCAAAGGTCCTGCGGATGCTCTGAAAGCCGGAATCTCAATGATCCATCAGGAAAGCAGCTTGGTCCAGCAATTCACAGCCAGTGAGAATATCTGGCTCGGTATGGAAGAACGCTTCATGAAGAATGGAATCATAAACAATAGGGCTAGAGATGAAGCTACTCAGGCACTTTTTGATGAATTCAAACTTGATACACTCAAGTATAATATGCTGATAAGCGAAAGTTCTATTGCATCCTGCCAGATGGTAGAAGTAATACGTGCCGTTGCTGGAAATGCAAAACTTATAATTATGGATGAACCGACTTCATCATTGTCTGAAAAAGAGGTTGCAGTACTTTTCAGAATTATCAGACAGCTTGTTGAAAAAAAAGTTGCTGTAATATATATATCACATAAACTTGATGAAGTTCTGACAATATGTGACAGAGTATCTGTTTATAGAGACAGCAAATATATTACGACAGCAAATGTTGGTGATATTAATAGACATCAGCTTGTCTCGTTTGTTGTAGGTCGGGAACTCAACAACTTATATCCCAAAGAACAATCTGAAATTGGGGAAACTGTATTGGAGGTAAAAAACCTTACCAGATATGGCAAGTTCCGTGATGTTTCTTTCTCGTTGCATAAGGGTGAGATCCTGGGATTTGCAGGTCTTCAGGGAGCAGGACGCAGTGAGGTTGCTGAATGTATTTTCGGTATTGAAAAGGCAGATGAGGGAGAAATTCTGATTGATGGAAAAGCAGTAAGGATTAAATCACCTTCAAATGCTATTCAGCATGGTCTTGGAATGGTGACCGAAGACAGATTGAGGAGCGGGATCATTGCTCAGCTATCTGTACTTTGCAATATGACCCTGGCAAAGCTGGAGAAGTATTGTTCCAAAGGATTGAAAATAATTAACAGAAAAAAGGAAATTTCTGCTGTTGATGAGAATATCAAGACTCTTCAGATAAAGGTCAATAATCGCAATCAGACAATTGATTCTCTTTCAGGAGGTAATCAGCAGAAGGTTATCATAGGCCGATGGACATTAAGTACTCCTAGAATTCTGATTCTCGATGAACCGACCAGAGGTATTGATGTCGGGTCAAAAAGTGAAATTCATAAACTTATGGGACACTTCGTGAAAATGGGAATGAGCATAATCCTGATTTCTTCCGAGATGGAAGAAGTTCTTGGTATGGCTGATAGGATCATCATCATGAGGGATGGACAGGTCGTTCATACGTGTGCGAGGGAAGACGCTACACAGGAAATTCTGGGATCTTATGCATTAGGTTAAGTGGAGGAGAAATGAAAAACATTAAATTTAATACTGAAAAAATCGCAACATTTGCACTTAATAACAAAGCTTTGATTTTGCTTTTGGTTATATCAATTATTCTATCCATTGCATCGCCATTCTTTTTGACGGGTGCTAATTTGATTAATGTTGTCCGGCAGGCATGTGTTCTTGCAATAATGGGTATCGGCTTTACGCTTTTACTTTCTTCTGGAAGCATGGATTTGTCAGTCGGTAATCTTATGGCCATGATCGGTGTTGTAATGGCTCTTATGGATAAAGCCGGTTATCATCCGACTCTCATTGTGGGTGTCGGTCTGCTGGTTGGTATAGGCGGTCTGTGTTTCAATACATTTCTTGTACAAACATTTGATCTTCCCGGTTTTATCTTGACTCTTGCTACTGGTTATATTTTTACTGGCATAATGTGGCTTATTTCAGGAGGACAGTCTCCTGCCGGAATCAATGACTGGTTCAAGTTCATTGGACAGGGAACTGTATTGGGTATTCCGCTACAGATTTATTTGATGGTCATTATTGCCATTATATTTACTTTTCTCATCAAGAAAACTGAGTTCGGACGGCACAGCTTAGCAATGGGTGGAAACCTGAAAGCTGCAAGAATATGTGGAATAAATATTAACAAGAATAAGTATATCATTGCTGCAATCATGGGCGCATGCACAACAGTCGCTGCAATGGTTACAACAGGTAGAGCGGCTTCTGCCCAGCTGAGTGCCGGTACTGATACCGCAATGGATACAATTGCTGCTGTAGTTATTGGAGGAACTCCAATGAGCGGCGGTATTGCAAATGTTCCAGGTACAGTCATTGGATGTCTGCTTATTCAGGTTATTTCCAACGGCCTTAATCTTCTTGATGTCAATTCAAACTGGCATAAAGTTGCAAAAGGTGTCGTTATCATTGTGGCAATTATTCTTGATGTTAAAGGTACTGATATCATCAACAAGCTCAGAGTTAAGAATCAGGATAAAAAAGCAAATTAAAGAAAGGAGTTATAGATATGAGAAATGTGAAAGCTTTGTTTCATGTTAATTTCCCGACTAATAACTGGGATAAGATGGTAGATTTTTATGTTAATGTATGCGGGTTTGATCAGGCATTTGTAATCAGTCTAGCAGATATGAGCAAAATGTTTGGAAAACCCTATACGAAAGAAGATGAGAACACCCCGAAGATCTCTTACATCAGAGTAAGCCCTGATTCTTATATTGAACTGAATAATCTTACTCCGGAAGGAGTGAAAGTTACACAGAGCAAGACCTCTGCTTTTCATCATATTGCTTTCCTTACAGATGATATTGAGCGGACTGCAAAAAGGTTCAGGGAAAAAGGGCATCCGTTATTCAATAATCCTATCGAAAAGAAACCTGTAACCGAATTTCATAAGGGCGAGGACGGTTGTCTTATTGCTTGGAGCGAAGACCCCGATGGCCATTTCATCGAGATAATGCAGCAGAGCGGAGATTCTATGCAGGAAAGATTTGAAAGAGAAAACCCCATTGAGGAATAAAGAGGAGAAGAAAAATGAGAGAATTTAAAAAATTTTTCCATCTGGCATTACATGTTACAGATCTTGATAAGTCAATAGATTTTTATAAAAGGCTCGGATGTGAATATATGTTTACGTTAAAGCTTGACGATGGGAGGCCTTGGCTTGCTTATGTAAGACTGAATAAAGATCAGTATTTAGAACTTTTTCAGATTTATGAAGATCATCCTCTGACACCGAGAGAAAAAAAGATCACTCAGGATAGCGATGATTTCTTTGGACATCTTTCATTCCTTGTACCTGATATTTATAAGGCAGCAAAGGATTGGGCTGCTGCAGGTTGTCCTCTTGTATATGCACCTTTCAGACCTGAAATCGTACCTCTTGATGATATTTCAGGTGTGCACTGGGCCGCGGGGGCAGCAGATAGGAACTGGATATGCTGGATTCAGGATCCTGACGGAAACTGGATCGAAGTAATGGAAGAAAGAGAAGACAGCTATCAGAAAGTCTTTGAAGAAACTCATCCATGGTAAATGAAGTAAGGAGGTAAAATGTTTAGATCGGCTGTAGTTGGCGCAGGTTTCATTGGCAAAGCTCATATTGAGGCAATCCGTCGTCTGGGGAATGTCGAGATTGTTGCCTTATGCGATGAAGATGATGCGCAGAAGAAAGCAGCGGACTGTTGTATTTCCAAATCATATTCGGATTTCAGGCAGCTGCTTGAAAATGAAGAACTTGATGTCGTTCATATCTGCACTCCTAATAATACGCATTATGAAATTGCAAAGGCATGTATCCTGAAGGGTGTCAATTTTATATGCGAAAAACCTTTTACTATGACTGTTGAACAGGCAGAAGAACTCGTCCAACTTGCTAACGAGAAACATGTGAAAGGTATGGTCAATTTTCATAATCGTATGTATCCGATGGTTAATGAAATCAGGCAGATGATCAAGAATGATGAACTTGGAGCATTGTTTTCCGTGCATGGAGAATATGTTCAGGATTGGCTTCTGTATGACACAGATTATTCTTGGAGGCTTGATTCAAGTCAGGTCGGAAAAACCAGAGCCATATCTGATATAGGATCACATTGGTTTGATTTGGTTGAGTTTGTGACAGGAGACAGGATTGTTTCCCTTTCTGCAAATTTCAGAACAGTGTTCAATAAGAGAAAAAAGCCAACAAACAATGTTCAGACCTTTACCAAAGGTGCTGGCTCTGACTTCTCGGAAGTCGCTATTGATACAGAAGACATCGCAACGGTGATGTTTAAGATGGCAGGTGGTGCTATTGGTTCGTTCATTGTATCTCAGGCTTTTTCCGGAAGAAAGAATACTACGGTTGTGAATGTTGCTGGTAGTAAGGAATCTGCAATATGGACAAGTGAGGATCTTAATAACCTTTATATTGGTTTGAGAGATGAAGCGAACAGAATTCTGACAAAAGATGCATCGTTGATGCATGGACATTCATCTTCTCTTGTTTCTTATCCAAGCGGGCATATTGAAGGTTTCCCCGATGCGTTTAAACAGGGATTCAAACAGTTTTACAGCAGTTTGAACATTGAAGGGGAATACGATTATGCGACTCTTGAAGATGGATTGAGAGAGATGAAACTGAATGATGCTGTGTACCTGAGCAATCAGAAACAGACATGGATCGATGTATAGGAGGAAAAATGAAACTGGGACTGATAACATCGATTTTTGAAAAGTATAATTTGGAACAAGTGCTGAATTTTGCATGTAAAAACGGACTTGAGTGTTTAGAAATAGCATGCTGGCCGAATGGAAAAGCTGAAAGAAGATATGCAGGGACATCGCACATTGATGTTGAGAATCTTGATAAAGCCGAAGCAAACAGAATCCTAGCCTTGTGTAGAGATAAGGGTGTAGAAATTTCTGCTCTTGCCTATTATCCGAATACGATGGACAGCAATCTGGAAAAGAGGAAGGCAGCAATTGATCATCTGTATGCAGTGATTGATGCTTCTGCTATGTTGGATGTGAATCTTGTAACAACTTTTATTGGTAGGGACCAGAGGAAAACGGTTGAGGAAAATCTTGAATTATTCTCTCAGATCTGGCCTCCGATAATTTCCTATGCGGAAAACAAGGGTGTCAGAATTGCCATTGAGAATTGTCCTATGCTTTTTGGTCCAGATCAGTGGCCTGGTGGGCAGAATTTGTTCACTACACCAGTTTTGTGGAAAAAAATGTTCGATATAATTCCGAATACGAATTTTGGGATTAATTATGATCCGTCCCATTTTATCTGGCAGATGATTGATTATATTCAACCGATATATGAATTCAGGGACCGGATTTTCCATGTTCATATAAAGGATATCAAATTGTACCCGGAAAAACTACATAGAGTAGGAGTCATGGCTTATCCGCTTGATTTTATGGCACCTAAACTTCCTGGTCTTGGTGATGTTGACTGGGGTGCATATATATCTGCACTCAAAGATATCGGCTATGACGGATATATCTGTCTTGAAATTGAAGACAGGGCTTTTGAGGACTCTCTTGATAGTATTGAGAAATCCATCATCTTAGCGGCACGCTATATGAGGCAGTTTGTAATCTAGGTGAAACTTATGCATAGAGATCTGAAAATAGCGGGAATTCTGGCTGTTGCACTGGCCTTGTCTTTTTCAAGTGCTATTTCAACAATTCTTAGCGGTATCGGACAAGCCTTCTCCGACGCAAGTGCGAGTCAAGTGCAGGGTGTATATTCAATAATAAGTCTTGGCGCTATCCCTGTAATTCTTCTTGGCGGCGTTATTGCCACTAAAATAAATAAGAAGGCAATTGCACTTTTTGCTCTTTTTATGATTCTTGCTGGTGGAATTACTGGTTACTTGGGATTTCAATATTTATCAGTTCTCTATGTTTCATCAATGCTGATCGGAGGTGGAATAAATTTAGGACAGACAATGCTGTTCAGCATTATTTCTGAGGAGTATGACGGGCATGATAAAGCTTTCTGGGGCGGAATCGGAGGTGCAGCTTTTAGTGTTTCCGGTGTGTTTTATGCTTTATTAAGCGGTACGGTTGCAGACCATTATGGATGGCATTATGCATATTTACTGTCTTTAGTTACGGTTTTATGGATAGCCTTGGCTGCATTTTTCCTGCCCAGACGTAAAGTCATAATCCATGCTGACGATTCTGGTAGTAATGTCAGATTCTCAATTTCATTTCGCTTCATATTTTATGTGATTTTGGGTGCTTTGTTCATGTTGGCTTACAATGCATACAACACGAATGTTGCCTCTCTTGTGACAGAAAGAAATTTAGGCGGTGCATCCGAAGCCAGTCTCGCTGTTTCTTTTTCTGTTTTCGCTGGAATTCCGGCAGGATTGCTCTGCGGCTGGCTGTTCAACCGGGTTCACAATCATTTTATGAGTGTGGCTGTAGCTTTTCTTGCTGGTGGATTACTGATTACTGCAGTAAGTAATAGCCTTGTTATTCTTTGTATCGGTTCGTTCTTTGTTGGTGTTGGAAATGGTTTCAGGATTCCTGGCAATACTGTTGTTATTTCAAGTATGTTCTACACGAAATACAACGCTCTTGGAATTGGTATTTACAATGCAGTCGGGTGTATAAGCGGTTTTCTTGCCCCATATATACTCAATTGTTTAGCTGATTCATCAGAATCTTTGCCGGAATCATGTTTGTTATGGTCGTCTTTGTTTGCGGCTATTGCGGTTGCCGGGCATATTTTCGATGGGTGTGTTCTGGCTCCGAATAAAAAAGGAGGATATTAAATGGATGATGTTTTTGAGAAAAGAAAATTTGTCATCTGCGAAGAAAGTCTTGAAAATGTAATTCAGGATGGAAAACAGATTGGGTTTTCGCTTAAACTTCGCATCCCTGAGTACAGAGGTCTTCCTCTAGCTCTCATCGGTGGGATAAGGATTTTTATTGATGGGAATCTGATTCCGGAAGAAATGATATCAATCACTTCTGACGGTGCGACATTTAAATGGAGTGAGATTTCAACTGTCCGCAGTGTGTATTGGTTATATGAGGAACCAGCACTAATCACAGTTATTGATAACAAAGGTCTTAGCAAAGGTACACATAAAGTAGGGGCATATGTTGAAGTCAGAATCAGTTATATGCCACCCGGAATATTTGCAGGCGAAGAACGTGAAATGGAGGTGAGGAATGCCGATTAAATTAGGAATGACAAGTTATTCTTTTCAAGATGAACTTGCAATAGGTCTTATGTCTCTTGAAGATACGATGGCAGCTCTTGCTGCAATCGGAGGAACAGGATACGAGGCAATTTTGGAACAAGTTCTTCCTAAAGGGAATTTTATGAATCTTTCTGATTCTTTTGTTTCATATTGGAAGGATTTGCTTGCAAAGTATTCACTTGAAGCCACATGTGCTGATATTTTTGATGATTTCAACTTGTATCGCAACAGAACGCTTTCTGAAAAAGAGCAGCTAGAATATATTGTACATTACCTTAAAGTTGCGAATCGTCTCGGGTTCAAGAGTATACGAGTACTGTGCAACACTCCGATTTCTGTTCTGGAAAAAGCTCTTCCTATTGCAGAAGATCTTGATCTGAAGCTTGGACTGGAGATTCATGCTCCTTTGTCAATGAAAACTCAATGGGCATTGAACTGGCAAGAGCTTTTGTATAAGAAAAATGCAAAAAATGGAGGATTTATTCCTGATTTTGGAATTTTTGGTTTGAGACCGCTTACATTAAATGTAAAACGTGCAATCAAGAATGGTGCCGATCCAGAAATTTGCAACTTCATTGTTGAAGAGTATAAAAAGAATGCAAAAAAGAGGGCAGAAACAGGTGAGATTATTGCCAGTGCAACAGCAGAGGAAATGCTAGACAATGGACCTGCAGGATCAAAAGAACTAGCAGAAAAAGTTGTTAAAATGGGTGGCGGTAAAGAGGAGCTTGCACTTGTGAATGCTCGTCTTTGCTATGATAATCCTTTGTGGCTTATTGAAGTCCTTGACCTTATTGTTCATGTACATGGCAAATTTTATGATATGGTGGATGACGGAAAAGGCAGTTATACGGATCCTAATATTGATACGGAAACTGTTATCCGAGTTCTTCGTGATCATGGGTATAATGGCTATATTTCATCAGAATATGAAGGATCCTATCTTCAGAGAGATCCAGATTCCGATGTGGCTTATGATGCTGTAGAGCAGGTTCGTAGACATCACGTTATGATTCGCAATGTACTTGCAGAGCCATATAAAGGACTTTTAATTGAATACGATAAAAAAAGGAGAAATAAAAAATGAAAGACAAAGTTTATTCACAGGTTTATTCCATTCTAAAGACAAGCAGAGAAGGAGTTCTTGAGGCAATCAAAGGTCTGGCTGATATAGGCTGGGACGGAATTGAAGCAATGGGAACAAATACAGGAGGTCTCTCAAAAGATGAGTTTCATAAATTCATAAATGATCTTGGAATCCGAATTATCTCTTTCCACAGTCTCCGGGATGATTATGACCGGGAGTTTGCACAGGAATTTGGAGCAAAGTATACAGACGTGCGTCCTGCTCACGATTTGATAACTGTTGATCAGTGCAAGAGAAGTGCGGAACAGCTTACAAAAGACTGTGAGTATCTTAAAAAATTCGGTCTCATCGGGATTGTTCATAATCATGCTACGGAATTCTGGCCAGTTGAGGACGATCCTGATCATAATACAGCATATGATCTGCTAATAAAATATACAGATCCTGATGTTGTAAAATTTGAGCTTGATGTAGGTTGGGCTATGAGGGCCGGTGTTAACTGCGGTGATCTTATTAGAAAATATCCAGGCAGATTCCCTGTTCTTCATGTAAAAGAGTGCAATGAAATAGGAAAGACTTATGAAGATTTGGAACATTTCCCGAAAAAGGTTATGGAAATGATGCCGCCGAAGACAGCATCAGCAGATGATTCAAAGTTTATAAAAGGGGCTCCTACATTCACAGATGAGCAATTTAAGTTGCTTAAGGACAGCAGAAAATGGAATGTTGCGCTTGGTCAGGGGTTATGTGACTGGAGTGATATCAGGGATGCTGCAGAAGCTCAACCGGGAGGTTGTGATGCATATATCAGCGAACGAGAATACTTTGGCCCGCATGGAAATGAAGAGGATCCATTTGTCTGGGCAAAGCGCGATTATGATTTCCTGAGAGCGCTTTAATTATTCTTCTTTTATATATCTTGTATGGATTTCGCAGCCTGGATAAAATCAGGCTGCTTTTAAATATGTATTGATCTCAAACAGAAATGTATGCCTCTGATATTTTTGTCAGCCATGCTTACAATGTAAGAATGCAAGGATATGTCATATTGCTGTCATGCCGGTTTTCAGCATGACTAAAGTAAGCGATGCTTATTTTTCTTTTTCTGAAAATATGAATGAAAAATTAAACAAAGGGCATTGCTTTTCTCTTTGTTAATTCTCTCTTAAGGCAATATAATGAGAAAGTAATGCACAGCAAAGGAAGGTAATTTTATGAAGAAAATATTATTTGTGGCATCTGAATGCGTGCCGTTCGTGAAGACCGGCGGACTTGCAGATGTTGTCGGATCTCTGCCCAAGGCTTTCAGCAAGGATGATTACGATATAAGGGTGATGATCCCGAATTACCATGCGATAAAACCCGAGTACAGGGACAAGATGGAAACCATCTATTATTTCCAGATGGACAACAGGATCTATGTAGGCGTCAAGAAGCTTGAGTATGATGGAATAACTTATTATTTCATAGACAATGAACAGTATTTCTCCGGTCTTGTACCTTATTATGATATGTTCCAGGATCTGGAACGCTTTGCATACTTTTCAAAAGCGTGTCTGTCCTCTCTTCCCCTGATCGGTTTCCGGCCTGACATAATCCACTGTCATGACTGGCAGGCATCTTTGGTTCCCGTATATCTGAATACCGTATTCCAGGGAGATCAGTTCTTCAGGGGAATAAGAACAATAATGACGATACATAACCTCCGATTCCAGGGAACGTGGAATGTGGGACATATAAAGTGGGTTGCAGGTCTGCCGGATGAATGCTTCACTCCCGGAAAGCTTGTAAGTCCTTATCAGGATACATCAATCCCGCAGAGTGAGTGGAACTGCTCGATGCTGCGCGGCGGTCTTGTGTATTCAGACTACATCACAACCGTAAGCAATACCTATTCATGGGAAATACAGACTCCGAACTTCGGCGACGGTCTTGATGATATCCTCAAATGGAGACATGAGCGGCTGTGGGGAATTATCAACGGTATTGATTATGTTGAATGGAATCCCGCGACGGATAAGAAGATCAGCACGAATTACTCCGTGAAGAATTTCAGGACAAAGCGGGGTGCGAACAAGAAGGCTCTGCAGGCCGAACTCAACCTGCCGCAGGAAGAGAATGCACTCATGCTCGGTCTGGTCTCAAGACTCACCGACCAGAAGGGACTTGATCTTGTTGACGGTATAATGGACAGGCTGTGTTCACTCAATGTTCAGCTCGTGGTATTGGGTACAGGTGCTTCAAACTATGAGAACATGTTCCGCTATTATGCATGGAAGTATCCTGGAAAGGTGAGTGCAAACATCTGCTATTCAGATGCGCTTGCGCATAAGATATATTCATCTGCCGATGCATTCCTTGTTCCATCCGCATTCGAACCGTGCGGCCTTACTCAGCTTATAAGCCTGCGCTACGGTGCGGTTCCCATCGTTCATGAAACAGGAGGTCTCAAAGACACTGTCAAACCGTACAATCCAATGAATAACACCGGTACCGGTTTCTCGTTTGCGGGTTACAGTTCTGACGAGCTGCTTGGAAGGATTCAGCATGCGCTTTTTGTGTACAACATGGAAAGAGAGCACTGGGACCAGATGGTTGAGCGCGGCATGAATGAAGACTGGTCATGGAATAACTCATCCAAAATCTATATGGATCTGTATTCCAGAATGTGACAGTTTAAAGAATTTATACACTCCCGGACTTGAAATCCGGGAGTTTTTTTATGTGTTCTGGGAAAATAGAATTTAAATACAAATATAAAATACCGTATTAGGTATGAATATTTATATTACTATTATTTAATCTTCTTTCTTTACAGTTCAGGTTGTTTCCCTTTCAACAAGAGTCGAATTGAATACAAGGTTCTTGACTGTTCTCCTTTCGGCTTTTGATTCTATATCCTTGATTATTATTTCAGCTGCAGTCTCTCCGATTTCCCCGGCCGGCACTTCCATTGCCGTCATCGCGGTTTCAAGGAAACCTCCAAGCCTGATTCCTGTAAGCGACATCACTTTTATGTCTTCGGGAATTTTCTTTCCTTTCTGCGTCAGTTCTCTTATCGCCCCGATGCCCTGGCTGTCGACAGAAGCCAGAAGACCGTCAAGAGCAGGGTACTGGTCGAGAAGCTTGTCCGCACAGTTCATGCCGTAGTGCATTTTGTTGGGATTCGTCTCATCCATCACTACTATCGGCTCAAGGCCGAGTTCCCGGACGGCTTTCATGTATCCTGCATATCTTTCCTTATAAGGGTGAAGGGAGAGATTGCCTATTATCAGGCCGATGTTCCTGCAGCCTTTCGAATATAGGAATTTCACAGCTTCATATCCTGTCGTATAGTAATCGGAGATAATGCTGCTCAGGCTTTCATCCTGTTTCCTTACAGCCTGCAGTATGCATACTCCTTCATTCTTTATTTCCCTTATGAGCTTGTTGTTCTTTCCTGTTGATGAAATGACAATCCCGTCAACCGTGCCGCCTCTCAGGCGCTCGAGGATTTCCTTTTCCTGCTGCACATCATCATCGCTTACGCATATGAGGCACTCGTAGTTCATTTTTCTTGCCGCTTCCGAGAAAGGTGCGATCATATCTGAATATATTGTTATGGCTATGCGCGGGACGACAAAGGCTATTGTGTGCTTTTTCCCCTGTCTGAGGCCTTTTGCAAGAATGTTCGGATGATAGCTCAGTTCTTCGACAGCCTCGATTATCTTCTTCTTTGTCTCTTCGTGCACATAGCCTTTGTTGTTCAGTGCCCTTGATACTGTGCTTATGTCCACATTGGCAAGTTTTGCCACATCTTTTAATGTTGCCATTGCTCTTTTTCCTTTGTTTTTACAAACGTTTGTATTTATTTTATGCAAAGTTTTGCAGATTTGCAATTAAAGAAAACGTCAAACCATGCAATATTTTGGCGATTTCAATTTTCTTTTGACAGGATGCCTGAAAGCTGATGAAAATAAAATCGTAAAGTTAATACAAACGTTTGCACAAGGCGGACAGGTCCCGGGAGTCCATCCGGAGTGCAAAGGCCGAAATCAAGAAAAGGAGAATGACAAATGGCTAAAGTTAAGAATTTCAAGACAATTTTCCCAGCAGTATCAGTACCTCTCAACGAGGACTATTCAATCAACGAAGAAGAATTCAGAGTATACCTGCGCTGGATCAAGAGCTTCTATGATCAGGGCATTCAGGGTATAGTCGTCAACGGACATACAGGTGAGATCACCGGCCTCAGAAGAGCTGAGAGAAAGAGAATCATCGAGATTGCCAATGAAGAAGTCGGTGACAAAATGACAATCGTCAGCGGTATCAACTGCGAGAACACAATCGAGTCAATCGAGATGGCTGCTGAAGCAAAGGCTGCCGGTGCAGATGCCATCCTTCTCATGCCTCCTCACATGTGGCTGCGCTTCGGCATGCACAAGGATGCTCCGTTCAACTACGTGAAGGAAGTTGCCGAAGGTGCCGACATCGATATCGTCATCCACCTCTATCCTGCTACAAGCAAGGCTTTCTATCCTGTTGAGACCCTCATCAAGATGTGCAAGGAAATCGATCACGTCAAGTGTATCAAGATGGGTACAAGAGTCACATCAATCTACGAGCATGATGTCAGACTCCTCCGCCAGGAATGCCCGGACATTTCTCTCATCACATGTCATGATGAAACACTCTGCGTGAGCTGGTTCCCCGGAATGGACGGTGCTCTCATCGGTTTCGCAGGATGTGTTCCTGAACTCATCTGCCCGGCATGGGACGTATTCAGCCATCCGGATAAGCACACTCTCAAGGAAGCTCAGGACTGGTCCAACAGAATCTACTATATCTCCCAGGCAATCTACGGCGGCGGACAGCCTTCAGGTGAAGCTCATGCACGCCTTAAGGAAGCTCTCTACCAGAGAGGTGTCTTCTCCAACGCCATCATGAGAAAGCCGGTTCTTCCTCTTGATGATGAAGAGAAGGCATGGGTTGCACTCGGACTTGAGAAGAGTCAGCTCGGCAAGGTGGATATGTCAAAGTACAGTAAGTAAACCAAACTGATTCGTTCGATCCGCCCTGATAGTCTATTACTCACTTCTATCAGGGCGTATTTTCAAAAAGGAGACGGTTTTACAACCGGAAAGCTATGAGTAATACAAAAAAAGAGGAAAATTTTGATCCTTCAAAAGTAGAGAAACTCTCTTTTAAGGAAATACTTAAGAAAATAGGTCCGGGTATCATTCTCAGCGGTATCGTCATCGGACCGGGTGCCATCACGACAGCTGCAAACCTCGGTGCATCATACGGTTACAGCCTCATGTGGATTTACCTCCTGGTAGGTTTCATGGGAAGCGTGTATGTTCTCACCACATATCGTCTGGCAATGCTCACAGGCATGCCGACACTCCATGCGATAAGAAAGTATTACGGCAAGTTCGCCGCCGGTTTCACCGGTTTCGCCCTGTTCCTTACCTGTGTGTTCTTCACGATGGGCAACATTTCTGGTTCAGGCACCGGCCTCAACCTCATTTTCGGAATCGACTGGAAACTCGGGTCCATCATAATGCTGGCGATTCTTGCAATCTGCTACAGCATGAAGAATGTGTACTCGCTTATCGAGAAAGGTATCACGATCTGTATTGCTGCAATGATTGTCGCATTCTACATCACTCTTGTCGGAGTCGGCGGACCTGACTGGGGCGAATTCGGAAAGGGGCTTGTGACAATAGGCAACTTCCCTGAGGGAAGTATCGTAGCCGCACTGGGATTCCTTTCGACACATGCCGCGATCACGACAGGTATCTACGGAACCTACCTCGGCAAGGAAAAGAAGTGGACCAAGGCTGATCTTTTCAACGGCAGTATGAAGGCTGATGCGATAGCTCATGTTGCAGTTGTCATACTTATAAGTATTGCAATCATGCTTGTCGGCGCCATCGTCCTTCATCCGCAGGGACAGGCAATCAGTGCTCCTGCACAGCTTGCCGGACTGCTTGAACCGGTATTCGGACGCGCAGCCTACATCATCATGGGTATTGCTCTTCTCGGTGCCGCTTTCTCATCCCTCATGGGAAACACACAGCGCGGTCTCGTTCTTCTCAGGGCAGGCTTCGACAAACCGACAGAACTTACCAACCCGTTCATCAAATACGGCTGTTTCATCGTACTTGCAATCTGTACCGTGATCTGCTTCGTCTTCAACGGATCTCCTGTACAGCTTATCCTGATTGCAAACTATGCGACAGCAATTGCAACTCCTGTAGCCGGCGCATTCGTAACACTGATGCTCTGGAGAAAGGATACCGAAGGTGGTCTCAAGGCTCCGACCGCACTGAGAATCTGCATGACCATCTGCTATATCGTGTGCTTGATTTTGACCGGATTCTCCTTGTATGACCTGATTCTCGGTTAATGTCGACTTAGTGTCTATTCTTCTGGGCTGTGCCTTGTTCTGTGGGCGCAGCCCTCTGTATTTCTATATGCATTTTGGTTTTTAAGTGTGGCCTGGCAAATGACTGGCAAATGAAAGCAAGGTGAAGAAGTCCAGCAAATAAGCGTTTTGGGCTGAATTTCAATGTTTTTTCTTCATCTATACGGTCTGTCATCAAATGACCAGCAAATAAAACTTTTTGCAGGAGAGCCACATTTGCAACTCTCCTGCAGACTGTCTGGAGGAATTAGCTTTTTCACCACTCTGGTCCCACCGGCATGAGCAGGGCCATGAGACAGTAGGCGAAACCTACAGGGAAGAATCCTGTGGAAAAGAAGGCTATGAGTGTGATGAGACGGACGAGGAATGTTGAGACGCCAAGCCTTCTTGCCACACCTTCACATACACCGAACAGGATTCCGTTCGGACTTCTCAGAAGCCTTTTCTGGTAAGGCGAATGATAATATGACATCCTTATTTCTCCTTCTTCGTCTGCGCTTTCAGGGCCTCAAGCTCATCTTCGATTTCCTTATTCCTCTCCATTTCCTCAAAGGTCTCACTTGTGCCCTTTATTTTTGATGAGCTGCAGTCGGAAAACACCTTTGCTTCAGCTTCCCAGCGTTCGATACGGGCCTGAAGCTCCTCGAATTTACGGGCAAATTCGTTGCTTTCAGCATTTTTCACCACTTCATTCGTCTTCATCTTTTCCTTTGCGGCCTTTGCCCTTACAAGCAGCTCGTCTCTCTTTCCCTTGATTTCCTCAAGCTTTGTCTCAACCTGGGAAAGCTGTTCTCTCAGTGAGACGATGATACCCTTAAGCACTTCGAGGTTCGACTTCAGTGATACAAGCTGTTTCTCAAGAGCCTTCTTTTCCGCGATGGCCTCGCGCGCAAGATCGTCATTTTTCTTGTCAACCGCCATCTTTGCACGCTCTGCCCAGCGAGTTATGGCCTCTTCCTTGCTCTTTATTTCCCTTTCAAGAGTGGTCTGAGCCGCTGTTTTTTCCGCTATGGAGCTTCTTACTTCGATTGCAGTCTCCTCCATCTCGTCAATCATGAGGGAAATCATCTTTTTCGGGTCTTCCATCTTGTCCAGCGCACTGTTGATGTTTGATGATACGATGTCCGATAACCTTTTGAATACGTTCATATTTTATTGCTCCTTGTTTCTTTTTTGTTTACAACTTCTTTAATGCAACCACTGTGCCAAGTGCTGTTTTGAGTGCGTTTCAGGCGTAATTTCCCTTCCGGAGGCGAAATTAACCAATTTGTGATGGCTGAAATTCCTGTTTTTCTGCTATCATTGGCTCATGAGTACGCTTTACATGGTCGCAACACCCATCGGAAATCTTGATGACATAACACTGCGCGCGCTGAAAATACTTGAGAGTGTTTCCGTAATAGCCTGTGAGGATACACGCCATACGGGACAGCTGCTTGCGCACTACAATATTAAGAAAAGATGCATAGCATGCCATGCTCACAATGAAAGTGAAAGCGCGAAAGGCATCATTGCCCTCATGGACAGCGGGCAGGATGTGGCATACTGCTCCGATGCCGGCACTCCGGGGATATCGGATCCGGGAGCAAGACTTGCGGAGGCAGTGAGGCAAAGCGGACATACCGTGGTTCCCGTTCCCGGGGCGAGTGCATTCGTCACTCTGCTTTCAGCTGCCGGCAATGTGGGAAAGACTTTCACATTCGAAGGTTTTCTCTCTCCCAAGAAGGGAAGAAGGACAAGACGGCTTGAGGAACTTGTCTCAAGGGGAGAAAGTTTCATTATCTATGAGTCTCCTTTCAGGATACTGAAGACGCTGGAGGATGTGAGGAGTACTGATCCTTCCTGCCGTGTCGTAGTCGGCCGTGAGCTCACGAAGCAGTTTGAGGAGATTTTTTCATCTGACATATCATCTGCGATTGAGATGCTCAGCTCGAAGCCGAGCATAAAAGGCGAGTTTGCCGTTGTGGTCATCCCATCCGGAGGTGCCTGTGATAACGCTGAAGAAGATCAGGACTCTTAAGGAACGTGTCCAGATAAGGAAATGCGGCTCCCTCATGTATGAGGAGGCACGTTTCCATGCATTTGATGATGAATATATAGATGGGCTGAAGGCTATTGTGAATGAAAGTCCCATCATAGCGCAGAAGGACAAGGCTGAACTGTCCATGCTGTATGACCGGTATCTTTCCTCAAGGGACAGCCTGTATGCAAAGGACATATATTACAAGATCCTTTCCATCCTGGGGGAGGAGATGGCTGACTGGGATTTCGTGGATGATGATGGCAGCCTTGATCCTTCGAAAAGGGTTGTGAAAAAACATACTCTCTTCCTTGACCGCATCCGCTCTCCTTACAATATCGGGGCGATTTTCAGAAGTGCGGAAAGCTTTCAGGTCGATCATGTATATCTCAGGAACTGCGGTGAAGTGACATCACCCAGAGCCATCAGGACGAGCAGGGGAGCTGTGAATACAGTTCCTTATACAATTGTCGATGATATTGACGTGCTGAAAGGACGGCCTGTTTTCGCACTTGAGACGGGAGGTGAGATGCTTTCATCTTTTTCCTTCCCCCCAGATGCCGTCTGTGTGCTCGGAAGCGAGGAAGACGGGGTAAGCCCGGAAGTTCTTGAATTATGTCAGTCAAGAGTCTCAATAGAGCAGTTCGGCGCAAAAGGTTCGATAAACGTATCGGTTGCCGCCGGTATCCTGCTTTATCAATGGGCTTTGAGCTGAGTTGTATTTTTCAGAAAGATTACATGCAGAAATGTTTCAAACAAATTTGTTGCAAACAATTTTGTTTGTGATATTCTGTCATTCCGTTTTATGCTGAAATTTCCTGTTGTATCAGATTCCAGACTTAAAACTGTATTTTTCCTTCAGATTTGACAGCACGGATCCGGCATCATACGCAATGCCTGTTTTATGGTATGCATTTTCAGCTTCTTCAATCATATCTGAAACATTTTCCCAGTATGTGTCTGATGCTTTTTCTTCATTCATGTGAACGACTCCATCTTATCTGACACTAGAAGATGGAGCTTCCGGTCTCTTTCCCATCTCTGGGCGTTTCGCAGAATGCTTCCATATCTCATACGAGTTATCGAAGTCTGACATCCGCTCCTCCAGTCTGACATCCGCTCCTCCGGAGTACACTTGTATTCCGCAAGCGTGCAGGACATTTCATGCCTTCCTGCAAGTAGCATTGTTTTAGCTGACTTCACATCACGATCTTCAGTGTATCCACAACTGTCACAGATGAATGTCCTGTCAGAGAGCGTGATGTCTTCTTTAATTGCTCCACAATTCGGACACATCCTTGTAGAAGGAAAGAACCTGTCTATGACGATGACATTGGGGTTGGCTTTGAGCTTGCTTTTCAGTGTACCCAGTGCGGAGTTCTGTACCTGTTTCCCAAACAAGCCTTTGTGCCATCCTTTTATGTTTTCATCCTGCATTACAATGAGACTTCTTCCTTTTGTGATGTCGTGGTATACCTTATTTGCCTTGTCTCTTCTCTTATTGGCAAGTCTCTCATATTCCCTTCTGATAAGATGTCTTGTAGCATACCAGCCCCCGGAACCCTTCTTCTGTCTTGCAAGCTTCTTCTGCAAACCCTTAAGGCGTCCCTGTTCTCGGACTGTTATGTCATACTTCTCTCCTTCAGAAGTTGTTATTGTTGTCTTTATGCCGAAGTCTATGCCGATGTCTGGCCTTTTCTCTGAATGCATGCTGCCTTCATTCACAGGAACATAGCATGTGAGCATGAGATATATTCCTGACGGCTTCTTCACAAGTTTGGCATTTGCATATTCAGCACCATATGGAATCTGCTCCATGCCGAAG
>CASFTW010000024.1 GCA_949297785.1 uncultured Spirochaetales bacterium
ATGTGCCTTCTTTCTCTCATTCATTATCCGGTTGAAACGGTCTTCTTCTCCTGTGAAGGTGATGAACCTTCTTGCAGTGACAGTACCGTCCTCCTTCATAATTGAGCAGACAGCCGCATTGTTGATGCCGATGTCCACAGCACATATCGAATATTCCTTATTCTCCTTCTTTGGAAGCTCTGCCTCCGTCTCAAATGCGAAGGAGAGAGTGAAACGATGTCCGTGCTTCTTGAGCACAGGACATTTTGCCTCTGACAGGTCGAACTCCTTTTCGATGCTCCTGATATCTGCCTGTGACAGATTGAACACATGCCATTTCCAGTCTCCATCCGTGAAGAGCTTCAGCCTTGCCCTGCAGACTCCGTCCTCATCGTTCAGGATGATCATGTTGCCCCTGTAGAAAGCGGGCATCACATTTCTCTTCCTCTTAAGGAAAGGCTTCTTCCTAAGTTTGTCAGAGGCTTCCCACTCAGCAAGGTTCTTCCTGTAAAGTGTAATGGCAGAAAGTGCATCGAAGATTGCAGAGCGTCTGAGATAGGATGGAAGCTTATGAAAGCGGATGTCGAAAGATGGATAAACTGCTTCTCTTGTGGATGTGGAATGTACAAGTCTTTCCACAAGTGTCATGGCCTTCTGGGAGGGAAGACCACAGACATTGACATAGTGTTCATTCACAACATCGATGAGGAAGGAAACAGCGTTCTGATATATTGCAATGGTATCAGTAAATACCTTGAATGCATCCACAATCCTGACCTCTCTCGACACCATTATCTTCATGTCTAAATACTAGCACAAAAAAGAGATATTTACAACTGAAAAGGCATTATTTACCTGCTTTCTCCACATCACAGAAGATGGAGTCTGCGCAGGGGTATTGGGTTCAACCGGGACTTTGCCGACTGTTTTTCCGTATTTCCAGATTTCCTCAGCAGTGAGATCCATTTCATCATTGATGTAGACACCGCTTCCCTGAGGTAACAGTTCAGCATTTTGCCACAAGGTATTATCCTCTTTCAGGACCTTGTACTCTGGATACTTTTCGAACAACAGAGAGACATCAAAATCTTTCACAACCCCGCAGAAGAATACTGCCTCGACAATCAGATTGTCTTTCACTCTGATTTCCTTGATGTTATGAGTCACAACAGTTACCTCCCGAAATCGGTCAAATTCTATGTCTCATCCTGAAGAGTGTCAAAAGTTTTCAGTCATTCCTTTCGCTATTGCCACAGCAGCTAACTTTGAGAGATTATGCAGAATTGTTTTCCTCTGTATCAGCAGAATAAACGAAGACCGCCCGGAAAAGGCGGCCTTGAACAAGTTTGTTGATAATTCCATTGAGAAGTTATCTCTTTGAGAACTGGAAGCGGCGGCGTGCACCACGGCGACCGTACTTCTTTCTCTCGACCATTCTCGGGTCGCGGGTCATGAAGCCGGCTGCATGGAGAGCCTTTCTGTAAGCTTCGTTGTTCTCATCGCAAAGTGCGCGTGCGATACCGTGACGGCAGGCACCTGCCTGTCCCTTGATACCGCCTCCGCATACGTTGATGAGGATATCGTACTTGTCTGTTGTCTCTGTGACGACGAGCGGCTGCTTAACTGTGAAAACAGAAATCGCATCCACGAAGTAATCTTCGAGGCTCTTGCCGTTTACAGTAATCTTGCCGTTGCCTTCTCTGAGGTAAACACGGGCGACAGCAGTCTTGCGGCGGCCTACACCGTGTCCGAGATTAACTATTTCTTTCTTTTCTACTGCTTTCTTAGCCATTTTCCTGCTCCTTAAAGTTCAACAACGATCGGCTTCTGTGCCATATGAGGATGCTCTGCACCGGCATAGACCTTGAGATTGGTGAATAATGCCCTTCCGAGCTTTCCATGGGGAAGCATGCCCTTTACAGCGTGCTCCATCGGGAATGTCGGCTTTCTTTCGATCACTTCACCGTAGCTTTCCGTTGTGAGTCCGCCCGGGAACATTGAATGGCGGTAGTACTTCTTATCAACAACCTTGTTGCCGGTAACTGTAGCCTTGGCAGCATTGATGATGATCACGTAGTCACCCATGTCCTGGTGAGGAACATATTCAGGCTTGTTCTTGCCTCTGAGAATTCTGGCTGCTGCAACTGCAACGCGTCCCAGATTCTTACCTTCAGCGTCAATGAGATACCATTTCTTCTCAACTGACTGCGGCTTTACAAAAATAGTTTTCATACCATTTTTCCTTATTCTTCAGTTTTCTTCAGCTCTCCACCGGCAAAGAGGCTCACCTTTCCACACGGGAAGAGAGAGAAACATGCGGAGTGTGGGAAGGCTTCTCCGTCACATCTGCCCTTTCTTTCGACCCCGGAGGAATCCTCCGCAGAAGCAGGACAAGTCCCGCATCCAAGAGAGCTGACATGCTTTTCCCATAAGAGAACAGCGTCTAAGAGAATAGACTTTTTTCCATCCCCTTGTCTAGTGCTTTGCTGCAATGAAATTAACTTTTACATCAGATCTTTTTCAGATTGCAGAAAGCAGTGTTGTACACAGCCTTGCGGCCGTTGTCGTATGACACCCTTATTATTGTCTTTTCATTCTTTCTCTCGCAGGAGACAACAGTACCGTCCCCGTAATCGGGAGAATGCACCCTGTCGTCAAGTGAGAAGACAGTGTCATTCTTCACCCTTTCCACAGGCTTTGTCCTTGGTTCGGCAAAGACTGATGACAAGTTTTCCTCACTGCCCCCCGCCCTGAACATATTCGAATAGCGCGGTGTGTAGCTGTAGCGGTTGACGTAACTTGAGGGGGACGTCCTTACAATCTTCGGCGTTTCAAGTGTTCCGGTATAAAGATCCTCATTCACAGCCCGGAGAAAACGGGATGGATCCTGATCCTCATAACGGCCCCACAGCATCCTGCGGGTTGCCCAGCTTAAATAAAGTTCCTTCTTCGCACGGGTGATGGCAACATAGAAGATACGTCTTTCCTCCTCAATGTCCTTGTCGCTCTGTCCGCTGCGGTTTCCCGGTATGATGGAATCCTCAAGTCCCGTGACGAAGACGCGGTCAAACTCAAGACCTTTGGTGTTGTGCATGGTGATGAGTTTTATCACATTCTTGTCAGAAGAGATGCGGTTATCCTCTCCCGGCAGGGAAGATGAGTCAAGCGTGATGGAATCAAGGAAAGAAGAAAGGCCTGCATAGGAAGCTTCATGTTTCCCAATTTCATTAATAAGAATTCCTATATTGCCAAGCTTTGATTCCCTTATATTGATATCAGATTCGCTATTATACAAATCATAAATACCGAAACTTTTAACAACTTCCTCTCCAAATTCAGCAAGAGAACCACACTCTTCTAGTAGTTTTTTCGAATAATTATATGCATTCATAAATTGGATGACACCACTCTTCGCTTTAGACGATAGGCTATCTCCCTTTAAGATTTCATCCATTGCATCAATTACATGAGAACTCACAGAAAGAATCTTCTGTATAGAAGCCTTTCCGATTCCCCTCACCGGTTTGTTGATCACACGGGAGAACGAGATGACATCACGGGGATTTATGAAAAGGCGGAACAGGGCAAGCACGTCTTTAACTTCTTCTCTCTCATAAAATTTCAATGTTCCAACAACCTGACACTTTATACCTTTATCACTAAGCGCAAATTCAAATGCTGAAGATTGGGCGTTTGTTCTGAATAGAATAGCCGTATCCATTTTTCCTAGATCCTGACTTATTATTTCAGCAATTTTTTTCTCCTCATCGCCTCTATCATCAGTATTAAATGGTAGCCCCAATTCAAATCTAATTTTATTATTACATCCAGCCGCATCAAGATATGTGAGCACCACAGGCTTTGAGCCTTCCTCGTTGTTTGTGAAGAGAGTCTTCTCGTGACGGCCTTTGTTGCGTCTGATAACATCCCCTGCAAGACGGATTATGCTTTTTGTCGAGCGGTAATTCTCCTCAAGCTTTATAACACGGGTGCCGGGATAGATCTTGTTGAAGTTAAGGATGTTCTCGATTTCCGCGCCGCGGAATCGGTAGATGCTCTGGTCATCATCACCCACAACCACGAGCTGGGTATGCTCTCCCGCAAGATTCCTCAGAAGCCTGAACTGGCCGCCGTTCGAATCCTGATACTCATCGACAAGGATAAGACGGTAGCGGTTATGCAGATGCTCCCTTATGTCAGGATTGTCCTCAAGCAGCTCATTGCTCCTGAGTATGAGATCCGCAAAGTCCACGCACTGGTTCGCCCTCATGCTGTGTTCATACTCCCTGAAGCGTATGCGGAAGTTCGCCACCTGATTTTCATAAAAGGAAATTTCCTTTGAGTCAGGGCCATAGCCTCTGTCCTTCACCTTCGATATTATCCTCGCACATTCCTTCAGCGTGTTCCTGTTCTCATCCGGATACAGATTCTGAAGCAGCGCCTGGCTGTCGGCATCATCGTAGATACTGAAACCCGGCACAAGCCCTATGGCGCTGCCGTATTTATGGAGAAGGGATGCTCCGTAGGAATGGAATGTCTTGATCTCAAGTGATGAGATGTCATATTCAGGACCGAGCATGGACTCGACACGGCTTCTCATCTCATTTGCGGCCTTGTTTGTAAACGTGACCGCAAGTATCTGCCAGGGTCTGAGACCGAGGGCCTGTATCGCATAGACTATCTTGGTCGTGATGACGCGGGTCTTTCCGCTTCCCGCTCCGGCAAGGACGAGAAGCGTATGGTCACAGTCAAGTACGGCTTCCTTCTGAGGACCGTTGAGAGAGGCAAGGTAATCTTCACTCATTGATCAGCACAGCCTCCAGATCAAGACCGCGCACCGCCCTGATACCGACACGCACGACGTCTCCCTCCTTCAGTCCCTCACCCATTATCACGGTGAGGCCGTCAACATCAGGAGCCTGTGAATATATTCTCGCAATCGCAAGATCCTCCCCCTGTATGGATTCCTCGACAAGGGCGGTATATGTGCCTCCGACAAAACGCTCCAGGCGGCGGCTTGTTATCTCACTCTGGACATTCTCAAGTTCCTTCTGCCAGATTGCAGCCTGCTTCTGTGCCTTCTTATGCTCCCTTTCTCCACGCATTGAATATGCGGGGGTATCCTCTTCACGTGAGTAAAGGAAAGAGCCCATCCAGTCGAACTCGGCTTCCTTCACGAATTTCACAAGATCTTCGAAGGCTTCATCATCCTCACCGGGGAAACCGAGCATGAGGGTTGTCCTGATCACGGCATCCGGCAGAGCCTCCCTTATCTTCCGGACAAGACCGACATAGGTCTCCCTGTCCCCGCTCCTTTTCATGCCGCGCAGCACACGCGGCCAGCTGTGCTGGAACGGGATGTCGAAATAAGGAAGTATCCTGCTGTTCTCCTTCACTGCCTGAATGAGATCAACCGGGAATGTGTCAGGGTGGATGTAAAGCATGCGCAGGACGAAATCGCCCTCAAGCGAAGCAAGATCCTTCATGAGAGATGTGAAATGATCGCCCTCTCCGTAAAGATCGCTTCCCCATGCTCCCAGATCCTGTGCGACTATATTTATCTCGTAATAACCTTTTTCAATCAAAGCCCGGGCCTCTTTGATTATATCCTCCCTGCTCCGGGAGACAAGAGGTCCCCTTATGAGGGGGATGGCGCAGTAATTGCACCTGTGGTTGCACCCTTCGCTTATCTTGAGGTACACAGAGCCCTTCCGTGAAAGGAACTGTGTCCTTTCACAGTCACTCTTCGTCCTGTCCGTTTCAGGACGCAGCCTCACCTGTGTGCCGCATCCGGCATTTTCCAGCTCATCAAGAAGCTCAGGAAAAAAGGAAAGATCATGATTGCCGAAGAGCGCATCAGCCTCTGGAAGCTCAAGTTCGTCGAAATAGCGCTCGGCCAGACAGCCTGCAAGCACGATCTTCGCGTCAGGAAACGCATTGCGGAATGAGAAGAAAGTGTCTATGGCTTCCTTCTTCGCGCTTTCAATGAAGCCGCATGTGTTGATCACAACGACATCCGCGTCCTGTGCGCTGTCCGTTATCTCATATCCTTTCTTCCGGGCAAGAGAGAGAAGTATCTCGCTGTCCACCTGATTCTTGGCACATCCAAGACTTTCCACATATATTTTTTTCATAGCTGATGAGAATATTAGCGGATTTGCGCTTTCAGCGCCATAGGATGCTGTCATTCCCGCATAAGGTATGGAAATGAAGGAAGGAAAATGAGAGAATGGCGGGCAATGGACAGAAGCATACTGAGATACAGCAGAAAAGCCAATGACACCGCATCAAAGCTCGCGGCAGACATTTCATCACTCCTCAGGGAGAAAGGGTTCAGAGAAAAGTGCCCTCCTCTCTTCTTCGCCCCGCTTAAGGAAAAACAGCTGGGACTTTTCTCGTCTGAGTCAATGTGCATCTTTCTCAGTGAGGAACTTCTGCTGTGTTCATATGACGAAATTCTTCAGATCGCACTGCATGAATGCGCCCATTTCCTCACCTTCGCCAGATACGGGAGCCTTTCCCATGATGAAGATTTCAGGAAAATGTGTGCGCTTCTTGGTGCACAGGAGGAATACAGCAGGGCGCATGTCAGTCTCAGAACACGCGGGGACGTGCTTGAGAAAGTCAGGAAGCTGAAGGCTCTCTCATCATCACCCTTCGAAGCTGAAAGCCAGAGTGCGCTGAGAAAAGTCCGCCAGCTCATGGCATCCTATGCGATAGACGAAGATGACAAAGAAGAGGAATGCATTTACTGCACCGACCTCTTCACATCCGCATCGAGGATGAGCTATTCCTGTCAGATCATCGCACGCCTTGCCGCAATGCAGACCGGAGCATTCATCGTACAGATCCGCTCCGGCAGCTCAACCTCGCTCAGGGCCTACGGGTCGAAAGCAGAGCTTGAGGTCACATCGTATCTTGCCGACGTGCTGGAATGTGCGGTGAGAAAGGAGCTTATGAAAAGACGCAGGGAGAACCCTTCCCTTTATTACGGAGTGACCGGCAGCAACAGTTTCTACCTCGGTGTGTACGAAGCCCTGAAAAGCCGCTTTGAAAGCTCAAGTTGCTCTGAAGAGAGCGCAGAAAAGGCACTTGTCCTCAGAAGGGATGAGAATGAAAGGATCGTACGGGATTTCGTGTTCGGCAGCACAACACTGGTGAAAAGGAAGACCTCGCACCGCTATAGCCAGAGCGCGAGGGACGGCGGAAGGGATTTCGGCTCGCAGCTCAGGATAAATCCGGGACTGGGAAAAGCAGGTGCAGAAAAGCTTAAATTAACCTGAAACCCTATGGAAAAACTCAGCAAAGAGCGGGTATTATCTTTTTATGATAACTCTTCATCCATCATCCATAAGAGGAGAGGTCTGGATCCCCTCCAGCAAGAGCCAGACAATAAGGGCCCTTCTGATTGCCTTTTTCTCTCACGGAACATCCGTCATCCGCAATCCGCTTATCAGTGCGGATACCCGAAGCTGCATCAGCGTTCTTGAAACACTCGGTGCATCAATTGAATACAGGGACAACTCCCTTCATGTCGATTCTTCTTCCATCACCCTCACTGAGAATGATGAAATAAATCTTGACTGCGGCAACAGCGGCACGACAACGTACCTCCTGTACGGACTGCTTGGAACCCTTCCTTTCAAAAGGATCATCCTCACAGGCGATGAACAGCTGAGAAGAAGGCCCGTGAAACCTCTTGCCGATGCCTACAATGATCTCGGGATGACTGCATCATGCACTGCTGAAGGAACGCCTCCGGTACAGATCACGGGACATCTGATGGGAGGAAGGACAAGCATTGAATGCCGTACAAGCCAGTATCTTTCATCCCTCCTGCTTTCCCTCCCTCTGGCAGAGGAAGACAGCGTGGTCGATGTTCCCCTGCTTTACGAGAAGCCATACGTCTCAATGACGCTTTCCTGGCTTGACAGGCAGAAGATAAAGTACAGGATAAGCAGTGATCTCCAGCATCTTGAAGTTGAAGGAAGACAGCATTACACGGCATTTGACGAAACCATAACCGGCGATTTCTCATCCGCATCGTTCTTTTTCACCGCAGCCGCTCTCACAGGATGCACGCTGACTCTCAGGGGGCTCGACATGAGTGACAGTCAGGGAGACAAAGGCGTGCTCGACATACTCAGTGCAATGGGCTGCACGGTGTCGCACGGGGAGGATGCAATCACAGTCACGGGTCCGGAACAGCTCAAGGGAGGGACCTTCGACATCAATGCCATGCCGGACAGCCTTCCCACCCTCTCAATTCTGGGTGCGGTCACTGACAGTCCCCTCCATCTGACCAACGTGAAGAATGCCCGCATAAAGGAAACTGACAGGATCGCATGCATGAGTGAAAATCTCAGACAGCTCGGTCTTCAGGTCGATGAGGAGGAGGACGGCATGATCATCCATCCCGGGCCTCTGAAAGGAGGCATCACCGTTTCAGGATACAAAGACCACAGAATAATAATGGCGATGGCAATACTCTCCCTGATCATTGAGGGAGGACTCACGATTGACGATGAGAAAGCTGCAGAAGTGACATTCCCCACTTTCTTCACTCTGCTTGATTGTGTGAAAAAGGAGAAAGACAAATGATAGATTTACGCTCAGATACGTTTACCCTTCCATCTCAGGCGATGAGAGATGCGATTTACAATGCCGAAGTCGGCGATGATGTATACGGTGAAGATCCGACAGTCAGGAAACTTGAGGAAAAAGGATGCGAACTGTCAGGAAAGGAAGCCTGTCTTTTCGTTTCATCCGGCTGCATGGGAAACCTCATTGCCATCAGCATCCAGGCAGGACGCGGTGCGGAGGTCCTGTGCGCCGCACAGAGCCACATCGTATGTCATGAAATCGGCGCGCTTTCATCAATCGGGCTCACACAGCCGATGATCGTTCCAAGCACAGGCGACGGCCTGATTATCCCATCAGGCCTGGACAACTTCACAAGAGGCTATGCATACGATATGGCGGACAGGCCTCTCATTGAAGTGGAGAACACGACCTCGGGCATCGTCTACCCGCTTGAGAGTGTGAAAAGCATTCACGCCTTTGCAAAGAAGAACGGCATGAATGTCCACACGGACGGTGCCAGAATCTTCAATGCGGTTGTCGAAACCGGCATTCCGCTTTCAACTTGGGCACAGTACACCGACAGCATCACGTTCTGTCTTTCCAAAGGACTCGGCGCTCCGATGGGAAGCCTGCTGTGCGGCAGTGCAGCTTTCATAGAGAAGGCAAGAAGGATAAGAAAGCTGCTTGGCGGCGGCATGAGGCAGATCGGCTTCATGGCGGCAGCCGGACTCTATGCCCTTGAGAACAATGTGGAGAGACTTGCGGATGATCATGAGAATGCCCGCATGATCAAAGAGGCGCTTGAAGAGACACTCTGGGCGGAGATCGAACGCTACGGTACGAACATGGTCTTCTTCTCAGTGCATGGAACGGACAATGCTTCCATCATCAGTTATTTCAGGTCAAAAGGCATCCTCGCTCTTGAGGATGCGGGATACATAAGGATCGTCACTTCCCTCAATGTTGACAGGAAGCAGACGGAAGAAGTCGTAAAGGCAATAAAGGAATTCAGGATATGAGCTGTGATTTCACAAAATCAGTGAACAGGAGAGGTTCAAAGGCAGAGAAATGGTCTGAGAAGAACATTGAGGATATGTGCGGCAACAGGAAAGCCCTTCCATTCTGGGTTGCCGACATGGATCTTCCGGTGAGTGATGAAATAAAAAACGATCTCATAAGGGAAGCTGAAAGAGGTGTCATCGGCTACCGGGAAAGCGGGGATCTGAAACCTCTTTTCATCTCTTTCATGAAGGAAAAGCACAACACAGTGCTTGATCCTGAAAAGGTTGCATTCGCACAGGGCATGCTCCATGCAATCGCGCTTGCGCTGAATCTCTTCACCCATGAAGGCGACAAGGTGCTGCTTGTCTACCCCAGCTACCATCCTTTCATCGACATGATAGAGAACAACTACCGTGTGATCGTTCCCTTCCGTCTCAACAGGAGCGGGAACGGTTTTTCGTTCGACTGTGAGAGATATAAAGATGAAAGCAGGGACTGCAGCGCGGTGCTTTTCTGCTCTCCGCACAACCCGACAGGCATCGTGTTCTCTGAAGCCGAACTTGAATGTGTGCTGACTTCAGCGAAGGAAAGAGGCCAGATAGTACTGTGCGACGAGATCCACAGCGATCTCTCCTATCCCTCTTTCACCCATACCCCGCTCATCAAGGCAAATGAGAACATAGGGGCAAGATGCATAACCTTCTCTGCCGCATCAAAGAGCTTCAATATCGCAGGCGAACACTGCGCCTTCGCATCTTTCTCGCACAAAAGCGACAGGGAAGTATATGAACGATTTCAGAAGAGGCTTTACCTCACCAGCCCCGGCTACAGTGTTTCCGTCATGGCCGAGGCAGCTTACAGGGACGGTCTTGAATACAACAGAGCGCTCTGTGCAGACCTTTCCCGCAAGGCGGAAAAAGCCGCTTCCTTCATAAAGGAAAACTGTCCTCTGCTTTCTTTCGTCCCCCCGCATGCATCCTTCATCGCATTCATCGACTGTTCGGCAATCCTCGACAAGGTGATTGAAGACAGGAACATGTATCCTGAGCTTTATGAAGACTATTACCTCATGTCGCATTTCTTCGGACAGAGAGGCGGTGTCTGCATGAATGACGGAGCATGGTTCGGCGGAGAAGACTATAAGGCATACGTGCGTTTCAATTTCGGCTGCGGCGACGATCTTCTCGACAAAGGCCTTGAAGGCATAAAAAAAGCATACGATTACATCACAAGGCAGTGATGGTTATTGGAAACAAGGGAATCCGGCAGGAAAAACGAAGCCGGATTCCATCATTTCCGACAAGCCCTGCACTTCAAGATGAAGAGCCCCGGCGTTTTCCCGTCCTTACAGACCAAGCTCAACCGCATTACCGTTTCTGTCCCATATGACTGAATTGCTCTTCTCCCTGAGATAGAAAAGCGTTCCGTAACATGGTTTATGGAAAAGTTTCTCCGCACACTCTATGTATGTCATTATCTGGGCCTTGTGCTTGTTCTCCGATTTGAAACGGTCGGATTTATAGTCGGCAATGAGCACCTTGTCCCCCATATCCACAACAAGATCCATCACACCTTCCCATACTGCATCATGATCGCTGCTGTATGAGAAGAAACGGTACTCGCATTCATACTCATACTTCATTATCTTCCTGCAGAACTCAGATGAAAGGAAATTGTCAGCCATTGAAACAAGATCATTCCTGATCCGGGAGGATGAGAAGAATTCCTGATTGAACACACTCTGTGTATCCATACCCTTCAGGGTGTACTCAAGATAGCTGTGAATGGCAGTGCCGAAAACGGAAGTCTCCTCATCAGAATAAAGAGAATCGGAAGGAAATGCTTCAAGCATCACGCTCTCCTCATTCTCACACTCATCTGCATTCTCACTCGGCTTTATGGTCAGAGGTCTTGAGACAAAAGTTTTCTCAGCATAGGAGAGTGATGCTTCTTCAAGCTGGACAAGAGGAGAATGATCATTCATCACCCCATTGCACTGTAATGATGCAAGTTCTGCAGTATCAAGGACAGACACGCCGGCAAGAGAGCAGCTTCCGCTTTCAGCATCAAACCCCGCAGCCTCGAGATAGGAATTGAAGAATGAACCGTTGAGGGACGAAAGACTTCCGTCCCTGTTCCTCTTGTACGTGCCGCTTACAACAAGATGTCTTTCCGCTCTTGTGAGCGCCACATACAGCAGACGGCGGCTTTCCGCTTCCGCTCTCTCGTGCGCATCTTCTTCAAGAATTTTTGCAAGTTCACGGTTCTGTGTGGCGACAAGACGTCCTTTATATGAGAACACGCATCTGCCTTCCACCGGCCTGTCACGCAGCGCGGCGGATGCGGCGATGACTATCGGAAACTCAAGTCCCTTGGCAGAGTGCACCGTCATGATCTGCACACCCTCCCTCTTCTCATGCAGCACGCTTACCTCATCAAGCCGTTCACGGCTGCCGAGATTTGAACGGAGAAAGGCAAGGTAGTCCGTAAGACACAGTCCTGCATTCTCATAGCTCACGGCATATGAGACAAGGTACTCATAATGCTCCTCGAAACTCTTATGGCTATCATCAATCTGAAGATAGGCGTAATAACCGCCTTCGTAATACACATAGGAAACAAGCAGAGGCAGGGTGAGAGTGAAAAGACGTTCCCTCACATTCCCGATAAAAGTCTGAAACGCCTCATAATTCTCTCTGTCAGCATCATCAAGCTCCCCGCTTCTGCCACAGAGTATCATGGCGGCACCGCTGTCGCTGACACGTGCGAAAGGAGAGCGCAGCAGGGATGCAAGCGCAATCCTGTCATCCTCATAAAGCGCATACTGCAGCAGAGAGTAGAAATCTGAAGAGACAGCCTGCTGCATGAGAGACTTGCTGAGACCCACCTGATACTTTATTCCCCTCCTCTTGAGGGCAAGTTCATATGCCACCTGATAGCTGGACTTGGCAAACAGCAGTGCGATATCGCTTTCACCCGGGCGGTGTCCGTCGATGAGGAAATCATCAGTATTGAGCATGCGGTATATAAGGGAAGCGACCGCTTCAGCCTCTGTCTCATTCGCACTTCTCTCTGAGGTGTCGAGACTGTCTCTGTCCGCAGTCAGGAGCACGACGGATGAAGAAGAGTCAATATCCCTGCCGGGCAGAGTTTCCTCGAAACGTGCCTTGTAATCTTCATCGGATGATGAGAAGACTTTTTCGAATATGCTGTTGAAATGACTGATCAGAACAGGCGTGCTTCTGTAGTTCTTCGAAAGCTTCAGGCTTGCTCCTCCGTGCAGCGTGATCTCATCCTGAAGCGCCCTGAAAACTGATACGTCCGCCCCGCGGAAGCGGTAAATGCTCTGTTTCTCATCCCCTACGAAGAAAAGCTTCTCTCTTTCAAGCTCGTCAGCGGAAGGAATGCGGTGAAGCGTGCACATCTCCTTCTTCTCTGAAAGGAGGAAAAGCAGATCTCTCTGCAGCGAGTTGTTGTCCTGAAACTCATCGATCATGATGTACTTGTAGCGGTTCTTGAAGTAATTTCTGACATTCCCGTTATTCTTCAGGATATCAACGGCGAGATGGGAGATGTCGTCAAATGAAAGGGAGGATGTTCTCCTTTTCTCTTCAATGAGCATGGTTGCGAATTTGGAAAGCGCGCTCTGGAGAACGTCCTCCCCGTCAGAGAAAAGATATGAGCGCAGTCCTTCATAGCGGTCTGCCAGCTCATTTCTCCATTCATCCACCGCCTCTCCCGCCATCTTCTCTCCCGCCTTGTTGAACTTCGCGCTCTCATCAGGCGCTTTGTCGCAGGATACGCATTCAATCAGCTTTGATGCGGCATCTCTGTTCTTCTCCTTGCCTTCTCTTTCGATGAAGGACAGCAGCGACAGGGCCCGGTCCTTGAGCTTGTCATAAATTCTCCTGATGTCGGAGTGCAACCATGATGTTATGTCATCAGCATCATAATCACCGCACATCACGACATTCGCATCAATGACGGAAAAGAAGGATGAGATCAGAGAGACGGGAGAGAAGATACGTGAGAGGGCAAGACATTCCTTCCTGTTTGCGCTATCAGCCATGAAAGCGGCCGCAAGACGTCGCACCTTGTCATCCCTGGCAAGGCTGTCCTCAACGGAAAAGTCACGGGCAAGGCCGTAGCGCGCCGCATCCAGACGGACAATGGAGGAATTGAACGAGTCGAGTGTGGAAATGGAGGCAAGGGAAAGCAGCTCACGGTTCTCCTGTGATATATCGCTACAGGAGTTCACGAGACTTTTTATCCTCTCGCTCATCTCAAGGGCCGCCTTGCGGGTGAATGTGAGAGTGAGGATCTCATCGGCTTTGGCCTTTCCCTCGAAAAGCAGGCGCAGGAAACGCAGCGACAGCACGGTGGTCTTGCCGCTTCCGGCTCCTGCACATACGACTGTGTTCACATCACTCATTATCGCTGCACTCTGCTCGGCATTTATGTTCTTTCCGCCGGCTTTTCTCACAGCTGCGATAAAACGTTCTTCTCTTTCCGTCATTGCAGTGCAAACCTCCTTCTGCACACACAGCGGAATGCACAGCCCTGACAGTTGTCATAGTCCTCAGTGCACTGCCAGCTGCCGTTCCTGTAACCGTTTCCGGCTGCATCTATATCGGCATTCATTTCGGCAATGACCTCATCGGCAGTGCGGGAACGGGAAGAAGTCCTGATCTCATTCTCAAATGTCCCGTCCGCTATTTTATAATAGTAAAGATCTGAGACACCGACACACTCATGGCCTTCCATCTCATTCACCATCATGCGGTACATCAGCAGCTGATAGCGTTTTGAGGACGGGGTGCTGCGTGTCTTGAAGTCAATTAGGATCATGTCATCACCGCTGTACACGATGGCATCGATGCGTCCGTTCAATGAGCGCGTACGCACAGCCGCCTCGACTTTGTATGGTCTGAGCGAGCCGTCTGTCTTCTCCATCAGCTTTGACGGAAAACCGACAAGACCGCCAAGGTAATTAGCCTTAAGATAGTCGCGGGTATATGAATCGAAAGGACTGTCGGCAAGCTGCTTTTCAAACAGCTTTTCCATCTCATCTTCATAGGATGGAATCAGATCATGCTGAAGATACTCGCCCTCATGTCTTCTCAGAAAGGACTCGATGCATTCATGCAGAAGACTGCCTGCCCTTTTCGCATCAAAGTCAGATGGAGAGAAAGCCCTCTCTTCAAGAGAGAAGATCACGCTCATCGCACTGCGGAAGGGACATATGGCATAGGTGCTTACGGATGAGTATGAGAGACCTTTTGACGGAAGAGACAAAGGATGGCAGAGAGTGCCCGAAAATAGTTTCTCCCTTCCGAGAGGCAGGAATCTCTTTCCTTTTCCGATGCTCATTATTTCCATACGTCTGAATCCCGTCCCCCCATCGTAGGCAGTCTCATCAACCGCAGAGTGCAGTGCAAAGAAGAACGGGACTGACGCTCTGCCGCCGTATGTCTGACGGCTTGATGAGAAAACGACATTTTCAGCAGAAACGGCATATGCATTCAGGAGGGCGTTGCCCGCATCGTACACATGCCGGCCGCTTACTTCGTAATCTTCGAGGAAATCAAAATCCGTGCTCTGTATGCGGCAGTTCTCGTCGCTCAGTGCGAAGACGAAGCGGTATGGGACATACATATCGTAATCATGGGTGTACGCCATCACCCGTATGCCCTCATTCCTTTTCTGGCTTACATATGTCATGCCTGCAAGTGAGTTCATGAAAATTGAAAAGAGACCATCCGTCTTCAGAGAACATTCTGCGGCAAGGGATGTGAATGCAGCCAGCTTGTCCATGATGAATGAATACACATCCCTGTCCTTTTCTTCAAGGCGGAACTGGTCAGGCCCGAAAAGATATGTGGCCATAACCTGCAGAGAGGAAGCCAGTCTGGCACCGTCGCCTGCAGATGTGACAGCCCTCACTGCCGAGCGGAATCTCCTGTAATGGGCGGCCAGTTCCCTGTTCCCACATCCGGAAAGCCGGGAAAGCATGCCGCCGTCCCTGTCTCCCGTGATTGACAGATCCACCATGGTGCTCAGAAGCGCACGGTTGAGAATCTTTATCTCATTTCTCCATGGCAGTGAATTGTTCATGAAAAGCCTCTCAAGCGATGAAAAGGAAAACGCCGTCGACATTATTTCCCTTATGCTTTCAAGATAGCTTCCGACCTTGGTCTTCAGAAGGTCCTCATCCCTTTCAAAGCTCAGCGGTATGCCGCGTCTTGCACCTTCCATCTCAAGATACGGCCTCAGACGTCCGGCTTCAGGAGAGGAAAGAATTATATCTTCCATTGCAATCCCTTCATCCCTGAGCTTTTCCAGCTCATCAAAGAGTGCGGCAAGCTCGGCCTTCTCGCTCTCATACAGCCTGATACGGGGATGGACAGATGCTTCCATTACACTGACCTTCCTTATGAAAGGAGCGCTGCCTACAGCATCAAGAAGCCTCATCATATTGACTTCCGCTTCGGGATTCACAAGACAGTATGTCCTTGTCCTGTCACCACGGAAAAGATCAGCGGACCTTTCAAGCCAGCTGTCCTCATAAAGTGAATGCCTTTCCATAAAACTCTCATAGCTTTCCTTTATGAGCAAGACATCCCTGTAAAGCCGCTCATCGGAAAAAAAGACACTGCTGCCGCCGAGGGAAGGAAGGATTGAGGAAAGGAATGAGACAAAGCGTTCTCCGGATGATGGGAAGGAAGGATTGTACAGATAGCATAGCCTGTCAGCCTTGTCCTTCAGGAAAAGAGATGAGAATATGAAGCGGCTTATCTGACCGGCAGGAGTTTTTTTTCCTGTATCCTCATGGAAGAGGGATGAGAAGGTATCAAAGGAAAGCACATGGTCGGATGCGATGGCACACTTTCTCTCTCTAGCATAGGAGACAAGCAGATGGCGTGCCGCCCGTTCTGTTGGAACGACAAGCACATTTCTCTCATCATCAAGTAATTCAAACAGTCTCTCTTTCAAAACACTTCCTCATTCAGCTACAATCGTCAGTATGGTCCATACACTGCTCATATGTACGATTATACTGATTTCTCTGTTTTTTTACATTCTCCTGACAGTGCCGGCAGTGAATCTGGTGCACAGCCTGATCAGCCAGCCATATGCACAGTTCATATGCATCAATATACCTCATATAATCATTCTGGTCTCCATCATCATTCTGTCCCCTCTTCTTCTGAAAAGATCATGGTTATCGCTTTTAACGGACAGAGGGAAATTCCGGTGGAAAACGTGTGCACTCAGCATGGCGGTGACACTTGCACTGCTCATCATCTTCTCCCTTTTTGAAGGGAATGCACAGTATGAAGAACACACAGTGCTTCACAGGATTCGGTTCTTCACGGCAGCAGTGATACTGATACCGCTGCAGTGCCTGTCGGAGGAGCTTCTGACACGCACCCTCATTGCAAGGATGTTCTGTTATGAAAGCTATGATGTCTCATTATTGAAGAAGATCCTTGTCTGTTCATTTTCCGGTATCATATTCGCCCTCCTGCATCTGGGAGCTGGTGAATTCAGTATGGGAGAAAGCAGCCTGATGCTGCTCATGTATTATTTCATATCCGGTTTCTCATTCCTCTTCATCACTCTTGACTCAGGCGGCGGAGAAGAAGCACTCGGCATCCATATAATGAACAACCTGTTCATAGCATGCGTTGTGAATTACCGTGGCTCTGCTTATGAGAGCGCACCGCTTTTCATGAAAAACGGAATACCGCCCATTCCACTCATGATACTCGAGATGCTGATCATCACAGCCTCCGTGCATTTCACCGTCAGCAAGAGTGTGCTTGAAGAAGAGGCATCTTAAGTGTTACAAAATCCGGTATTCTGCATTTAGCTTCTTGAAAGGAAATTGCAATGGCTAAGAAAACAAAGAAAAAAAGACATATCACACGACGGCTGATCATACTGGTCATTCTTCTTGTGCTGATCTTCCTCGCACTGTGTCTCATCACTCCGGGTGAAAGCGAGATGAAGCTCTCTGCCGCGGGAGGAGAAATAGAAGGTCTGGAGCTTCCCGCTCCGGTGGAAGGCGAGCAGATAATAGAACACCTGGGCTATACACTGAGCTACAACGAGGAAGCTGAGCAGCCCAGCTGGGTTGCCTATGAGCTTACAAGGGATGAGGTCCTTGCCGACAACGCCGAGAGAGAGGACAATTTCAGGGAAGACAAGGCTGTCAGGACAGGCTCCGCCACGCTTGCCGACTACAGGGGTTCCGGCTACGACAGGGGACACATGGCTCCGGCTGCCGACTTCAAATGGTCCGAGGAAGCAATGAGCGGCACTTTCTATCTTTCGAACATGTCCCCGCAGACAGGAGCCCTCAACAGGGGACTCTGGGCCGATCTCGAGGCGATCGTACGCCAGATGGCTGTCGACAACGAAAAGGTATATGTGGTGACAGGACCGGTGCTTACGGACGGTCCGTTTGAGACGATAGGAGAAAATGAGGTCGCGGTGCCACATCAGTACTACAAGGTTGTGCTGGATTACACTGATCCCGATATAAAGGCAATCGGATTCGTGCTTCCCAATGATGATCCGGAAGAAGACATCACTGCATATGTCCGCTCAGTCGATGAGGTTGAAGAGCTTACACTGCTCGATTTCTATCCTTCCCTTCCCGATGATGTCGAACAGATCGTGGAAAGCGAAGTCGATCCATCCAGATGGTCATTCAGGCAGTTCAGCGCCTCAAGCATAAGTGAAGACTACACCCCCAGTCAGAACTTTGAGTCAATGAGCACCGCCGACAGGCTCAGAACACGTTTCAATGAAGTTTTCTACATGGTGAAGGAAGAGGTGTTCTCCATCCTCGGTGTTGAGGACATTGCCCGCACCTTCGGCCTGATCTAGACGAAAAGCAGGCCGACTGTATGCACGAGCAGTGCGGCAAGGTAGGCGATGACACACTGGGCGATCACGACGATGACTGCCATCTTGCCGCCAAGCTCCCTCTTAACTGCACTTATTGCAGCCACGCATGGGGTATACAGCAGGCAGAATGTGAGGAAGGTTATCGCACTCAGGCTGCTGAAGAGAGCTGAAAGGCTCTCCCCTGCAAGAAGTATCGTAAGCGAGCTCACGACATTCTCCTTTGCGATGAATCCGGTGAACAGGCTTGTCGATATCCTCCAGTCATTGAGTCCAAGCGGTGTGAACACCGGTGCGACAAAAGAGCCGATCAGGGCAAGCAGGGATGTGCTTGAGTCAGTCACGACATTCAGCCTGATATCGAAATTCTCAAGGAACCAGACAATGAGCGTTGCGATGAATATGATTGTGAAAGCCCTCGTGATGAAGTCTTTGGCCTTGTCCCACATCAGACGCACAACGGAGATGAAAGACGGGAATCTGTATGTCGGAAGTTCCATCACGAACGGCACCGCATCACCTTTGAAAAATGTCCTGTTGAGGATGAGAGCCGCAATTATTCCGACTATTATGCCGCCGAAATAAAGGCCTATCATGACAAAAGCCGCACAGGACGGGAAGAAATATGCACTGAACAGGGCATAAATTGGAACCTTTGCCGAACATGACATGAATGGCACCAGCAGTATTGTCATCTTGCGGTCCCTCTCACTGGGAAGAGTACGTGCCGACATTATTGCAGGAACAGAACAGCCGAAGCCCACAAGCATGGGAACGAAGCTTCTGCCCGACAGACCGAGTTTTCTCAGCAGTCTGTCCATGACGAATGCAACACGTGCCATATACCCTGAATCTTCCAGTATGGAGAGAAAGAAGAAAAGCACGACAATGAACGGCATGAAGGAAAGAACAGTGCCGACACCTGAGAATATTCCGTCCATGACAAGGGAGACCACGACGGGATTGACGCCGAAATCCGTCATTGCCGCTCCGACAATAGCACCAAGCTTTTCAATGATAGAAGCAAGCAGGTCCGACAGGAACCCTCCGACTGGACCGAATGTGAGATAGAAGGAAAGCCCCATGACAAGGATGAAGAACGGTATTGCCGTATACTTTCCCGTAAGGATCCTGTCTATCTTCTGGCTCCTGATCTGCTCCCTGCTTTCCTTCGGTCTCACGACAGAATAGCGTGTGAGGGTCTCGATGAAGGTGAATTTCATGTCCACAATGGCCGCCATGCGGTCTGTATGTGCTTCATCCTCCATCTGCTTCAGTATATGGCCGATCATGTCCTTCTCGTTGTCTTCGAGATTCAGCTCCTCAATAACGAGATGATCATCCTGACATATCTGTGTGGCTGCGAAACGTACAGGATAGCCGCTTGCCGCAGCATGATCTTCGATCAGGTGGATAATTGCATGGATGGCCCTGTGCACCGCTCCGCCGTCTTTGCCGTCTGCAAGACAGAAATCGGTACGGCGCGGCAGCTGACTGTTCAGTGCAACTGTCATGATGTGCTCGACAAGCTCATCTATACCTTCCCCCTTGCTGGCGGAAATAGGGACGACGGGAACACCGAGCGCGCTTTCAAGTGCGTTTATGTCTATTGTGCCGCCGTTCTCCCTCACCTCGTCCATCATATTGAGAGCGATGACCATCGGCTTGTCCAGCTCCATAAGCTGTGTGGTGAGGTAGAGATTCCTCTCTATGTTGGTGGCATCAACAATGTTTATTATCCCGTCAATCTGATTCTTGATGATGAAATCGCGGGTGACGATCTCTTCTGAAGTATATGGAGCAAGGGAGTATATCCCCGGAAGATCGGTCACCGTCACTTCCTTATGGCCCCGTATCTGCCCGTCCTTGCGGTCAACCGTCACACCCGGGAAGTTTCCCACATGCTGGTTTGATCCTGTCAGCTGATTGAAAAGAGTTGTCTTTCCGCAGTTCTGGTTACCGACCAGTGCAAGGGACAGAGGTGTGCCCGCCTTTCTCCTGCTGCCGTGCACGAGCGGCTGCTCTTCGCCCAGATTCGGGTGAATGGTCTCGTTTATGCGTCTTCTGACAACTTCCTCATCCTCAGGAGCGTCCGATTCATGCACACCGGAGATGTTTATGTTCTCGGCATCACTTTTACGCAACGTGAGATTGTAGCCGCGAAGCTGTATTTCAATGGGATCGCCCAGAGGGGCGCACTTGAGAAGTGAAACCTCCACTCCCGGAGTAAGTCCCATCTCCAGAATGTGCTTGCGAAGCGGCACATCGCGTGTCTCGACACTTGTTATGATGGCATCCTGTCCGATTGCCAGTTCCGATAGCTTCATAAAAAACCTCAATTCTTGGAATTGAGTTTATTTATGGTGGACATGATGGTCAATCAGAGATGAAAAAAAAGAAAAAATTTCTGCATGCCGTCAGGCAGGAAAATTCCGCCATGCACACTCATCACAGAGACATGCCTTCCTTCATGAGCTCGTCGTATTCCTTCCTCTCCCATGGATAGTAACACACTATCGTGACAGCAAGGTCAGAGTCCTTAAGCTCCCTCAGCGCAATGCGTGCGGCCTTGTCACGGGGAAAGGAATAGACCCCGGTGCTGATCAGGGGAATGGCAATACTGTGAATATCATGCAGCCGGGCCTCTCTGAGCACAGAGCGATAGCAGGATGCAAGTTTCTCCTCTTCGCCATGAGAGCCGCCTCTCCAGACAGGGCCCACAGTATGGATTATGTACCTGCACGGCAGGTTGTATGCACCTGTAGTCTTTGCATCGCCTGTCCTGCATCCTCCGAGCTTTCTGCACTCTTCAAGCAGAAGCGGCCCGGCTGCAGCATGTATCGCACCGTCGACACCACCTCCTCCAAGAAGGCTCTCATTTGCAGCATTGACTATGGCGTCAGTATTCATTTTCACAATATTTGCAACTTCAACTTTTATCATAAAGAAAATGATAGCGCAGAAAAAAGAAAAGCGGTATAGTCACATCCATGCAGGAAAAAGTTGCAGCTGAAAGACGCTATCATACATTCATTCTTCTCATGCTCTCAGGCGGTTTCATGGGAGCATATTCCTATTATCTCAAAGGCGGGGTCTTTGCGAATGCAGAGACTGCGAACCTTCTCATCTTCGCAATGCACATCTCACAGGGCAGTTTCACTGATGCGGCAAAAGTGCTTGTGCCAATCAGCACGTTCTTCATCGGAACTTTCTTCTCCGAAATGTTCAAGGACAAGCTGAAGCACCGATGGCCGTCCCTGCTCATCTTCAGTGAGATCATACTGCTGGCATTCCTCGCCCTGCTGCCTGAAAATGCTCCCTTCACCATCTTCCATGTGATGATAGCCCTCATAAGCAGCATGCAGTACAACACATTCCGTGAAGCCCGGGGCGTGCAGTTGTCCACGCTCTTCTGCACGGCACACCTGAGAGGAGGCGGTTCCTGTCTTTACAATGCAGTCAGGACAAAAGACAGGACTGCTTACAAAAAGGCTTTCTATCATATCGGCATGATACTCACATTCATTGCGGGAGCCGTGCTGTGTTCCTTCTCATCCAGAGTGCTGATGAGCCGTACAATCGCACTTGCAATCATCCCGTTATTCTTTGTGCTGATTGAAGTTCAGAAGGACAGGAAGCACGGCGGACAAGCCTGAAGCAGACAATTTGTAAGAACCGTTTACTTTAGGTTTTCAATAGATTTTCAAAAATAGAATCCTGAAAGGAGAAGAAAATGTATATTATCAACGGTATTGCGTACGCAGGAACCCCGAAAGAGGAAAGACGTATAATTTCCGTAAAGGTTCTGGATGGAATGATGATGATCCTGAAATTCCAGAGCGGGGAAGAAAGGCTCTTCGATGCGACACCTCTTCTTGAATACCCGGCATTCAAGCCATTGCAGGATGACAAGATCTTCCGTAATGTAAAAATAGAATACGGAACACTCTCATGGGACAACGGTAATATAGACATTGATCCAGAGACACTCTACGAAGAAAGTTACCCATACGAACCGAAAGAAATGAATTCCCCATCAGATTGAAAAACCGCTACAGATTCCTGCAGCGGCTTTCCTCACCCTGCTTCCGCGTCCAAAGCGGAGCAGAGAAATATTTTCCAATTGCTTTCAATGAATCAGCTTTCTGACCTTGTCCGCAAGTATCTCAGGCGTGAAGCCGTAAGCAGACTTCAGGTATGCGAGACTTCCTACCTGACCGAACTCGTCTCCGACACACATGAAGTCCATCTTCACCGGACATGTCATGGCAAGATGTCTTGCGATCATCTCACCCGTACCGCCCGGATAGCGGCCGTTCTCACAGACAACAACATGGCCTGTGCGCTGTGCATAGGACTCAATCGTCTGAGTATCGAGAGGACGGATTGTATGAAGGTCGATCACGGTAGTCTTTATGCCTTCCGCTGCAAGTGCATCGGCAGCCGCAAGCGCGGTATCAACCATGATGGCACCTGTTGCCACGATCGTTGCATCACTGCCGTCCCTGAGGACTTTCGCCTTGCCGAGTTCAATCGTATCATCAGCTGTATAGCGGAAACTTATCCCCTTTCTCGGTGTCCTGATATAGCTTGCCTTCTTCGCATCATAGAGCTGCAGTGTGAGAGAATACAGGGAAGTGGCATCAGATGGTTCGATGATATTGAAACCGGGGATCTGGCGGAAAAGCGCGATATCTTCAAAAGGCATATGGGTACCGCCGTTGTACTGTGCGACAATTCCGGGATCAGAACCTATCACATGAACCACCTGATGGGTATAGCCGACTGAAATGAACAGCTGGTCATAATCCCTTCTTGAAGCAAAGCATGCAAAGCTGTGAATGAAAGGCGTAAGCCCTGCACTGGCCATACCGGCAGCGACACCCGCCATGTTCGCCTCGGCTATGCCGCAGTTGAAGAACCTGTCGGGGAATTCCTTCTGGAAGGCGGTTGAACCGATACAGGAAGAAAGATCGGCATCAAGGAAGACTACATCAGGATGATCCTTTGCAAGATCCATGGCAGCACCGACTACAACATCCCGGTAATTCGCATAAACTGAAAGATCTTTCATTCTCCTGCCTCCTCTCTCTTTATAAGTGCTTCGATTGAAGACTTCCTCATCTCTTCATTGATGCTCATGGAATGGTTTGATTTCACACCTTCTCCGGGAATATAACCGTAACTCTTGATCGTGTTGAGGATGATCATATGAGGCTTGCCCTTCACTTTCTTCGCGCTGGCCACTGCATCTGCAATCGCATTGAAGTCGTGACCGTTTATCTCGTATGCAGCAAACCCGAAAGTCTCATAGCGTTCCTTCAGGTGGTGCATCGGTATGATATCCTCGGTGTAACCGTCAAGCTGCTGGCCGTTAACATCTGTAAATGCGATAAGATTGTCAACGCCCCATGCACCTGCACACTCCGCAGCTTCCCATATCTGACCTTCCTGACTCTCTCCGTCCCCGACAATCGCGTATGTATAGGAACCGGAGTAGCCCTGCAGGCGCTGGGCCGCAGCTATACCCAATGCAGCACTGAACCCCTGTCCGAGACTTCCGGCAGTGAAATCGATGCCGGGTGTCTTGAGCATGTCCACATGACTTGGAAGCTTTGTCCCTCCCTGATTGAGAGTCATCAGTTCACTTACAGGGAAATAACCTTTCTTGGCAAGAACGGCATAAAGCGCAGGACCGGAATGTCCCTTGGAAAGCACAAGCCTGTCCCTTTCCTTCCAGTCCGGTTCATCGCTTCTGATCTTCATTTCCACATAGTATAAATATACGAGTGTTTCTATTATGGACATCGAACCGCCGATATGTCCCGAACCGAAAGAGCTGATGCATTCAATCGTTTTTATCCTGGCATCAAGCGCTTCCTTCTTAAGCATTGCCAAAGTTGACGCGTCTAACATCTACAATACCTCTTATGGTTATATATCTATGTGTATTATACCCTCAATCATTGCACTGTTGTCCAGCCGGTTTTACTAAATTCATTGTGCTGTCAATGTGATATTTCCTACACAAAGAAAGAAGAATCCTGTTTATGCCCAATTAATATTAAAATCATCCTGTTCAAAGCTGAACGATAGTATATTTTACAATAAAAGATATATTCCGCATCATAATAATCCGATTCAAGGCCATTTTCTGTGCAAATCAACCGGTAAAACAGACTGGAACAGCCTTGTACAGCATATAAATAACATACAACAGCCTGAAATGAACAGAATATAGCATCATTTGCAATAAATTTTATGTTTTATGCCTCTGTAATAGTATATCAAGTCATCATTATGCCACACGAAATAACATTAATGCCGTACCGGCATGGAGTGCACTCTGTTTTATATATACCGGTAAAAGAATGTCCTGCGTAAGACCTATGTTCTTATTGTCTGCAGGTAAAAAGCAAAAGTCCGGAGCCATGAGTCATGCTCCGGACCTGCAGCAATCTGCAATGTATTAACAACACAAATAAGGAGGCAGTATATCATTCACTGGACATTCGCTGCTCATATAATCAGCACTGCATATTCATACTTAGCACAATGAATATTCATCCACTGCAATGGAAAAAGCCGGCCGCTATCTTTTCCTTTCTTTTGAACGCATGAAGAATCTCAGTGTCTTCATCCACAAGCTGTACATCCAGCTGGTCTTTGTAATCATGTTTTTCCCCTCTCTTTTTCATGCTCCGAATGACTGATCTTCCATCCTCGGCAATTTATATTTTCTCATGAGTGCTTTTCAGCCGCACATGCAGATTTCAGATAAAGTCCGCTGCCGCTGAGTTGAAACGGCAGCAGACGGAATAGTTCCCCCACACCTCGTACCGGATACAAACACACCTTTAAACATATCCGACACATCTATCCTTAACAGGAGCCTCAGAGTAAACACTAAACACTGGCGATTCCGGAATCCAACACCTTCAAATCGATCCGGAGCATAAAACAAAACACATTCAGAGGCTCTCTTGATGATGTCAAAGAACAATTTCAGGTTTTATTATTAGATAATAAAACTATTATTTATATAATAAGAATACCATATGGTAAATTCTTAGTCAAGAATATTTTTATAAAAATTTATATTATATAATTTTAATTAAATTATCAAATAATTTTCCTTTTTGAATTTTTGTTTTAATA
>CASFTW010000025.1 GCA_949297785.1 uncultured Spirochaetales bacterium
GATGTATTTAAGCTTAACATGCATTGCTGATTCAAATGAAATTCGGTAAAGGTTATTGCAACATGCGCTTATTTGTTGCATCAAGAATTACAATCTACATTGGTGTTCGACTGAAGAATCTTTTCATTGTGAATCACTTAATTCCGATGTAAGCTTATTGCAGGAAGAGAGATAAAATGAACACAAACATATTCCGCAGAGGCATTGACGAATACATCCACCGTGACAATACAGATTATGCGATCCTCGTCACGGGAGACTGGGGATCGGGCAAAAGCTATTATCTGTGCAACACGATTGCCGATGAATACAACAGGAATGACGGGGATGATGACGTATTCTACTCTGTCCTGACTGCATCCGCTGCAGGGCTTTCATCTTCCGACCAGTTTCTTTCCCTGCTTTTCGAAAAGATAAAAAGCAACCGCGTACTCTCGGTCCTCAGCAGGTCATCCAGTTTCTTCTCGACCCAGAAAGACGCCAATATTTCGCTTGTGGCGTCAATTATCTCGTCGTTCACCAATATGTTCCAGTCCCGGAGGATAAGGAAGGAACTTGAAAAGACAAAGAAGAAAATAATCCTCATCATTGATGACATAGAACGCTACAAGGGAGAACTTGACGAGCTTTTCGCAGCTGTGCAGAACACATTCATCGAAAAACATACGCATGTGATCTATGTGGCTTATGAAGATGATCTGCTTGAAAACGAATATTACCGCAAATACAAGGAAAAATACATACGCTACACTCTGCATTTCGACATACTTGATGAAGATATGATCCGCCATGTGGCTGAAGGTGCGGACAATGACAGGGGAGCATTCTCTCTTCTGCTGAAAGAACAGGACAATGCATCGCTCATTGTACTGTGGATGAAGAAAACGGACATCATCAATCTCAGGACATTCATCATAGCAGTGAACTGCTACAATCATTTCGCATCTGTCTGTCCCATTCTTGACAACAACCAGTCACTCTATCTGTTCTTCTCGGCACTGACTCATGCCGCCTTTGTGAAATCAGGTTCCGATGACGGTGATGAAGACGCATTTGCTTCTTTCAAGAAGGAATACAACCTCAGAAGCGATAACCTTGGCTATCTGCCGCGCTTCTATGCATCCTACGGAGATTTCGAGAACATTGAATTCTCGCCTCTGATTCTTTCATACATAAAGAATGGCTACTGCGATCCGGAGGATATCAGGGAGTACATAAGGAAAGACTACGGCCTGCTGTCAGAAGAACTTGTTGCCCTCTCCCATCTCGGGCACTACTCACAGCAGAGCGAAAACCAGGTCAGAGTGGACACACATACTCTTATCAGCAGCATAAAGGAAAAGAAACTCCCATACAGCGAGCTTGTAAATGCCGCGAAGGCCCTTTCCGGCGTTGAGGATGAGCTTCTTGATGAAAGCTACAGGGAGACAATCGTGAATGCGATTGAAGACAAGTCATACCCCGGAAGGGATGAATATTTCTGTGATGTGAAACTTGAAAGCGATACGGACAAGACGTCCTTCTCATATCATGTGTATGAACTTCTGAAAGCCCAGAAGGAAGATCATGACAGGGAAAGTGAGAGAAAGGAACTGCTGAAGCTGTTCTCCCTTGCCGCATCAGATGCGAATTATATCGTGCAGGATCCCCGCTTCAAAGGAAGCCGGCTGTTTGAAAGAATATGCACTCATGATCTTGTCAGACAATTCAGGAATCTTGATGACAGAGGTCTCTACCGCGTCGCGGAAGTCAATATCAATGACATTGCATCCTCTGCTGATCCGCTTACACCTTCCACCATTGATGCTCTTGGGAAAATAAGGGATGAACTCATCATGGAGACAGATGAAGGCGGACACATGAACAACAAGACAAACCGCTTCAGGAAAGCACTCGCCTCACAGATTGACGATATCATCATGAAAGCCGGTCAGCTGAAATAAGCAGCTTTGTTTCATTTACCATTCCAGCTGCCTGTATTCTCAGCCTGAAAATGAAGCAAAGCCCGCTGTTTCCAGCGGACTTTGGATTGAAACAGTATGATCTGTCCGGATTTCATTCCAGAGATGTACAGTTCTCTTCAAAGAGGACAATCATGATACATCGCCCATCTCAGAGCATTATTCAGCCTCTTCTGATAACCCTTTGAATCCTGTCCTTTGAGCCAGTAAAGCAGATCCGCGTCAATTCTCACTGTGACGGGCTTTTTTACCGGCTTCCAGTTTCTGAAATGCCCCCTGGAAAAATCAGTTATCTCAGATATATCTGACAAATCGATCTGATTGTCAGGAATTGCATTCATCTCGCTTTCATGAATAAATTTCTCTAAGTCTTTCATAATATTTTCTCCTCTCAAGTGATGTCGCACGTCTTGCAGATATGATCCGGATTCTATCCCTTTCCGTGTAGCAGGAAACAACCACAGAAAGACCTTCAACTATTGCCATTCCCGTAAATCTTGATTCATCCCCAGAATGACTTTCATCATACTGTTCCCAGAAAAACGGACTTTCAAACATCCCGAGTATCATATCAAATCCAAAGCCATGTTTTCGTATATTCACTTCATTCTTGTCTTCATCCCATTCAAAATTACCTTTTACTATTGTCTTACCCATACACCATCCTTAATTGCATTATATATTGTACGTACAAATAAAGCAATATAAAAATATTTCTTGCAGACAGCATTGTACAAGAAAAACCTTCGAACCCGTTTATAAAGACAAAGCCCGCTGTTTACAGCGGACTTTGGATTGAAACAGTATTTGAACTGTCAGGATTTATCTCAAAGAGGAGATTTCACTGCCTTTACCGGGCTTGCTGCCTTACCGCCTCTGAGCTTCATTGCAACTGCAGGCTTTACGATGGTGCCGGGACCGTCGATACAGCCGCCTTCGCAGCACATCACTTCGATAAGGTCAACTTCAGGAGTCCTCTTCTCCCAGCTCTTCATCAGGCGGAAAGTCTTCTTGTCCACACCGTTGATCGGCTGAACGCGGATGGAGGATTTGTCCTCAATGCGGGAGAGGACACAATTGGCAACACCGCTGGTAAGTGCGAATTCCCTGCAGTACTCGAATGAAGAGGTATCTCCGAGATCCGCGCTTTCCTCTTCCCTTACATCGATTCCCTTTGCCATGAAGATAGCGGCTAGCTCAGAGAAGCTTATGACACCGTCCACTCCGCCGCGGCGTGCAGCCTCGACTCTCTTTGCAAGACACGGTCCGATAAAGACAGTCTTGTAGTCAGGATCAGCTTCCTTGCACATCTTCGCTGTATAGATCATCGGACTGAATGCAGATGAATAGCGGTCCTTGAGGAATGTGAGATGCTTGTCAACAAGTTCCATATATGCAGAACAGCAGCTTGTCGTCATATATCCTTCGCCTGCTGCCTTGCGGCGTTGCAGTTCATCGGCTTCATGCTCTGTCGTCACGGCGGCACCTTCGGCAACTTCCACAACTTTCGCAAAACCGATCTTCAGCAGGGATTCCTTGATCTGAGCAAGAGTGCCGGGGAACTGACCTTCGATTGCAGGTGCGATCATTGCAGTCACCTTCTCTCCGCTCTGCAGCATCTTGAGAACGGGGAAAAGACCGCTTCTCTCGGCAATTGCGCCGAACGGGCAGGAGCGGGCACAGCGGCCGCAGCTGATACAGTTCTTATGATCAATCTCAACCACACCCTTGTCGTTCTTCTTCACAGCTCCGACAGGGCAGGCTTCCTCACATGGAACGGGAATATGCACGACTGCATGGAAAGGACATACATCCATACACTTGCCGCAGCGAATACATCTCTCTTCATTGATATGAGCCTGGCCGTTGATGAACACAATGGCATCCTTGGGGCAGTTGGCCATGCATGGGCGTGCGAAACAGCCGCGGCATGCATCGCTGATACGGTACTGGTCAGGCGGACAGCCATAGCATCCTGTGGAGATTGTGGTGAGAAGAGGAAGCACCGGCGGATTCTCTGCCATGATCTCTCTGGCGTATTCGCTCAGCGGCTTCATTTCATCATCATAGCGTTCAATATCGATACCGAGAAGAGCCATGATGCGGTAGCGCACGATTGCCCTTTCCTTGTAGATACAGCACCTGTTAGGTGTCCTGTCCTTCGGAATAATCGTGTACGGCAGCTTATCAAGCTCATCAAGCTTTCCCTCGAAGAAAAGCTTCAGGACTTCAGTATCGATACGACGTTTCATCGCAGTATACTGGTTGTTGAGTTCAAGCATTTTTCTTTACGGCCTCCGTGAGAAGTCTTGCAAATTCTTCCTGTGTCACCTTTCCATGGATCTCGTTGTTGATCATGACATACGGAGCACCTTCCCCGCCTGCCTTGCAGGTCTCGAGACAAGAGCATCCTTCGATTTCACATTCAGCGATAACTGCCGGATCAACGAAATCATTATACAGGAGCAGGTCAGAACCTCCCTGAACGAAACATGCGGTTCCGACACAAATCTTAACCTGAACTTTTTCCTTCTTCATAACTATCCTCCTACAGATATTCTTGTGAAGTTTCTTTTAGATAAATATTTTCCAGGGCAGCCCTCAGGCGGCCCACAATGGTTCTTCTTATACCGATCTCAACAGGAATGTTCGGATCCTGATGAGCCTCGTTGATCTTCGTTCCGACAATGAAGTGTATCTGGTCACTGTCAAGCAGGATCTCGACAAACTTCTTGACCGGAGTGTTGGGAAGAGAGGATGGCGGTATCTTCTTCTCCAGCACATTCGCGACCTGGGAGAGCGTCAGCATGCCTTCAGTCACGAGATCAATGCCGTCCATCTTGCTGGCAGGCGGAACATCCGGTGACCAGCAGCTCAGATCAACAGATATCTTGGCATTGAAAAGACGTGAGACAATGAGCGCAGTCGTTCCGCCGGAAACAATCTTGCGTCCGTCAAAGGCTTTTATCTTCTCGCCGAGAACAGCATCCGATTCCTTTGAGAACGGAGGACCTGTCACGATCACGGTCTTTCTCGGTCTTCTGATATAAACGACAACTGCCGTTATGTCGTCTTTGGAAGAAAGCCCGTCAAGACTGTTCGCCTTCTGCACTATTGCGGCGGAAAGCTCCCTTGAGGAGATATCAGGCTCTTTTGCGATCAGGTCCTTCACGAAAGCCTCGACCCCGCTGTTTCTCCATCCCAGGGGAAGACTCTTGCCAAGACCCGCCTGGGCAACGCCGTCAGAGAACATTATGAGGCGTTCGCCGATCTCCATTGAAAACGTTGAATACTGTATCGTCTCCTTCTTGAAGGCGTTCTTCCTCTGAAGCTCGTTCTTGTCTCTCTGCCATGTTATTTTCTCAGTCCCGCTGAAACGGAGAGAAAGGGGATTGTCGTATTCAACAAGGCGGACGGAAATGTTTTCCATGTTCTCCTTGTAGTGGATATCGGCAATCGTGAATGTGGAATAGCTTATCTTCCTCTCCTTGCACACCGGAAGCGTATTCATTATGATCTCTGCCGAATGGGACAGCGAGATCGGGGAGAATGAGAGCTTGTGTGCCATGTGTGCGGTCAGCGATGCGAGGACGTTTGCCTTGACACCGGATCCCAGACCGTCGGAAAGAGTGCAGACGATCTGATTGCTCTCCGGATTTCTTGACAGCAGGAAAACATCGCCGCCTATTCTCTGTCCGTGCTTGTAAATCTGGGCATAGTCCACATCAATGAATATATTGTTCACGACAGCTGATCCTCATCGAGAGTGAATCCGTCACCCTGTCCGCCTTCATCATGCACCGAGAAAGCATCAATCAGGCTGTTAAGCATGATCTCTGTCTCTGCGGCATTTTCGCCGAGCAGGGACGCGATCTGCTGAACGGTCGCAAGAGACTTCTCAATGACATCTTCCGCTTTCTTGACTACAGTCTCCCTTCTCACAGTCGGACTGGTAATATCTTCAAACATCGCACCGAGCAGACGTCCCGCCTCAACGAGGAAGAACGTCACACGCAGGAACTTGTCCTTGTAGTGGAGCCGGTACTGGTTTCTCTTCGGGGCATAGAACTCGTCATCGAACTTCTGGTAGAAAGGCACGAACCTCTCAAGGGGAAGGCCGCTGACAAGGGAAAGCATGCTGTCATCCAGCATCGCCTCATCCATATCGCCGAAAATCCTGAGGAAGTTGAGGTTGCAGTCCGCTATGCTGAGATCCTTGTTCACGATCACAACGGCATTCGGAATTGTCCTCAGCAGCACATCAACTTTGCTCTGCGCCTCCTTCCTCATCTTCGTCACGCACATCTCGGCCTCTGCCATGCCGGAAAGATATGCGACCGCCATCTCACGGCAGGTGTTGTAACCGCAGCCGCCGCAGTTGAGCTCATCTGCCTTGCTTGTCTTTCCAAGCTCGAGCATCGCTTGTGCGATTTCATCTTCCGTGAAATTACGGTGGAACGTTATGGGTTCATCCGCCTTCAGCGTTTTCACTATCCCGTAGCCTTTATCAAGCACCTCGCGTGCAAAGGCCTCATCCACCTTGAAAAGCTCATCTCCGCTCTTCAGACGGCGCTGCGTGAATTTCATGACGGCACTCTTGCGCTCTGCAAGAGAGACGCTCTTGTTGCCCACAGGGCCGTTGATGCAGCCTCCGTCACAGCTCAGGAGTTCAAGGAACGGCATATCCTCAGACAGCTTTCCGAATACAGCCTGTATCTCACCCATACCGGAAAGAGAGACCGCCTCTTCGTCAAATGTGCTCTTTCCCCATATTTCACTTGTCGCGATCTGTCCGTTCTCGACGGGATAGAACGCGCTTACTCCCGCTTTTGCGGGAATGAAAGGAAGGGCTTCCTTCTCGTCAACGCCATCAAGCGTGAAATGCTCATCTTCTATCCACGCAGAGAACTCATCCCACGTAAGGGCAACATCGGGATAGCCGGGAGCCATGTCGGCCTCGTTCTTCTTGGCCGCGCACGGTCCGATGAAGATTATTCCGATATCATCACCATATATCTTTCTGAGATACGCACAGTGTGTCTGCAGCGGAGAGGGGACTTTTGCAAGATACTCAATATCCTCAGGATGGTATTTCTTCACCATCTCGACGACTGACGGGCATGCGGTTGAAACCCACGGACAGTGTCCGTCATGCTGCGATGCATACATATCAATTGCGGCACTGACGATGGCGGCACCGATCGCAGTCTCGCTGACTCCGTAAAAACCGAGCTTTCTCAAAGCGGAGAGCACTTTCTCTTCCCTTCCCTGGAATTCACCGGCAAAGGAAGGAGCAAGGGAGCAAATGACCCTCTCCTTTGAATTCATCAGCACTTTTGCGCGGGCAAGATCGCTCCTTATCTTCTTGGCATTATTCGGGCAGACACTGACACAGCGTCCGCAGAAAATGCATCTCTCTTTTATGATGACCGCACTTCCGTCCTTTATCTGGATAGCTTTCACAGGACAGGTTCTGACACATTTATAGCAGTCACGGCAGTTCGTGGTCTCGGTGTATACGGGGTACAGCATTCCTCACACCTCCAGTGCCTTTGCAATTATCGCAACAGCCTCATCCGGAGTGAGGCCTGAATAATCCGTTCCGTCAATCTTTATATTGGGACCGTCCTTGCATCTTCCCAGACACAGATGGCCCACAAGCTCTATCCTTCCGGCAAGATCATTCTCGCTCATATAATTCTCGATTGCCTGAAGAACCTCGCTGTTGCCGCGTGCAAAACAGCTGGATCCCATGCAAAGTTCCACTGTTATTTTTTCAGCCATCCTTTTAATTTCCTCTATCTAAAAAGATTAACCTCAGAACAGAGCTTAGTCAATAAAATCTAGCTGTGTAAATAAATATGTCCGTATCAGTGTTTATTTCACAATTTAAACACCTTGAACGCTCAATTAATTAAACTGTTTTCACATTAACCTGCATAAAGCGGAAAAATAATGAGAAAAACGGAAAATGAAATACACATCAGTGGCTCTGTGCTATCACACCGCCCCTCTGTTCAAGGGCACTCACCAGATTCCTGACATCTTTCGGATAAACGCTTGCACCGGCACACACTCCTATGTCGTTTCCGGCGTACATCTCTTCTTCCAGATACTCAGCTCCAGGTACGAGGTAACCCTTCACACCGTGCGATACAACTATATTGTACAGCTCAGTCGCATTGGCGGACTGGCTCTCGCCGACGACTATTATCGTGTCGCATATCCTGCACAGTTCCTCGACCGAGCTTCTGCGGCGCAAAGATGCCGTGCATATCGAATTATGATAGCGGACCTTCATCCCCCTCTCTTTTATGATTGCCTTGAATTCCTCCATCTTTGCAGAGGAAAACGTTGTCTGAATGACCACATCATAGTATTCACTTGGCTCCACAAGATCGAAATCACTGCTGTTCTCAATGACATAGCATCTGGTATTGCAGTTGCTTATGGTGCTGACTGTCTCGGCATGCCCCTTGATACCGAAAAAAAGCACGGGGTTTACGGCAGAGGCGCAGGTGAGGTGGTTGGCGGCAACAATCCGGCAGGTACCGTCCACCAGAGTGAAGCCCTTGTCCTCGAATTCCTTTTCCAGCTCTCTTGTAATGCCGTGCGCCCTGATGAGGGCAAGTCCGGGTTCGACTTCATCCGGAGACGAGATGACACGGAGGCCGCGGGATGAGAAATCATTAACCACCCTGTCGTTGTGGACAAGACGTCCTATCGAATATATCGGGCGTCCGCCTGCTTCCTCAATCATTTTCTCAGCAGTCCTGACAGAGGATTCGACACCCTTGCAGAAACCGTACACAGATGCGATATGAATGTTGAACATAGCCATATGATTGCAAAAAAGCCGCCTCACAATCAATGAGACGGCCTGTACAGTCACGCTTAAAGCGCAATTATTTGTTGTCTTCCTTTTCCGGAACCTTGAATTCAACTGTATTGTCGGCAGACTTTTCTTCCGCCTTCTCCTCAGTCTTCTCTTCCACAGCAGGCTTTTCCTCTTTCTTTTCCTCAGCCTTCTTCTTGTTCGGGTTGACCTTTGCGCCGTCCTTGTTCACAACGGATGAGATGGCACCCTTTGTGAATTCGATTCTTGTGTTGTCATCGACCTTCACGACGACTGTCTGTTCCTTTACAGTGACAACTGTTCCGTGGATACCGCCGATAGTGACGACCTTGTCACCCTTCTTCATGGCATCCAGCATTGCCTTTGTTTCCTTGTCTCTCTTCTTCTGCGGTCTGATGATCAGGAAGTAGAAGATTAAGATGATGGCGACAAACATTATAACGGTTGTCCACATTGATCCTGTCTGATTCATAGTTTTATATCCTCACTATTGTTTTCAAAATTAAGTGCAACAAGGCAAAAATTAACATTATTGCCGCTCTGTGGTCAAGACAGGAATCTGTATGACAAAAGCTCGACACGGCTGACGGCCTCATCATACAGGATGCGTCCTGAACATTCAGCCTCGCCTATCTGGTTGTCGGTGGGATCCCGTCCCATGGTCTTCTTGCCGGTTAGTGGGCAGCAGCACTTCTCATTGGCAATCATGCGCAGAGTGTCAAGGTTACCGAAATAATGGCGGCGGCGTTTCTCATTGCCCTGCCGGAATGCACCTCCGCCGAAAGAGCAGTCGACAGGAAACCATGTTCCTGAGATATTTATCCTCGCCCAGTCGTGGCCGCCTATATCCTCATCAGTCACGTACCATCCGGATTCCCATGCGGCGGGGATGCCTGAAATACGGCACAGCGTGATGAAAAGCATGGCCTGAATTCCGCAGTCACCCTTCAGAGATGTGGCGGCATACGTGCTTATGTCCCTTATGAGGGCATAAGGCCGGACAAAGGAATAGCGGACATGGGAGGTGATCCAATCATATATCGCTTCAGCTTTTCCCCTCATCGTCCTGCAGCCGGCAGTGATCTCTCCGGCCAGAGCCTTCAGATACGGGGTGAATGCAATGTGGGGAAGTTCCTCACACAGGTACTCATCCATTCCATCAGCAACATATTCCACCTCAGGAAAACGGCGCAGCTTCTCGCTGATGCGGTATGAGAAGGTAAGGAAGAATTCATCATTTCCCTCAAGGACTTTCTCGAAAACCGCACTTTTCATCGGCACGCTGTCATCATCAACGGAAATGAGAGTATCGGATGCATCAAGGATCTTCACATCCTCCTGCCGTCCTTCCATTTTCCTTGCAAGCGGCAGATTCACATGGACACGCTGAGCGCGCAGGGATTCATCGCAGATACGCATGCTTATCCGTGCAGTGATCTCAGCGGAAAGGCTTCCCTTCTCCTCGAGGAGGGCTATGCAGTCATCTCTTTTCTTCATATCCCTGTCGGTATCGGGATCCGGCTGAAAAAGCACATCACAGCGCTTTGCGGCATTCTCCAGAAGCTTTTCCTCAAACCTCATTTCATTATTCACAAAAGCCCAGTCAAGAAGGCCGTCCTCCATGAATGATGAGAGCATTCCTTTCCTGTAGAGAGGAAAGCGGGAGGAGAGAAGTGTTTCAGCTTCCTCGTAAGTGTATTTGTAATAAGACAGCCGGCGCCTCATCAGGTCAAGTTCGAAACGCAGCCGGGCTTTCATGACTTCAGGAGTCTCTTTCTTTTCAAGATACTTTCCGATCAGTTTCTCGGCTTCAGCAGCACATCCGGCCGAGATCATGTTCTCCACCGCCTCTGGAAGCGGGTATGACAGAAGTTCAAGATTGTTCATGAGGTGATTATATCATCTGAAACGGAAATTGCAGACGTAATTTTCCACAAACCCGGAAACAGCGCTGTCTCAATCCCGTGAATGGCACATTCCTCATTGTTCTGTAAGGGCAGAGCCACAAAAAAAGCATCCCCGGCGAGGGGATGCCTGTGAAGAAGCAATGATGTTCAATTACATCATGCCGCCCATGCCTGCGCCGCCTGCGGCAGGAGCTACCGGTTCGGGAGCAGGAATATCCGTAACCGCGCATTCTGTTGTGAGAATGAGTGCTGCGATGCTTGCGGCATTCTGAAGTGCGGAGCGTGTGACCTTTGCAGGATCGATGATACCTGAAGATACCATGTTGACCCACTTCATTGCATTGGCATCGAAACCAACACCCTTCTTCTCGTTCTTGCAGTGATCGGCGATGACTGCACCGTCAAGACCTGCGTTTGCAGCAATCTGTCTGATAGGCTCCTCAAGAGCTCTCTTGACGATGTTGTAGCCGATCTTCTCATCTTCACTGAGAGAGGAAAGGTCCTTCTTGTCCATCTCGACTGCAGCCTGTACGAGAGCAACACCGCCACCGGGGATGACACCTTCCTCAATAGCGGCACGTGTTGCGGAAAGAGCGTCCTCAACACGATGCTTCTTCTCCTTGAGCTCAACCTCTGTTGCTGCACCTACGTTGATGAGTGCGACACCGCCGGCAAGCTTTGCAAGGCGTTCCTGAAGCTTCTCCCTGTCATAATCGCTTGTGGAATCCTGAATCTGTCCCTTGATCTGGGCGATTCTGTCCTTGATTGCATCTGAAGAACCTGCACCGCTGATGATTGTGGTGTTCTCCTTCTCGACCTTGACGCTCTTTGCCCTGCCGAGCATTGAGATATCGGCATTCTCGAGCTTCATGCCGAGTTCCTCTGTGATGACCTGACCGCCTGTGAGGATTGCGATATCCTCAAGCATTGCCTTTCTTCTGTCACCGAAACCGGGAGCCTTGACTGCAACTACGTTGAGAGTTCCCCTCACAGAGTTGAGAACCAGTGTTGTGAGAGCCTCACCGTCAACATCCTCCGCGATGATGAGCAGACCCTTTCCGGCCTGTACGATCTTCTCGAGAATCGGAAGAAGATCCTTCATGTTGCTGATCTTCTTGTCATAGATGAGGATGTACGGATTCTCCATGACACATGTCATGGTGTCCCTGTTGTTGCAGAAATATGCTGAAAGATAACCGCGGTCAAACTGCATGCCTTCAACGAAGTCGACAGTGGTCTCGATTGTCTTCGACTCCTCAACAGTGATGACACCGTCCTTGCCGACCTTGTCCATTGCATTTGCGATCTCATCGCCGATGCCTCTGTCGTTATTTGCGGAAATGGATGCGACCTGTGCGATCTCTTCCTTCTCCTGAATCATCTTTGCCTGCTTCTTGATCTCTTCAACGGCATCGGCGACAGCTGTATCGATACCTCTTCTGATGCCCATCGGGTTCACACCGGATGCGACACTCTTCATTCCTTCCTTTGTGATTGCCCATGCAAGCACGGTAGCTGTTGTTGTTCCGTCACCTGCCACATCGTTTGTCTTTGATGCAACTTCCTTGAGAAGCTGTGCACCCATGTTCTCAAACGGATCCTCAAGCTCGATCTCACGTGCGACTGAAACACCGTCCTTTGTCACAGTTGGAGCACCGTACTTCTTATCAAGAAGAACGAGACGGCCCTTTGGACCAAGTGTTGTCATTACTGCCTTTGAAATCTTTTCCACTCCATTTACAAGAGACTTTCTTGCCTCTTCGTTGAATTGAAGCTGTTTTGCCATAATTTATACTTCTCTCCTTAACAAATTTATATTTCCAGCGGGCTTTTGCACCACAAGATAAAATACAGATTATTATTCCATTCGGCAAGATAAAATTTCAAACATCCGCTTTCCGGCACTCTCAGACCGTCAGGAAGCCGAAAAACGAGGCAAGGAGGAATGTGATGATGTTGCTTGTCAGATTCACCATATCGTTGTCCATGAAACGCAGACCACGTACGAGCTTGAGCGCATTCCATTCCCTGTCCCTGCTGTGCTCCGTGATTATATCTTCCTTTTCATCATAGAAATGAGCCTGGAGCGTCGCTCCCAGCACGGAGTCGGTCATGACACCGGCAAAGGAAGAGAAGATCACAACCATCACAAGGGAAAGATTTATACCGTCATAGCAGGAAAACGCGAAAATGCCGTACAGGATCGATGAGAGCATCGCACTGCAGGTGCCAAGGAGAGAGACTCCCCCGGAAAGACCTTTCGGCACTTTTGTGAAAGTGAGGATCGAGACGGGCTCGCTCTTTGAGAGGACACCTATCTCGCTTGCCCAGGTATCAGAACAGGCTTCGGCAAGACATGCGGTGAAAACGGCAAGGTAGACAGGACTGCTGTCAAAAGCATGGATCAGCATCGCGGCAAGCGCGGCTCCTCCGTTGGCCAGAACCTGCACCGCATCCCTCCTGCCGCCTTTCTTATGGATTCTGTCCAGTCCCCTTATCTTTTTTGAAAGCTTTCCTATCACAGCCGCGCTGATCAGGAAGAAAAGGTAAAGGCTGAGTGAAGTGAAGCCTCCCATCACTGTCGCCGCCGCCCCCATCACCACTGCGGCGACAACGCCGGAAAGGTTAAGCTGCCTCTTCCGGTACGCGATGAGGCCGATGACCAGCACCGCGGCAAGCGCAATGACAAGCCTCATGGAAAAAGGAAGGGAAAAATAACGGGCATCAAGAAAGCGCATCATATGAGGCTCCCCAGTATGGTGGTCAGAAGAGGCACCGTTATGTTGTCGAGTCCCAGCGGGGTCACAGCCTCGAAGAAAGCGGCGACACATGCAATGACCAGCACCTTGATGAATGAGTACGGAGTGAACACTGCCAGCACGATGAGCGAGACGGCGAACATGACAGCAGTGCCTTCCCAGCTTTTGCTTGCATTGAGCACGGAGTATTTGTGACGACCCGCCTTTGAACCTATGAGAGCCGCAAGGCCGTCGCCGTACCCCATTACAAGCGTACCGGCAATCACGTCATATGATGTAACCATGCCGTTGTAATAAAGAAGCACCATGATTATCAGGGAGAACGGGAAATAAATAAGGCCGTTATCCCTCTTCCTGTCCCCCATGCCCAGAAATTTTGCAGCACCGGAATAGACAAAAACGGCATTTATGATCATGAAGCTCACCGGCCCCGTCAGCGCATAGGGCAGGCTGTCGATACCGTAGATCAGTATGAACACCCAGTTGGACACACCTATGTGTATGAGCTTGCGTGTCGTTTCCTTGGAAAGATGCGCAAAACGGAAAAGAAGAAATGCAGCGGTTATGACTGCAAAAATGAAAATATAGGAATATACAAGCGACAGAATATTCTGATTCAAGAATTCCCCCTGTTACCAGCCGCGGGCTCCGCCGCCTCCGCTGCCGCCGCCGGCAAAAGACGAGAAGCCCGGATGGCTGGGTCCTCTGCCGCTGCTTCGGTATGCGGATGCCGGAGGTGCGAAACAGCTCCGGTACCGGTTGTTTATACGATTGAACATTGAATAATAGAAATAAGATGAAAGCACAGGAGAGCCGTATCCTGTGTACCACGCTGCAGGCTCCTTCACGAGATCGGATGCCTTGCCGGCCCACTCCTTCTCAAGATCAAGCACTATCGCATATGAGAGATTATGGTAGAAATATGACGGATTCTCATCGATAAGAGTCCTGAGCTTGTCAATCTCGACATTCTCAAGGAAGTCGCGGTAACCGAGGATCTGACCGAGAACTTCCTGTGCATATGCACTTCTCTTTGTCATGGCGGCACACAGTCCGCTGAGAATGGAAACCGAAATGGATACCACGATGGCCATTATCCTGGTGAATGCGATGTTTATGCCGGCACTTGTGGCGATAGCCTGCAGTATGAACAGAGAGAAAAGCGTGACTATCGCTATGATCATATAGGAGAACACATATGTCTTCACGCCCGGTATCCTGCGTCCGAGTGACCAGAACACAAGAGATGTGAACACAAACTGGAATGCGATCAGGATGAAGGCGAAAAGGCCGAAACTCCGGTCATTCACAGCCACGGAGAATGCCATGGCAAGACAGTAGATGAATGTGAGTGCGAAGCAGATGCTGTGAACTCTCTGAGCCTTCGCATCGCTGAGAGCCTTCTCCCCTTTTGAGTATTTCGCCTTCAGCAGGGGACGCACACTGTTCTGTATGTCCTGGAAAATATTCAGATGGGAAAGATCAGCATCGCTGCCGCTTTTGAAGAGCGCGTTGAAAAGATTCACTTCATAGGCTTCCCTGTCACCGTCAATGTCCTTTTTCCTGTGAAGGATGAATTCATCCTCCGCCTTCTCCTCAATTGAAAGGAGTCCCTGATCCGCCCAGTAATAGATCATCGCGGTGTAGTCCCTTGTATCGTCATTCGAATCGAACAGATAGCCCACATCAAGCGGAGAGAGGTTGTCGGGAGGAGAAAAACGCACGCTGACAACAGGTTCTTCATCACGCCCGAAACGGAAGTAAAGGAACACATAAAGACCGGTCAACACAAGAGAGATGACCAGTGAGACGATGAAGGCCGGCAGCGAATAGTCGCTGCGTATGAAATAGCCGTCCTCCATCTCCGCCTCAAGCGTTATCGTCTCCCCCGCACCCAGCTCATCGAGGCTGCCGGTTATTATGCGGCCGTCCGTAAACTGGAAATCCATGAGACGGGTTGAACCGTACGGGCCGTACGTCACCCAGACATTTTCCTTCTCTATACGGGAAGGAAATGCGACGGAGAACTGTATGTTGCTCACACTCTGATCATATGCAGAGAAAAGGTCTATATAGAATTCATCATAGCCGGCAGCACGGTCGAAACCGGGATCAATGCGGTAAGTGAGGGTGTAATCCATCACGCCCTGCACCGTTTCACCGGCATCCCCTATGACAATTGATGTGATGCCTCCGGAACTTGTGAGTGAATAATCCTCGCTCACGGCGATGACTTCAAGAGAAGCTCCGTCAAGCGGAATGTCGCGGATGAAACCGTGATGCGGCTCTCTGTAGTCTATTGTGAAATTCTCGACCACGGTGTAGGCCTTGCTCTCGCTGACCGTTATGTCGATTCCGACATGCACGAAGTCAAGACCGCTGTCAGCCGAAAGCGGGAAAATGAAAAGCAGGAAAAGGAGAAATGCCGCAAGTCTTTTCAAAACTTAACCTCTGGTCTTTCTTTTTCCTCTTGTGCGACTTCAATATACTGCAGAGCCCTGAAGCCAAAGAGAGATGCCACGATATTGGACGGGAACATGCTCACCTTGTCGTTCATCGTGCGGGCAAGTGCGTTGTAGTACTTGCGGGCATTGAGAATGTCATCCTCAAGTGAGCTGAGACGTGCCTGCAGGTCAAGGAAGCCGGCGTTGGCTTTCAGGTCCGGGTAAGCCTCGCTGAGTGCGAAAAGGGACTTGAGCGTTCCGGAAAGCACATCCTCTGCCCTGTTCCTGTCTGCTCCGCTGCTCGACATGGCATGAGAACGCGCGCTTATGACACGGCTGAGAGTCTCCTCCTCATGCTGTGCATAGCCCTTGACTGTCTCGACAAGATTCGGGATCAGATCATAGCGCTGCTTGAGATGAGCATCAAGCGCGCTGAGGGCCTCCTCCGCCTTGTTGCGGGTCTTGATGAATGAATTATATGTACCCAGCACGTAAAGCACCGCGGCGGCCAGGACAACAAGTACGACAATCAGAACAATCATTGGCACTTTCCTCTTTCAAAATTCTCTCTTTTCTTCACGATTTTTGTCAATCTTCCGATTTCACTTGTGCCCGTCCTGTCCAAGGTGTATATTTATTGCATAAGAATTGCATATTCACAAGGAGAATGTTTTGAAAGAAAGACACAACAGACTTGCTGTCGTTAAAGAGCTGATCAAAAACAACCGCATCGACAATCAGGACACGCTTCTCGATCTTCTCAGGGAGGAAGGCTTCAATGTGACGCAGGCCACACTCTCAAGGGACCTGAAGATGCTGAAAGTCGGCAAGATATCCGACGGGTGGTCGGGCTATTATTATGCGCTTCCCGAAAGCGACCTGATCTCGGAAAGCGAGAAAAGCTACATACAGGACGTCAGGAGGGGAATCCTCTCAATCGAGTTTTCCGGCAATTTCGGCGTGATAAAAACACGTCCGGGTCATGCGAACAGCGTATGTTTCGCACTGGATGTCCTCAATCTTCCCGAGATTCTCGGGTCCCTGGCGGGGGATGACACAATATTCGTCATACTCAGGGAAGGCATGACGAAGGAAGACCTTCTGGAGAGTTTCCAGACACGTATCCCCGACATCCAGGAATGAGATGAACAGAACAAAGACAAGGAGAATCTTATGAATTTCAACAATCTCGATAAAACACTCGCATTCGGCGATCTCAGGAAACTCGGCAGGGTTTCGCTGAAGAACAATCTCACGGCCAAGAGAATCGGCACATACAGTGCGACAGCAGGAGCGGATCTCACCTATAACTATGCGGCAATGCCGGTCAACAATGAGATCATAGACAAGCTCCAGGAGCTGTGCGACGAGCAGGAGCTTGTCGAAAAGTACATAGAACTGCTTTCCGGTGAGATGATGAACCCGGGCGAGAAGCGTCTCGTGCTTCACCATCTTACACGCGGCAACTGCACAGGAAAGAAAGTCATTGCCGACGGCGAAGACAAGGAGGAATTCTATAAAGGCGAGCTTGAAAAGATAAAGGACTTCTCAGAAAAGGTGAGAAGCGGCAAGATCAAGGGTTCGACGGGCAAGAAGATCGACACCGTCTGCCAGATCGGCATCGGAGGATCTGATCTAGGTCCCAGGGCGCTGTATCTTGCGCTTAAAGGCTGGGCTGCGGGCAAAAAAGTGAAACAGCTGAGAGCCGAGTTCATCAGCAATGTCGATCCGGATGACGCGGCAGGCGTGCTGAGGACCATCGACCCGGAAAAGACACTCTTCATCCTCGTCTCGAAAAGCGGAACCACGCTTGAGACACTTACGAACCAGATGCTCGTGACAAAATCCCTCAAGGGAGTGGATCCGGCAAAGCATCTCGTGGCAGTCACAAGCAAGACAAGTCCTCTTGCCTCTTCAAAGGACGTCCTCACCTCCTTCTTCATCGATGACTACATCGGCGGCCGCTACAGCTCGACAAGCGCAGTGGGTGCGGTGATCCTCTCGCTCGCCTTCGGCTTTGAGACTTTTTCAGCCCTTCTTGAAGGTGCCCATGAAGCGGACAACAACGCACTCAACGGAGACATCAGGAAGAATGCGGCAATGATGGATGCCGCCATCGGAGTCTATCTGAGAAACGTGCTCGGCTGCAGGGAGACCGCAATCCTCCCGTATTCACAGGCCCTGTGCCGCTTCCCTGCCCACCTGCAGCAGCTTGACATGGAGTCAAACGGCAAACATGTCAACAGAAACGGTGAAAAGGTGGACTACGAGACAGGTCCCGTGATCTTCGGCGAAAGCGGCACCAACGGACAGCACAGCTTCTACCAGCTGCTGCATCAGGGCACAGATATGATTCCGATGCAGTTCATCGGATTCAGAAACAGCCAGTACGGCTTTGACACGGAGGTCGAAGGCTCAACCAGCCAGAAGAAGCTGAATGCAAACCTCGCCGCACAGATAGTCGCATTCGCACTGGGCAAGGACAATGAGAATCCGAACAAGCAGTTTGACGGAGAACGCTGTTCTTCCCTTCTGTATGCCGACCGTCTCACCCCGAAGACACTTGGTGCCCTGCTCTCCCATTACGAGAACAAGGTCATGTTCCAGGGCTTCCTGTGGAACCTCAACTCCTTCGATCAGGAAGGCGTGCAGCTTGGAAAGGTCCTGGCAAAGAAAGTCCTGGCAGGATGTGAGGGAGACGATGTGCTCAAGGCATATGCGGACATACTGATCTGAAACAGGTGAAAAACCGTGGAAATCCGGCTGTCTCACAGGCTGCCGGATTGTTTTTTGCCTTCATACAGCGGAATTTTCCACCTTTAAGCCATGATCCGCCATGACTGCAAACTCTTTATGCACAATAATGCATATTTTTCCATAAAATTTTCATTTTCAATATTCCACCCTATTTATCACGAAGGAAAATTTCCTTATAGTAGCAGACAAAGCAAAAGACCTATCTTTTGAAGGAGACTAAAGTGAACCAGATTACAGAGAAAATTTACCAGCACGTGTGCCAGCTGGATCCGGACCAGAAGGAGTTCCAGCAGGCCGTATACACATTCCTGCTTTCCATGGACAAGATCGTCGATGAACTGCCGGAGGTCACCTACCATAAAGTGATCGAAAGAATGATCGAACCGGAACGGGTCATAATCTTCCGTGTTCCATGGATTGATGATGAGGGCCGGCTTCAGATCAACAGAGGATTCAGAGTCCAGCAGTCATCCGCACTGGGACCGTACAAGGGAGGACTCAGACTCCATCCGTCCGTAAATCTGTCCATCATGAAGTTCCTTGCCTTCGAACAGGTTTTCAAGAACAGTCTCACCGGCCTTCCGATGGGCGGCGGAAAAGGCGGCAGCGACTTCAATCCGAAGGGAAAGAGCGACGCAGAGGTCATGAGATTCTGCCAGAGCTTCATGAGCGAGCTCTTCAGGCACATCGGACCGGATACGGACGTACCCGCCGGAGATATCGGAGTCGGTGCACGTGAGGTCGGTTTCCTCTTCGGCCAGTACAAGAGGCTCACGAATTCATTCACGGGAGTCCTCACCGGAAAAGGCCAGTCATTCGGCGGCTCTCTCATCAGACCGGAAGCAACAGGCTACGGCCTTGTGTATATCTCAAATGAGATCCTCAAAGGTGAAGGCATGACGCTTGAAGGCAAAACCTGTCTTGTTTCCGGTTCCGGCAACGTGGCACAGTATACAGTCGAGAAACTCAACGCATTCGGGGCAAAGGTCGTAACCCTCTCCGATTCTTCCGGCATGATCTATGACGAGGAAGGCATCACAGCAGAGAAACTTGAATACGTAAAGCAGCTCAAAAACGTCAAGAGAGGCAGGATCAGGGAATACAGCGAGAAATACAAAGGCGTCACTTATATACCCAGAAGCGGAAACGGTGCAAACCCGCTGTGGGACATCAAGGCCGACTATGCATTCCCCTGTGCGACACAGAACGAGATCAACATTGAAGATGCGAACAATCTCGTGAAGAACGGAATAAAGCTCATCGGAGAAGGTGCAAACATGCCCTGTGCGGCTGAAGCGGAGAAGCTCTTCCTTGAGAAAGGCGTGCTGCTTGCACCTGCAAAGGCTGCAAATGCCGGCGGTGTTGCGGTTTCCGGTCTTGAGATGAGCCAGAACTCAATGCGTCTCAAGTGGACAAGGGAGGAAGTCGACAGCAGGCTTCAGGGCATCATGAAAGGCATTTACGACAACATCTCCGCCGCTGCAGATAAATACAGTGAACACAACAACTTTGTTGACGGTGCAAACATCGCGGGCTTCCTCAAGGTCGCAGATGCGATGATTGCCCAGGGCTATGTATGATCATCTTTGACAAAATCATGATAATGTAGTTTAAATAAGAGGGCCTGACAGAGGCCCTCTATCTTTGAAATCAAGGGGATGTTATGAGAAAGATTGGTTTTGATAACGATAAGTACCTCAGGGAACAGGCTGACTACATTCTCCAGCGCGTCAGGGAAAGCGAAGGCAAGCTTTACCTCGAATGCGGAGGAAAACTGCTTTTCGACTACCATGCATCACGGGTGCTTCCCGGCTTTGAGCCGTCCGTCAAGATGAGAGTTTTCGAAAGCCTGAAGGACAAGATCGACGTGATCATCTGTATCTATGCAGGCGACATTGAGAGACGCAAGATGAGATCTGACTTCGGTATCTCATACGACAGCGATGTCTTCAAGATGATTGACGATTTCTCATCCTACGGTCTCAAATGCGACAAGGTGGTCATCACACGCTATGAAAACCAGCCTGCGGCAATGCTTTTCAAGAGCAAGATAGAGAGCAAGGGCATAAAATGCTATACGCACAGTGCCACTCCGGGGTATCCGGGAAACATCGACGTGGTGGTATCAGACGAAGGATACGGCAAGAACTCATACATCCCCACCGAAAGACCGATCGTGCTCGTCACCGCGCCGGGACCGGGAAGCGGAAAGCTGGCCACATGTCTCGGGCAGATGTATCATGAAGCGAAAATGGGCAGGAAGTGTTCATATGCGAAGTTCGAGACTTTCCCTGTCTGGAATCTTCCCCTTGACCATCCGGTCAACATCGCATATGAAGCCGCAACCGCCGATATCGGGGACGTGAATCTCATCGATCACTTCCACCTGCAGGCCTACGGCAAGGTTGCAGTCAACTACTCCAGGGATCTTGAGGCCTTCCCTCTCCTGAAGAAAATACTTGAGAGGATCACGGGGACAAGCTGCGCATACCAGTCTCCGACAGATATGGGTGTCAACCGCATCGCATCGGGCATCGTCGATGATGATATCTGCCGGGAAGCCGGACGGCAGGAGATAGTAAGACGCTACTTCAGCACAAGGATGCAGTATGCGCAGGGCATTGCAGGGGAAGACGCTCTAAACAGGGCAAAGGCAATAATGGACAAGGCAGGGCTGAGTCCCGATTACCGCGCTGTTGTGAAAGAAGCCAACAGTGCACTTGAGAAATGCATCGCCTCCCACAAGGAAGGAAACAAAGGAACAATCTGCGCAGCGGCCCTTGAGACTGAAGACGGAATCATGGTCAATGCACACAACTCCCCTCTCATGCATGCGGGAAGCGCCCTTATCCTCAACGCGCTCAAGGCAATGGCCGGCATAAGCAAGGAAGAGAACCTCATCTCCCCCCAGATAATAGATGCGATCACGAAGATGAAAAGGGATGTGCTGCGCGGGCGCGGCGTATCGCTGAACATTGACGAGATACTCATCTGCCTCGCCATGAGCTCGACGATGAACGGAAATGCGGAGAAGGCAATGACAATGCTTCCCAACCTCACCCGTGCGGAAGTCCACTTCACCCACATTCCTTCGGCAGGAGACATGATAGGACTGAGAAAGCTCGGCATAAATGTCACGAGCGAACCGAAATTCCCGTCAAAGAACGTCTACAACCCGTAAGGCATCAAGCTGGACAATACCGCCTTCTTTTGTTTTAATACCAGAAGTGTTTCACTAAAAGAAGGTATTTGAAATGGAAAAACGTGAAAGTCTTGGAAGCAGGATCGGTTTCATCCTGCTTTCCGCGGGCTGTGCAATCGGTCTTGGCAATGTGTGGCGTTTCCCGTACATCACAGGAAAGAACGGCGGCGCAAGCTTCGTACTTATCTATCTTTTATTCCTTGTCATTCTCGGTCTGCCGATAATGATCATGGAATTCTCAATCGGAAGAGCATCCAGACAGAATATAGCACTGTCGCTGAAGACACTTGAGCCGGAAGGCAGCAAGTGGCACTGGTACGGACCGCTGGCAATTGCCGGCAACTACCTGCTGATGATGTTCTATACGACAATCGCAGGCTGGCTGCTTTACTACTTCTACTCCACCATCATTGGTGATATGGCCGGCATGGATGCTTCTACCGTAAGCACATTCTTCGGTGACCTGACCGGAAGGCCTGTCCTCCAGACATTCTGGATGGTGATCGTGGTCGCACTGTGCATGTTCATTGTCGCGCAGGGACTTCAGAAAGGCGTGGAGACAATCTCAAAGTTCATGATGGTCTGTCTGCTGTGCATCATCATAGTGCTTGCAGTCAGAAGCTGTTTCCTTCCCGGAAGCCTTGATGGACTGCTTTTCTACATAAAGCCAGACTTCTCCAAGATGGCTGAAATCGGCATCGGAACAGTAGTTTATGAGGCCCTCGGCCAGTCATTCTTCACACTGTCAATCGGTATCGGCGCAATGTCGATCTTCGGTTCATACATCGACAAGAAACAGGCACTTGCAGGGGAAAGCGTAAGAATAATCTGCCTTGACACTTTCGTCGCCCTGATGTCTGGTTTCATCATTTTCCCGGCATGCTCATCATTCGGAATCGAAGCCGGCCAGGGTCCTTCCCTCATTTTCGTCACACTGCCCAACATCTTCTCACAGATGTCGGCAGGCAGCCTCTGGGGAGGCCTCTTTTTCCTCTTCATGAGCTTTGCCGCGCTGACAACCGTCATCGCCGTTTTCGAGAATATCATATCATACTGGATGGACTGCCGCGGCTGGTCAAGAAAGAAGGCATGTACGGTCAATTTCTTTGCAATCATCATCCTTTCCCTCCCATGCATCCTGGGCTTCAATCTTCTCTCATCATTCCAGCCATTCGGAGCCGGAACAGGCGTACTGGACCTTGAGGACTTCCTTGTCAGCAACATCCTCCTTCCCTTCGGTTCCCTGCTGTTCCTCCTCTTCTGCACACAGCGTTACGGATGGGGATTCGACAAATTCATCGCAGAAGCGAATGAGGGAGACGGCCTGAAGTTCCCGCGCTGGGCACGCCTGTACTGCAAATACGCAATTCCTGTGATCATCATCGTGATCATGGCAAAAGGCATATGGGACAAGTTTGTTCCCCTCTTAAGCTGAAAAGCTGACAATACAACTGCAAGGCTCTGCTTTCTTACTTGACAGGCAGAGCCTTTTTCTTACTCTCCGGATTATGATCTGATTCCGGTAATTTCACTGAACAACATAACAGTGTAGTCTGTTTTGCTTCAATGTGAGAAATTGACAAAATTTGTATATACATTTATTATATATACAAGGATGAAAAGATGAAGTTTGAATGGGATGAAGAAAAAGACAAGAAAAACAGGAAGAAACATGGCATAGGTTTCGCTGAAGTTCTTCCAGCTTTTCTTGATCCAAAAAGGCTGGAATGGATCGATGTCGCACATTCCACTCCAGAAGAAGAGCGCATCGATATCATAGGGCGTGCAGGAAGTTCCCTGTTTGTGTTCGGTGTCTACACAGACAGAAATGAATGCATAAGGATAATATCAGCAAGAAAGGCAAAAAGGGAGGAGATTGATGAGTACTATCGTGACTATGACGCTAGATGAAGTGAAAAAACTGCCTCCCCTCACAGACAAGAGGGTCAGGGAAATCATGGATTTTTCAGATGAACAGGATGAAGACTGCCCTGTTCCGTCAAAAGAGCAGTTGAAGGAATTCAGGCCATGGTATGAGGTGCATCCAAATGGAAACAGCACATACAAAGTGAAAGTGACAAAAACTCCTGTCAATATCCGTATCGACAGCGACATTCTAGATGCGTTCAAATCAACAGGAAAAGGCTACCAGACAAGAATCAATGAAGCCCTGAGGAATTATTTGAACGAACATCCGGAATACATCCGGGCCTGAATGCAACATTTCTACAACTGCAAGGCTCTGCTTTCTTACTTGACAGGCAGAGCCTTTTTCTTTTTCATTTTCGTATCATGAACATAAGAAACTTCGCTCTTGAAACAGGTATGGATTACGAATCTCTGATGGAAGATTTCTGCGGTGACACTGCCGCAATCAAGGAAAGGATACTCTCCTTTCCATCCGATGCGAAATTCAGCGAGCTGAAAAGCGCAGTCATTGAAAAAGATGAAGTGAAAGTGAAAGCTCTTGCCCATTCACTGAGAAAAAGCGCGCAGAAACTCTGCCTCAGGGAAATCGGGAGTCTTGCAAGAAAAATGGAGAAAAGTCCGGCAGACAAATACCACTCCTTCATTGAACCTCTGGAAAAGGAACTCACACTGTACAGCAAAGCCCTTGAAGAAGAGTGACTGATTGCAATTTCATCCCATGCGGCGCTAAACTTGCGGGTGTGTACCAGAGGGAGGAGAAAATGGCAAAGTATTCAGACTTTTTCACATACTGCGTTTTCGGCTTTCTCGCAACACTCGTCAACATGGGAACCTATCACCTGCTTTACGGCTCAGCCTTGCTCAGCAATGTCGCCGCGACAGTCCTGGCTTGGTTCACAGCTGTGACTTTTGCATTCTTTACAAACAAGTTCATCGTTTTCAAGAACAGGGAAATGAAAGCCGTCCAGGTTGTGAGAGAACTCGCGATGTTCTACTCAGCCCGTCTATCCACAGGAATCATTGATGTTGTCTTCATGTTCATCACTGTCGACCTGATGACACTTCCGCCACTTGCTTGCAAATTCATATCGAATATCATACAGGGAATAATAAACTATCTGGCCGGCAAGCTGATAATTTTCAGGAAAAATTGAAAAAACAAAAATCCTGTTTTGCACCGTGGATATAAAATCTTGAACCAATAAGCTTAAAACAGGTACATTGAGGGTACCTAAATAATCGTGGATGGAAGGGCCAT
>CASFTW010000026.1 GCA_949297785.1 uncultured Spirochaetales bacterium
GTCAAGCCCTGGTAAGGTTTCTCGCGTATCATCGAATTAAACCACATGCTCCACCGCTTGTGCGGGCCCCCGTCAATTCCTTTGAGTTTCACCCTTGCGAGCATACTCCCCAGGCGGTACACTTAATGCGTTTGCTTCGGTACCAATATTTCTACTGCCACCTAGTGTACATCGTTTACTGTGCGGACTACCAGGGTATCTAAACCTGTTTGCTCCCCGCACCTTCGCGCCTCAGCGTCAGTACATGGCCAGATATTCGCCTTCGCCACCGGTGTTCTTCCAGATATCTACAGATTTCACCCCTACACCTGGAATTCCAATATCCCCTCCTGTACTCAAGATCACCAGTTTCCAACGCATCACTGGGTTGAGCCCAGCACTTTTACATCAGACTTGATCATCCGCCTGCGCGCCCTTTACGCCCAATAATTCCGAACAACGCTCGCCCCCTACGTATTACCGCGGCTGCTGGCACGTAGTTAGCCGGGGCTTATTCTTGAATTCACGTCATCATGCTGCCATTCCCTGCAGCACTTATTCTTCCTTCAAAAAAGAACTTTACAACCTTTCGGCCTTCTTCGTTCACGCGGCGTCGCTCCATCAGACTTTCGTCCATTGTGGAAGATTCTTAGCTGCTGCCTCCCGTAGGAGTCTGGGCCGTGTCTCAGTCCCAATGTTTGGTGGGCCTTTACCCCGCCAACTAGCTAATGGGCCGCGGACTCATCCCCCAGCGCTCCCGTAGGAGCTTTCCTGCTTTACACCTGTGTGTAAAACATCGTATCCGGTATTATCACATGTTTCCATGTGCTATCCCAATCTGGGGGGCAGATTATCCACGTGTTACTCACCCGTCCGCCGCTCTAGGGTCACCGAAGTGACCTTACCGCTCGACTTGCATGCTTAAAACGCGCCGCCAGCGTTCGTTCTGAGCCAGGATCAAACTCTCCGTTATTTAACTCTCCGTTATTTAATTCTGCACGCAAGCGTGCAGCTAACTTCTTCAGTTCATCCTGTCTTAACTCGCTTCGAACCTGGTCTTTCTTCCAGTTCGTATTTCAGTATTGACAGAAGCCTCAAGCTTCTATTTTATCTCTTCCCTTCGCTTATATATCTGTCAAAAATCTTTGTTTATTTTTTTGTGTTGTTCTCACAACGCTTGAGTAACATACCAAACCTTCGGATACTTTGTCAACAATTTTTTTAAGAATTTTTAAACTTTTTTCTAACTCTCATCGCAGAAAAGAAATAATCCTGAAGTTCAGATAAACCGGTTTTTCCGCTTGACAACCGCACTTATAATTTCACTGAAACCCTCTCCTCCGCAGGATGGGGAAAAATATGAAGGAAGATGTCTGAAGCATTCCTTTTTCTCCTCAACGGAGCGAACGCCGAAGGAGAGAGGAAAAAGAGAAAACATTTCCTCATCATTGAGAGCGTCGCCTATGTAAGCGCATTTTCCAATATCCAGCTGAGGAAAAAAGTGTCTCAGTCCGCTGCTTTTCGAGTAATCGCCGAACCAGATGTTAAGATGGATTGATGAGAGTGCATATGAAGCACCTGAAGCGGACGCAATGGCTTCAATCCGCCTGACATCAGCCCCGCTTGTCTTTGAAAGATCCACGGCAATATCACTCAGACGGGCATACTGGTCGCTTGAAAGGACAGAAGGATCAATCTCTTCAAGCAGTTTTTCTCTTTTTCCGTCATCTTCGGCGCTTATCGTACTGTTTTTCCTGTATACGATATTTCCCTTCCCGTCCTTTTCCATGAGCCAGGCACCGGACTCGCTTATCACGGAGGAAACCGGCCATTGTCTGAGATAAACCTCGCACCATCCGCTTGATCCGCCGGAAAGGAGGATAAGGGGAATACCCTCTTCCCTCAGCCTGTACATTGCCTGAAGCGCACAGGGATGCAGTTCTCCTTTTGTCGTTATCGTGTCATCAACGTCAGAGACGATGCAGCACGGCATGAGCGCATCGTCTCTCAAATATTCTTCAAGCTTTTTCATTCACACTCAGCGTGTCATGCCGGAAAGCGCCCTGCTTTTCAGTATCGCGCTTAAATATGTGGTGAAACTGAGCAGGGAGGCCAGAGCGGCAAGGTAGAACAATACAGTGAGGACAATGAAATAAGGATCCTGCCATGTTCCCGGAATGAAATGAGAAGCCACTATATACGCAATTGAAAGAATTGAAACCACTGCATAAAGCACGGTCTTGCTTTTTCCCCAGATATTGGCAGCCACGGCCTTGCCCTTGCCCATCATCAGCATGCGCAAAAAGAGAATCGAGAACTCCCTCCACATGATGATTATGAATGCAAGAGACGGCATTATTCCCATGCCGTAGAAGCAGGCGAAGAAAGTGAGATGGGAAAGCGTGTCGGCAAAAGGATCCATGACTTTTCCCAGATCAGTCACAAGGTTGTACTTTCTCGCGATCTTTCCGTCAAGAAGATCGCTCAACTCGGCCGTCAGATAACAGACAAGCATCATTATCACCGATATGACCTCAGCACCTTCTCCGAACCACTGCGGCAGGCAGAAGGAGATGAAGAACACCGGAACCATTATCAATCTCAATACTGTAAGTTTATTCGGTAAGTTCATTCCTGATTAATCCTAATGTTTTTAGCTATTATATATTTCCTTGTACTTATCAGCAAGATAAGCCTTATAGACATCTGCATCAAGAGGATGTCCGGTGACACGCCTGACAACTGTCCCGAAATCATATAAAGAACCGTACTGCCAGATCTCTTCTCTCTGGAAGTCAGTCACCACATTCCACTCCCCGCGTGAGATTCTCTCATCCAGAGCAGCCTTTCCTCCTGTTCTCTCCTCAAGAGTCTTCATGAAGCATGCGGCAGCAATGCTTCCCATGGCATAGCTTGGAAAATATCCGATTAAACCTTCGGCCCAGTGGACATCCTGCAGGCAGCCTTCACTGTCGCTCTTCACATCATATCTTATGATCTTCGATGACATTTCATTCCATGCTTCAGGAAGGTCCTTCACGGCAAGGCTGCCGTCCATGAGCATTTTCTCCAGACGGAAGCGCAGGATTATGTGAAGAGGATATGTCACCTCATCGGCATTCACGCGTATTGCCGAAGGAGTGCAGCTGTTAAGCGCCCTGTAAAAATCATCAAGGCTTACAGACTGAAGTCCGTCAACAGCCTCCTGAAGCATCGGATATGCATACAGCCAGAACGAGCGGCGGCGCAGAATCATGTTTTCCCAGAAACGTGACTGAGATTCATGCAGCGACATCGAGGAGCCGAATCCTACCCCGCTTCCCCTTATCTTCTCGTTCAGAGACGCGTTCATATCATAAAGGGCATGACCGCATTCATGGACTATCGTGGAAACCGAATCGAAGTAGCTCGGATCGCTGTAGCGTGTCGTCATTCTTATGTCATCACGACCAAGATAGCTGGTGAAGGGATGAGCGGAGATGGAAACCATCCCGCGTGAGAAATCAAAGCCCATCCGGGTTATGATCTTCATGCAGAAAGCATGGAGACGCTCTCTGTCATACGGAACGTACAGGAAGCCGGATTCCACCCTCCTGCCGCAGCACATGTCCATGATCTCATGAATTGAAGTCTCAAGAGGGTCGAACACGGAAGCGAGGAAGGATGCATTCATTCCCTCTTCATACAGATCCAGAAGCGTATCATAGGCATCTGCTTCAGGGTTGATGATCCGGGCTTTCTCTTCCGCATTGAGAAAGACCTCAGTCAGAAGCGGAGCATATGATGCAAAGTCATCATTCTCCCTTACCTTCACCCATGCGCTCTGCGACAGTGATGTAAGCCGTGCATTCTCCTCGACGAAGCTCTTCGGCAGTTTGCCTTCTGTCGAGAGGAAGCGGTTCCAGGATCTGACAAGAGCCCTGTCCTCAAGTGAGAGTTCTTCATCGTCCTTCAGGCATTCAACTGCACTGCATGTTTCATCGCTGAGCGAAAACTCGTGCTGAAGGCCGGAAAGCAGTGCGATCTGCTCACCCCGCTCCTCAGCCGCCTTTTCAGGCATCACGGTCTCCATGTCAAATGAAAGAACGGCAATGCTGTCCCTCAGGAGAGAAACACGCCTGTCAGTAGCCTTAAGAGTATCAAGTGCCTTGTCTTTTTCCATAACATCCTCTCAAAAAAAGTCCTCCCTTGATTATAAAGAGAGGACAGTTATCACTCTATTCAAGATGTGCCTTTGAATCGACCACAGCCTTGACTTCTGCAATGAAGTCGTCAGTCTTCAGGCCGTTCTTCTGACGTCCCGTGCGGTAACGTACCGAGACAAGGTCATCATTCATTTCCTTTTCACCGATAATCACCTGATACGGTACCTTCATCTGCTGGGCCTTTCTGATCTTCGCATTCATCCTTTCCGATGAGAGATCCGTATAGGCTCTCAGTCCGGCTGCCTTGAACCTGGCTTCAAGCTCTGAGGCATAAGCGAAAGCCATCTCGCCGACAGGAACGATTGCAATCTGTTCAGGAGCAAGCCATGGAGGGAATGCCCCGGCATAGTTTTCAAGCAGCACGCCGAAGAAACGTTCGATGGAACCAAGAAGTGCACGGTGAATCATCAGAGGCTGTTTCTCCTTTCCGTCCTTGTCCACATATGTCATCTTGAAACGCTGAGGCAGATTGAAGTCGAACTGGACAGTGGAAAGCTGCCATTCGCGGCCGATCGCATCCTTGATCTTGAGGTCGATCTTGGGCCCGTAGAAAGCACCGCCGCCTTCATCGATGTCATAGGCAAGGCCTGCTTTCTCGACTGCCTTCGTGAGAGCGACCGTCGCACTGTCCCAGAGGGCGGGATCACCGACAGATTTCTCCGGACGGGTGGATATATATGCATGGATCTCGGTGAAACCGAATGAGCGCAGCATATGCAGGGAGAAGCGGAGGACTTCCTCGATCTCGTCATCCATCTGTTCCGGTGTGCAGAAGAGATGGGCATCGTCCTGTGTGAATCCTCTTACGCGCAGCAGTCCGTGAAGAGCACCTGCCTTCTCATAGCGGTATACGGTGCCGAGCTCCGCCCAGCGGCAGGGAAGATCCCTGTAGCTTCTCAGGCTGTTGTTGTAGATCATGATGTGGAAAGGACAGTTCATCGGCTTGACATAATAGTCCGCCTTGTCCATCTCCATGGGAGGATACATGCTCTCCTTGTAGAAACCGAGGTGTCCGCTGGTCTCCCACAGCCAGGATTTTCCCACATGGGGTGTGTATACCATCTCATAGCCGTTTTTATAATGCTCTTCCCTCCAGAACTGCTCGATGATCTGCCTCACCCTGGCTCCTCTGGGATGCCAGTATACAAGACCGGGACCGGCTTCCTCATGAAGGGAGAAAAGATCAAGATCCTTTCCAAGCTTTCTGTGGTCCCTTCTCTCCACATCGGCAAGATGATCAAGATAGGCCCGCAGCTCCTTTGCACTTGACCATGCAGTACCGTAAATACGTGTCAGCATCTCGTTCTTCTCGCTGCCTCTCCAGTATGCACCGGCAATCGAGAGCAGCTTGAATGCATCGGGATTGAGCTCCTTTGTGGATGCGACATGAGGACCGCGGCATAAATCGGTGAATGCACCCTGGTTATAAACCGTAACAGTCTCCCCTTCGGGAATCGCATCAATGAGCTCAAGCTTGAATTTCTGACCGGCGAACATCTTCTTCGCCTCGTCCCTTGACACCTCGATTCTCTTGAATTCCTTGTCGGATCTGATGATCTTCTTCATTCTCTCGGTGATCTCATCGAGGTCTGCCTCTGTGAGCTGACGGGGCAGAGCGAAATCATAATAGAATCCGTTCTCAATCGACGGTCCGATCGCAATCTGTGCATCGGGAAACATCTCAAGCACGGCTTCTGCCATGACATGAGACATAGAATGACGGATAGTAGACAAATCTTTTTCCATATCTGAAGTCTCTCCTCAAGATCAAGTTTTTTCTCTCCAGATAAAAACAAGCCTTTCCAGACTCATCCTCACCTGCATTGTTTACTGCAAGGACGAAACTGCAAAGGCTTGCATTTCCGCGGTACCACCCTGCTTCCCCTTTTCAGCAAAAAAGGGACGCTCAAGACAGATTTTTCGCATCTTACACGGTCTATTAACTTTCTCATAGACAGCTCGGAAGGGGTTTTCATGCACTGTCCGTCAGCTCACTTCCAGCCACGGTGATGCCTCTCTTTCACGCAGGGAGTGCACTACTCGTCTTCGTCTCAGCCACTGTCCTGATTATTACAGCAATCATGCCAAAGATTCAAGTACCGGGTGCACTCCGCCTCATTATGCGACGGAGTGCGGAAATCAGTCATTTCTTATATCCGAAAGAAGGTATTTCAGCCCAGCGTTTCCTAAAATAATGGGCCGCCATTTTCGGTCTTCTGTCGCGGGTCAGAAGCCCCTTTCTGTTTCCGTCCGCACGGTATACGCCCTGGATCGTATTGAAATCGGCAAAATTCCACGGATGCTCCCCGATCACAAAGTCCCTTTTGTCGAATTCCCTGTTGATCAGGTCATAATACATCACCTGGAATTCCTCGCTGAACATTTCAGGAGCCGTGAGATGGAAACCGGGAAGCGTGTCCGCACCGTATTCCGTTATGATGAGGGGCTTGTTTATCTTCTGCCAGAAATCCAGTTCGATATTCCATGCATAGCATGCAGCCTCCATATCGCCCGAGAGGTTGTACCAGCCGTAATAGCGGTTGATGCACACGACATCCATCTCGCGGGTGGACAGGTCGGCTTCATAGTTGTTCTGACAGCAGACGAATGTGACAGGCCGGTCCTGAGGATCCTGTGCATGCGTGAAGGCATACAGGCTTGTCCAGTACTCTCTGGCGGAGAGAGGGAAATGCTCTGTATCGGGTTCATTCGCCATGCTCCACATGACAACGGACGGATGGTTCTTGTCCCTTGCGACAAGATCCCTGATCACAGCTTCATGGTGTTCCCTTATATTGAATGTCCTGTAGGGATCCTGAGACGCTCCGGCACCGATTCCGACCGCCGGTGTCTCGTCAATGATCACGATGCCTTCCTCATCGGCAAGGTCATACATCTCCTCTGCGTATGGATAATGACTTGTCCTGAAGGAATTGGCGTTCATCCACTTGATGAGACTCATGTCCTTCACATCGTACGCAAGATCAAAACCTCTTCCGTGAACGGCTGAATCCTCATGCTTGCCGAAACCCTTGAAGAAGAACGGCTTTCCGTTTATGAGGAACCGGTTTCCTTCCACCCTGACAGTGCGGATGCCGAAACGCAGGCTGTATTTGTCGCTCTCTGTCGTCACGAGTGCTGTATAAAGATACGGATCACCGGGATACGGATTCCAGAGCTTCGCATCCTTTATCACGATCTCGCCTTCAAGACCAGAAGCACGTGCAACTTCATTGCCATCACGGTCAAGGATCGTCACCACGGCATCGCTGCAGCCGGAAACGGAAACGGAATACCTGACGATTCCATCCTTTCCTTTCACATCGGGGACAATTGTGATGTCATCAATATGGTCTTTTGGTGTGGTGTAGATCCTCACGCTTCTGTTGATGCCCGCATAATTGAAGAAATCGAAATTCGGAAGATTCCTCTTCTTCCTCCAGACCTTTGCCATTTCCACCGAAGGAACTCCGGCATTATCCGAGCCGAAGAAAGCAGTCCCCTCCTCATTCCCCACAGGCAGTGTCGAATGGTTCACTTCATTGTTGACGGCAACCTGCAACAGCGATTTCTTTCCCGCAGTGACAATGCCGTCAAGTTCGATCTCAAACGGAAGGAAACCTCCCTTATGCTCGCATACAAGCTTCCCGTCTATATATACTTTCGCATAATGCGTGACTGCATCGAAACGCAGCACAAGACGCTCGTTTCCGTAGATTTCAGGAACAGTGAATCTCCTGCTGTAATAGGCCCAGCCGCAGTGTTCCCTGAATCTCAGGTCATCTTTCTGGTCGTTATAGCTGGCCGGAACCGCGATCATCTCTCCGTTCCTTTCAATGAAACCGCTGTTTATGTTACCGCCGTTGGAACCGTCATCAAGACAGAATGACCATACGCCGTCAAGGCTGATCACACTTCTTTTCTCATTAGTCTCAGGATAAAGCATAGCACCTCCATATATTTCAATTCTGAACCTCGCAGGTCATTGAATACATATAATATTGTACGTTTTGCATACACAAAACAACGGAAAAAACTTGTACGGGGTTGTTTTGGTGGTAAAATGGAAGTGAAGGCGGTTACAGTATCAGGTCATATGAGGGAATTGAATGGCAGGAGAGAACTACAGCAGGGAAAGAGAAGAAAAAGCAGTCAGCATCACAAGCCTCATTCTCCACAAACACTACTGTGAGAACGATGTGGAGGCGGTCATAGGGTACTTTGACGAGCCTTTCATGTGGATCGGTGCCGGAGAGAGCGAGTTCGCATCTGGACGGGAAAAAGTCGCAGACATCTTCCGCACTTTCCGCGGTATGGTTCCACGCTGCAACCTGAGTGGAGAAGAATACAGTGCATGCATGCTGGGCGATGACATCACAATGGTGACTGGAAGAGTATGGATCACGACTGATCCTTCCTCTGGGGTTTTTCTCCGCGTGCATCAGAGGATCACCACACTCTTCCGCTGGAGGGAAGACAGAGCATACTGCAGCCATATACATATCTCGAATCCGTATGTCGAGATGGACGAGGATGACGTGGGCTTTCCCTCCAAAATGGCAAAGCAATCCTCCGACTACCTGAAAGAATGCATAGAAGAGCAGAAGAAACAGATTGCAGAACAGACGGAGGAGCTTGCCAGCATCTACAATACGATCCCCTGTGCGATAGCCCGTCTTGTGAAGAAGGATGACGGCACATTCTCCATAGTCTCGTACAACAGGGCCGTTTCAGACTTCACCGGGGTCAGGACAGAAGACATAGGAAAGCTCGACTGGTCAAAAGGCTACTGCACCGACATAATCGAAGAAGATGTCCCGAAAATGAAAGCTGCGCTGGACAGGCTCCGCAAGGTCGGTGATACATCTGACATAGATTACAAAATACACAGGAACGGAAGCTGGATGGCGCTGAGCTGCACGAATACGGCCGTCGCACGCACACCGGAAGGTCTTGTCATACAGCGGATAGCCTTTGACATCACTGAACGCACCCGTCTTGAGGAACTGCTGTCCCAGCTGAGCTTCAGGGACTCCCTCACAGGGCTCTTCAACAGGAACAAGTTCAACCACATGCTTTCCACACGGCATGCCAAAGGCCGTCCGCTTGGCATCGCCTATCTTGACATCAACGGGCTGAAAGCCGCAAACGACCAGTTCGGGCACAGTTACGGCGATGAGCTCATAAAGCGGACCGCTGCGATAATCTGTGAATACTTCCGGGACAAGGCATACCGGATAGGAGGAGACGAATTCGTCATAATGGACAGCAGCCTTGACAGGGATGCCTTCACAGACAGGGTGGGAAGTCTTTGCCGGAAGATGGATGAAGACGGCATACATGTCGCGGCAGGACTGTCCTGGAGATGCGGCAGCACTTCCAGCTACAAGGAACAGTTCGAGGAGGCCGACAGGCTGATGTACAGGGACAAGGAAGCTTTCTACAGGAATCCCGGCAACGGGAAAAACCTGAGTCCCAGACTTGCCCATCATCATGCACAGGATGGAGACTTTTCCTGAAGAAACTTGAAAAATACAGCAGTGAAGGCTAGACTGACGGGCTGAAAATCTCACTGATGTCAGGAAAGTCCTAAAATGAAAATACTCAGCCAGATAGCAATCATATTCTCACTGTGCCTTGCAGGCGAGATCATAAGCGCACTGCTGCCTTTCCCCTTCCCCTCCGCGATAAGCGCAATGCTGCTGCTTCTGATCTTTCTTTTCACAGGTCTTCTCAAGATAGACCACATAAAGGAGAAAAGCGACTTCCTTCTCTCGAACATGTCGTTCTTCTTCATCCCTGCAGGTGTCAGGGTAATCGAGCACCTTGAACTTGTATCATCACTCTGGCTGCCATTCCTGATCATAGTCCTTGTCTCCACCGCCGCGGTCTTCCTTGTCACCGCAGCGGCAGTGAGTCTTGTCATGAAAACAGAGAAAAGGAGGAAGGCAGAATGAAGGAAGTAATCTGTTCCTCCCCTTTCTTCGGGATTACGGTCTCGATTGCGGCATACAGCATCGGGGTGTGGATCAGCAGAAAGACAAAGATTGCACTTTTCAATCCCCTGCTCATCTCATACCTGATAATAATACCGGCCCTTCTTATCTTCAACATACCTCTTGAATGGTATGACAAGGGAGGAGACGTCATAGACATGTTCCTTTCCCCGGCGACAGCCGTGCTTGCAATCACGATATACAGACAGAGAAAACTCATAAAGGAACATCTGGCCGCAGTAATTGCGGGAACGGTGGCGGGAAGTGCATGCTCACTTCTCACCGTGCTCGCACTGTGCCGCCTTTTCTCGCTTTCTTCTGCGGTCACGGCATCGCTTCTGCCTAAGAGCATCACGACACCGCTGGCAATCGCAGTGAGCGGCAGCCTTGGCGGGATACAGGCACTTACCGTGCTTGCAGTGATCCTCACCGGAATCACGGGAAGCATAGCAGGACCGCTGCTCATCAGGCTTTTCAGGATAAAAAACGAAGTCACACAGGGACTTGCGATGGGAGCCGCCAGCCATGCGGTCGGAACCGGCAGGGCCGTGGAAATGGGCGAAGTTCAGGGCGCACTGTCCTCAGTCGCGCTGGTGATGTCGGGGATCATCACAGTGATCCTCTCACTCATCTTCTTTTCCTGACAGCATCTCAAGCAGAGCCCCGCACTCCTTCTCCAGCAAGGCATCCTCCTGTGATGTGAGGTCCAGTGTGTCTTCTGAAAACCGGCCGGCAAGCGCAATGCCGGTACGTACGGGACACTGTCTGCAGGAGAACATTGTGAGGAGTTCTGCAAGGCGGTCCATGGCAAAAGAACCGGCAGAAGAGCCCGCGGCAGCAGACATTGCAGTTATTTTCCCCCTGATGACTGCTGTGGAATAATCACCGGGGACAACAGGACGGGAAAGCCAGTCCATCAGATTCTTAAGACCTCCGGGAGTGCTGTGATTGTACTCCGGAGTGCCTATCCAGATGGCATCGGCTTCCCTCACCTCCTTCCTCACTCTCTCAACAGCACGGTTTTCATCAAACTCGATGTCCTGATTCATATACGGGATATCATGATAATGAAGGAATGAGCACACAGCCTTTCCCTCAAGCTTCGCCGCCGCTTTTTCAAGCAGCGCGGTGTTGAAGCTGTTTTTCCTCAGGGAACCGGAAACAAACAGTATTTTCTTCATGAAATCATCTCTCCTTTGAGCTTTTCATATTTCCTAAAGCAATAATACACCGTAATCAGAAAATTTTCCGCATTTCAGCATTCTCATATTTTTGTTGTACTCGGTAAAATTCATGGTAAAATTTACACAGACTTGACAGTGTTTTCACACTGCTTTCACAAAAGGAGGAAAGTTGATGTCTACAAAAACCAAAGTTTTAGTCGTTATTTCACTTATTCTGGCAATAGCCCTTCCGGTTTTTGCCAACGGAAACGGTGAAACCACAACAGCTGCAAGCGAGCTTTCACCTGTACAGGAAATCATCCGTCAGGCAGAAGGCATGAGCATGGAAGAACTTGCGAAGAAAGCCATTGAGGAATCAAACGGTGCAATGTTCTACGGAGTCGGCAACTCAAGCCGCGGCAAGACAGCCCTTCCGCTGTTCATTGCATATCTGCAGACAATCGATCCGAGCTATACACTCAATTACGAATGGCAGCAGCCGAAAAACAACAAGATCTTCGATCAGCTTACAGCAGACTCCCTCAAGGAGACCGGCACATTCGCAATGACTCTCATCCAGGACGGCAACCAGATTGAAAGCAAGATGGTCAGAACCGGCATCCTCGATACCTTCATTCCCAAAGAATGGGCAGAAGCCAACGGAACTACGGCAGATGAATATACAGGATATCTTCCGCTGCAGACTCTCAACAAGGTATTCATGTACAACAACACCGGCAGCAAGTCATACGACAACGTATGGGATTTCGTAGCTCCGGGCGAACACGGTCTCTTCATGGATATTGATTCTGAAATCGTCGGCAAGAACTTCCTTTACATGCTCACCCAGGATGTATATGCCGCAGAACTCAAGGAAGCATTCGATGCACTTTCCGACAGTGAGAAAGCTCTCTTCCAGCCGACAATCGGCGCAGTCAGCAGCGATGCATCGGACCTCGGCCTCGGCGAGAACGGCAAGTATGCCCTTGCATGGATCAAGCTCTGGGTTGAAAGCTACAACGCACAGACAGATGACGGACCGATCTGCAACACGCTCGTCTCTGCATCCGCAACCGACCAGTTCGGTCTCATCGTATACTCCAAGCTCAGAAGCGTTGAGGAATCTGCAACCGTTTCAAAGAAGAATGTCGACATTGCAGCATACAATGACGGCTATCAGGGATTCGGCGGCTACGGCTACTGCCACTACCTCTTCGTTACAGACAACTCTCCGCTTCCCTGGACAGCATGTGCATTCATCGCATACATGGTCAACACGGCTGACGGATTCTCCGCATGGGGCAAGGATATCGGAGGATATTCATCCAACCCGAACGTCGCAGCAGAGACAGAGGCCATCTACCAGCACAAGACCGGCGGTATGGCTGAAGACGGTGTCACAGTCGAATATCCGGCACTCAACGACCGCGGCGGTGACTGGTGGCTTTCAGAGAACCGCCTTGTTCTTGAAGACCCCGCATACTGCGCATCCGTTTCATTCACAGTCGGAAGCTGGATTGAAATGCTTTCAAAATACACACCTCAGTAAGGTGAATTATGCTGCCTCTGCCATCGTGCAGGGGCAGTTTCAGGATTGAATAAATGACAAGAACCGATACGATATCGAAACAGAAACTCATACTCAACAAAATAAAATCTTTTCTGTCAAAACCGCAGAACGTAATTCTCCTCCTCATGGGAATCGTGCTGACGGTAAGCACAATCGCGCCTGTCATCGCAATCATCCAGGACACGATAAAAATACATCCGGGAACGATTGACGAATATCTTTCAGGCAGAAGCAGCGGATACACACTGGCCAATTACATTGACCTGTTCACATCCCCTCTGGCAAAAAGGAATCTGTGGGAACCTCTTCTGAACACAATATGGCTTTCAGCAGGATCCTGTATCGTCGCAATACTTTACGGCGGTCTTTTTGCCTTCCTCATAACACGCACAAACCTGAAGGCGAGAAAGTATCTCTCCTCCATCTTCATATTCCCATACATCATGCCGCAGTGGACTCTGGCAGTAGTATGGCAGCATATGTTCTCCTCAAATGCCGTGACTGGAACATCCAACGGACTTCTTGCTTCTTTCGGAATCATCATGCCGGCATGGTGGTGCGTCGGACTTTTCCCCAGCATAATGGTGCTGGGTCTGCATTACGCTCCGTTCGCATACATCCTCATCGGCGGAATATTCCGCAATATGGACGCAAATCTTGAAGAAGCCGCGACAATCCTCGACACACCGAAATGGAAGACAATGCTGCGCATCACGATTCCGATGATCAAACCGGCAATACTCTCCACAATCCTTCTCGTTTTCGGAGGTGCGATGGGAAGTTACCCTGTTCCTCATTATCTGAATCTCACGACGCTGTCGACGAAGTACGTCACGATGAATGACAAGTATACAGGAGAGGCCAGCATACTTGCCATCATCATGATGCTCTTCGGTGTCGCCATAATGTTCCTCAACCAGATGAGCCTCAAGAGCCGCAAGAACTACACCACGGTTACAGGCAAATCAGGCCAGATATCGAAACTGAATCTCGGCAAAGCCGGCAAGTACATAATCGCAGTGCTTCTCATAATCCTCACGTTCTTCACATCAATCTTCCCGATCATCTCGTTTGCATTCGAGACCTTCCTTCCAAATCCGGGAGACTACAGCTTCCTCTATACAGGGGATACAAGCAATCTCACGACGAAGTGGTGGACGACGGATGAGAACATCACGGAGAACGGAATGTACGGCCAGATGGGAATCCTGCACAACCAGACGATATGGAGGGCTTACGGCGGAACCATCCTCGTTGCCGTATGCTGTTCCCTGTTTGCAGGAACAATCGGCACGATGATAGGCTACGCGGTATCAAAGAACAGAAGGTCAAAGGCTGCAAACTACGTCAACTCGGTCGCATTCCTTCCCTACCTAATGCCGTCAATTGCAGTGGGCGCCGCGTTCTTCGTGCTTTTCTCGAACCAGTACTTCAATCTTTTCAACACATACACCCTACTCATCATCGTCGGTACCATAAAATACATACCCTTCGCATCAAGAAGCGCATTGAATTCAATGCTCCAGCTTTCCGGAGAGATCGAGGAAGCGGCTCTCATCCAGAATGTTCCATGGTATAAGAGAATGCTCAGGATCATCATTCCGATTCAGAAGACATCAATCCTCAGCGGCTATCTGCTGCCGTTCATGACATGTCTGAGAGAGCTGAGTCTGTTCATGCTGCTTTGCGTGCAGGGTTTCATCCTCGCCACCACCCTCGACTATTTCGACGAGATGGGACTTTATGCATTCTCCAGCGGTATCAACCTGATACTCATCATCACAATTCTTGTATGCAACACAATAGTCAACAAGCTGACAGGTGCGAGCATCGACAGCGGCATAGGAGGTTAAAATGCCCGAAATAAAACTTGAGAACGTAACAAAAAGATGGGGAAAATTCTACGGAGTGGATGACCTCACGCTTACAATAAAAAACAATGCCTTCGTCACACTGCTGGGTCCTTCCGGCTGCGGAAAGACCACAACGCTGCGAATGATAGCAGGTCTTGAAACGCCCACAAGCGGAAAAATAACAATCGGAGACACAGTGGTCTTCGACAGCAGCAGGGGAATAAATGTTCCAAGCAACAAGAGAAAGGTGGGCTTTCTTTTCCAGAACTATGCACTCTGGCCGAACATGACGGTATACCAGAACATCGCATTCGGACTTTCGAACATCAAGGAAGAAATGAATCAGTATGCCTTCGAGCTCAAAGAGGCAGCCGTGATCCTTCAGGCACTTGAAAACCCCGCCCAGGCTCTTGAAATCCTCGAGGATTCAAAGACAAAGGAAGGCAAGGTTGACGAGAAGAAAGCCCTCATAAGACTTACTGAGACCTTTGAGCTTCCAATGTCAGGTGCAAAAAAACTGTATGCATCACTTTCTTCCTCTGACATAAACACGGAAAAAGGCAAATGGAAGGCTGCTATTGAGAAGGAAAAGGAAAAGCTTGCATCATCAGGCTGCAGCGCCGCCGATGATTTCTCCGTCATCAAAGACGGGAAACCGGTGAGAAGTGTCAGAAAACTCACGAAAGACGAGATAGATGTCTCGGTGCGCAAAGTCTCAAAACTCGTGAAGATCGGAATGTTCATGGACCGCTACCCAGCCGAGCTTTCCGGGGGACAGCAGCAGAGAGTCGCCATAGCAAGAACACTCGCACCGCAGCCGTCCGTGCTCTTCATGGACGAGCCGCTTTCAAACCTCGATGCAAAACTCAGGCTTGAAATGCGTTACGAACTGCAGCGCCTGCATGTAGAGACGGGAAGCACTTTTGTTTACGTCACCCATGATCAGATGGAAGCCATGACGCTTGCAACCGACATCTGCCTCATGTCCAATGCCGTGCTTCAGCAGTATGCACCTCCACTCGAGGTCTACAACAAGCCTGCCAACCTCTTTGCCGCTGATTTTGTTGGAAATCCGTCCATCAATTTCATAGAAGCGAGCGGACAGCAGAATGAGGACGGAAGCATTTCCCTCGAACTCTTCAAATCAAGGAAGGCACGTTTCATACCCCATGAAAAGCTATCGCTCTCTCAGTGGAGGACGGCACGGGATAAGGATGTGCAGGAAAAAGAAGAAGAGATGAAGAAAGCGTCTTCCCAGAAAGGCTATGTGGAGAAAAGCAACAAGGAAGAAGTCTTCCGCTACCACATACAGAAAGTTGTTGAAACAGATGATTCCCTTGAAGGTGCGAAAAAGGTCAGCGACAACGACTTCGTGCTCGGCTTGCGCCCGGAGCTGCTGGAAATGGACGAGAACGGACCGCTTGAATGCGAGATCTACGGTGCAATGCCTACCGGTATGGAATCCACCATCAAGGTAAGCATTGACGACTTCCTTCTCACATCGGTTATCTTCGGAAATCTGAATTTCAAACTCGGAACCAGAATCAGAATGAAGATGTCAAGTGAAAGAATAATGCTTTTCGACCGCTCATCCGGCCGTCTTATCACGCTCGGACACCTTGAATTCTGATTCCTCATAAGTCTTTGTTTCTCCCCGGCAGACTGTGAAAACGGTCTGCCGTCTTTTTCACAAAACAACTTCACTCCAGAAGGGAATAGATTTCATGGCACCCTCACGGGAGACAGTAAGTGATGATGCCATGCATGCCGTATTCATAGCAATATCCGCAGAAAGGCCTTTATGGCGGCATGCAAGATAGTATCCGATGAAAGTGTCTCCGGCTGCCGTTGTATCAACGACTTCACATTCAACAGCATCAGCATGGCAGAGATTGCCTTTAAAACCGTGAAATGCCCCGTTTTCTCCTGCCGTAAGGAGTATCTCAGTATCAGGGTGAAGGTACATCAGACGTCTCAGGACAGATTCATAATCAGAACCGGTATCAAGCCCTGCAAGGCAAGCACCTTCAATTTCATTCACGCAGATGATATCAGCAGTTTCCAGAGGAAGGCTTAGCACCTTTTCATCAAAAGGTGCAGGATTGAAGCATATCTTCATTCCCCTTTTCCTGCCTTCCTTCATGATGTAGCCGGTCATGCTGATCTCATTCTGCAGCACCAGCCAGTCTCCTGAAGAAAAATGAGAAAGGACATCATCCACCATGTCCTGTCGTATCTCCCTGTTGCCGCCGCCATAGATTATTATCGAGTTCCTTCCATTCTCATCCACCTGGATGACAGCATTGCCGCTTACAGCAGAAGAGGTGTCAACGTAGCGTGTATCAACACCATATGATTCAAGCATATCCAGAATGAACAGCCCGTCTTTTCCGATACGTCCCGCATGATACACTTCGCATCCTGACTTTGCCAGAGCCGCACTCTGGTTTGCCCCCTTTCCTCCCGCTGAAACCGTCAGGGCGGAAGAAGCAAGAGTTTCCCCTTCGCTGACGATATGAGGAAGGGAATATGTGTAATCTATGTTGATGGAACCGAAAGATAGAAATCGTGCCATAAGCGGTCACTCCCTGATAATTTTTCACTTATTTTACCTGACTCTGCTCTAATACTCCACCGGATAACAGCCCGGCAGCCTCCCGAATTTCAACGAATCTTCAGGCATCTGATCTAAAATCACGCATTATCAAATGTCCATGGACATACACAATGACATAATCGTACATTATATTGTACATATACAAGGAATTACAGTTATGTTAAAAAAAAAATAACCAACTTCAGGAAAAGCATTTTAAGTCTGCCGGAATAGACAATCAAATACAACGCACCCATGAATATCAGTACAAAAGACGGGAATGCGGTAATCATCAGCGAAGATGATTACAATAGTCTCGTTGAGACAATCTATCTCTCTTCAGATCATGAGCAAAGAGAAAAAATCATTGAAGGCCTGAATACACCACTTAAGGAATGCATACCTGAAAATGAGTTTGTCTGGTAGTGTACAAAATTGATCACCAACAATTCGTGAGCTATCAGTATTCATTCATCTCGGCAACATCTGAAGCGAGCATGTTCCATTCACTCCCATTCAATTATCGGGCATGAAGACGAGAAATCCACAATTCTGTTGCACCCGTCAATAAGCGATGCACTATCCTCATCAAGGAACAATGTGAAGTTTCCATGTGTCTTCAGCAGTGTCGCCGGAACCGTATTGGTCACCACTTTCGAATAAAGAGTGTTCCTCACCGCCTCTGCCTTAACCTTATGAGGCACCGCACTTACAATATTGAGGCATTTCATTATCTGGCGGCATGACATCGACACCGCCTGAGACGGCACTTCACTGACAGATGCAAACCAGCCTTCCCCGACCTGCTGTCTTTTGCATGTATCATTCAAATTGACAATGATGTAAGGCTCCTGTGTATCGAAATCACATGGAGGATCATTGAATGCAATATGCCCGTTCTCTCCTATGCCTATGAGACCGAGATCAATAGGCTTCTCACATAAAAACCGTGAGAGTTCCTCAAGCTGTTCTTTCCTTCCCTCAACCAGATGGTAAGCCTTGAGATTCACTTTTGAGATGAATCTCTCCTTAAGATACTTTCTGAAACTTGCCGCATGGGATTCAGGCAGTCCCACGTATTCATCAAGATGAAACATGGTCACCTTACTCCAGTCGACATCTTCCGAAACAAGATGGGAAAGTGTCTCGAACTGGCTTGCTCCCGTGGAGAGGATTATCCTTGCCTCTTCCTTCTCTGCTATCGCCCTGTTTATGATTTGTGCACATTTACGTGAAGCAGCAGCACCAAGGCTGTCTGCATCATGACAAATCCTTACTTCCATGCAAAACCTCTGCCATCAGATTAGCACCGCCAGGCATGACATGCAACGCTATTTCATATATGATCATCAAATTCCGAAGGCGGGATCTTCAATATTCTTCATGATGCAAGGCCAATACAATAGAAGCTGTACCGGCCCGGCAGGATCGCAGGACGCGGCAGGCATGGGCAGCAAAATCAAAACATCAGACATCAGTCCCCGTCTGATGCCTGATGAAAAAGAAATACACAAACCGGAGAAAACCATACTACCGGCAAGGAGAGCTTAGATATATTCCCTCAGAAAGGCGCTGATCCTTTTTGCCATGATCAGATGACCTTTCTCATTGGGATGAGTGCCATCCCCCTCAGGGCATGCGGGACAGGAAAAAAATGCCCTGTTGTTCTCTTCTATCCACGGTCTGAGCGCAGTGCCTGAATAGATATTGAGAAACGGCAGAGAATAACGCCTTGCCGTCTCCTCAAGTGCATCCACATACCAGCACGGCCCGTTGATGTATGAACGCGGCGGAGGGGAAAGGAGTGCAATGAAACTCAGAGGATAATATTCAATTGTCTTTTCAATATATTCAGCCATCGCACGGCGCAGGCTCATTTCAATCTGCGCGCGCGGATCATCAAGAAAGAACAGATCATTCAGACTGCCCATTATTGTGATGATGTCGGGAGAGGGTTCGTACTTTTTCTGTCTTTTCAGATAAGAGACATTTCCTTCAAAATCCTGCAGGAATCCGGTTCCGCTCAGACCTTCGTTGATCACATCAAAGCCGAATTCTTCCGCCACATAATCATGGTAGTTCAATGCAGTCCTGAAATTTTTCTCGGTTATTGAATCGCCGATACAAAGCCACGTCATCTTCCCTTCTCCTCTTTGTATTCCTCAATTGCCTTTCTGATCATTTCATAAGACACATCTGAGAATTTCTTTTTCCTGTCATATGTGAAAAGTCCGTTGATCTCCTGTTCGACATCATAAAGCTGTGTGTAGCAGAAACCGATGAAAGGACAGCTTTTCAGTGCCCGTATCAGGGAAATGACACGGCTAACGAACTCACTTTCGTTTTTAACCGGTTTCCATTTCTTCCATGCATCATCCTGACCGGGGAAAAGCTCATCCGGGAACAGAGACGTACTGTAATAGGTTCCTCCGAACTCGCTCAGCATCAGAGGAGTCATACCGTCATAACTGCTGTTGTATTCATCATATCCCAGCACGCCGTAATCCCTTCTGTAATGCTCCTCAAGCACCCTGCCGTTCTGTTCATAGTCATGTATATCGAAGATATCCGAAACAACATGATGAAAACCGCTTGTATCAATAACCGGACGGGTGGGATCAAAAGACTTTGTCAGCCTGTACACTCTTTCGACCAGCCCGGCATCCTGATTCACCGGAGTCTCATTGAAAGGACAGTAGGCAATCACTGAAGGATGGGAGTAATACAGCTCCATTGTTTCTGTCCATTCCCTTTCCATTATGCTCTCTGTCGCCGGAGAGGAAGCATCAAGACCCCAGGACGGGAACTCGCAGAAAACAAGAAAGCCAAGTTCATCGGCAATTGACAGATATTCCTCCTGAAACACTTTCTGATGCAGCCGTGCACCGTTGAAACCGAGCTTCTGCGCTCTGATAATGTCATCACGAAAAGCATCAGCACTGTCAGGAGTATATATCCCGTCAGGATAATATCCCTGGTCCATTACGAGACACAGCGGTGTTCTTTCCCCATTCAGATAAAACCCGTATTTGTCCCATGAAATATCCCTGAAACCGAAACAGCCTTCAGCAATGTCTCCTGAAGAAAGTGATACCTCATAATGATAAAGTGCAGGTTTCGCAACGCTCCAGAGAACAGGATCGTCAACATGTATGGAGAAAGACAAATCCCTTGCATCTGCATTCATGCACAGCTTCAGTTCACCATTTACCGAAACAGAAAGTGTGAGATTGTCAGGCCTCCTGCTGAGACGCAGCGAAAACACGGCATTCCCGTCGCTGTTGAAGGAATTCACCCTGACCTTCTCAATGTATATCATGCTTTTCCTTTCAATCCAGACACTCTGCCAGATACCGGTGACCCTGGTGTAAAAACAGCCGTGAGGTTCATCATCGACACACTGCTTGCCTCTGGCCTGATTTGACGCATCCGTATCATCAAAAACCTCCACCCGCAGCAGATTGCACCCGTTTACAATATAATCCGTAATGTCAATGTCAAACGGAGTGTATCCGCCTGAATGACTTCCGGCCAGTATCCCGTTCACAAAAACCGATGCATCATGATCAACAGCCCCGAAATGAATGACCGTCCGCTGTCCATCAGCATCATCAAGCTCAACCTCTCTTGTATATATGAGCTTATCTATACGTCCTTTGTATTCAACAAATGACTTTCTGCTCTCAACGGGAAAGGGAACATTGATTCTTCCGCTCAGATGTGTGCTGCCGGAAAAGAGTTCATAATTCCACCATCCATCAAGATTGATTCGTTCCCTAGCTTTCATTTTCACTCCTTGATACCGCCGACATTGACCCCTTCAATGAGATACCTTTGTCCTGCAATATAGAATATAACAGTCGGAATAATGACTATTGTCAGGGCGGCAAAGAGCGCACCCCAGTCCGTGGCATAGCGCTGTGCTTCATACAGCGTCGCAATTCCCACGGGAATAGTCTGTTTTGTCTGATCGGTGATCAGCACAAGTGCTATGGCGTATTCATTGAATGCGTTCATGGCATCCAGAAGAACCACTGTGAATATCCCGCTTTTGGCCAATGGTGTGATTATGTAGACAAGTGTGCGCAGCGGACTGCATCCATCTATCTCGGCAGCTTCTTCATATGATTTGGGAATACTTTCCATATAGCCGGATAGCAGGAAAATCGAAAAAGGATAAAGCATTGCGGCATACACAAAGGAAAGGGCAATCCTGTTGTTCAGAAGATGCATTGAGCTCATCTGCGAGAACAGAGGTATCATGATAAGCGAAACCGGAACGAAAATAAGTGCCATGAAAAAGCTTTTTATCAGGCGGCGTCCGGCAAACCTGTAACGGCTGAGCACATATGAAGCCGGTACTGTAAATAGCACCACAAGGAAAAGCGTGCAGACAAGGACTATTATTGAAGACAGGAAATTCCCGGCTATGTTCGATTTCTGAAAAGCCCTGACAAAATTATCAAGATAAAGGCCGGATGGAAGAGAGAAAGGAGAAGCAAGGAACTCCTCATTTGTCTTGAATGAAGAGAATATGCTCCACACAAAGGGATATATGACAACAATAGTTATCAGGATGAGGAGAATTCTCAGAACCAGTCTTACGATCTTCATACCGCCTCCTCCCTTCTCTGCAGTTTCTGCACTGCGATGGAAAGAATGATGGAGAACAGCAGGGTGAAAACGGTGATGGCCATTGAATAGCCGAAATTGCCGTTTGTCATTCCCTGGTTGTATATGTACTTCAGAAGAACGAGGGATGCGTTGTTCGGTCCTCCGTTCGTCATGATTGTGGACAGAGTGAAACTCAGGTTGAGAGTACCCGACATTGAGAGAATGATTGTTATGATTATTATGTTCTTTACTTCCGGCAGCGTTATATAGACGAACTGTCTGAACCATCCTGCCCCGTCAATGGTTGCCGCCTCATAATAATCGTTGTTTATCGATGTCATTGCAGCCAGTATCATTACAAGGTAATATCCGGCAGCCTGCCATACGAGTGTGAATGCGATTGATCCGAGAGCGGTCTCTGCAGTCCCGAGCCAGGATCTTTTCAGCTGGGAAAGATGCAGAAAATCCAGAATGCTGTTAACAAGGCCCATTGTCGGATGGAAAATGAATGACCAGACAATGGCGACAACTGTCAGGGAGATTATGCTGGGAAAGAAAAACACCACCCTGTAAAAGCCCGCTTCCCTCAGATTTCCCCTGTGAAGGATCTCTGAGAGAATCAGGCTGACAGTGATCGTGATGAGGGGTACCACGATCAGCAGTGTAACTGTATTGCGGAAAGCCTTCAGAAAAACCTGGTCGGAAAACATGTATTCATAATTCTCAAGACCGGTAAAGGAAGTTCCTCCGATGCCTATCATGTTCGCATCAGTGAAAGACAGGCAGAAAGCACGTACGGCAGGTATGGCAAGAAAGACAACCGTAATCAGAAGCGGAGGTATTATGGAGAATGATATAAAAATATTCCGCTGAAAGTTTTTCCTGCTCATCCTGCCGTCACTCCTTACATATAAGATCTTATTTCCGCGTATGCGCTTTCAATCTGATCAATCCACTGATCAATTGTCATGCGTCCGGCAAGAACATCCGGAACAGGATTCCAGATAACATCCATCGGCACCACGTTACATCCATCCGGAACAGCGTCAAGAACTGCGACAACAGCATTGACACCCGGCTGATTGTTGACACTGTACATACCGTACACACCGTCACTTACTATTCCTTCAACAAGTTCAAGTGCATCTGCTGTGGCATACACACCGTTTGATTTCTCGGCAAAAAGCTTTACGGATTCATCTGTATAGAGGAATCTGAGGAATTCTTTTGCAAGTTCAGTGTTATCGGCTTCTGCCGGAATGATGAAAGTGTCTCCGTCATTTCTGATGTAGCTTGTCTCATCTTCGCTCACACAGGGAGCCGGAGCCATCGCAAATACAAAGCCCTCGGTCCTCGGAGCATCCGCCATCTCGCTTTCAACCCAGTTTCCTGTTGAGATGAAAAGAGCATGATCCATCATAAGCTCGCTCTGGCTCTGTGTATGGTTGAGAGCTTCTGAACCGGCAAGGACATAGCCCTGAGCCATTCTGACAAACTCTTCAAGAACTTCCCTCACCTCGGGATTGTCCCATGAGTTCTCCTCATATGACATGATCGCATTAATCGCATCCACGCCGGCATGTGCGGTGATTGCCGCAATCAGCATATGTTCCCAGTAATAAGGATAGATACCCGGATATGTGAACAGGCTGATCCCCTGCTGGGCCGCTTCCTCTCCGAGGGCATAGAATTCATCCCATGTCTTGGGAAGTTCCCATCCGTTCTTCTCAAAGAGGGTCTTGTTATAAACAAGTCCGGTGGGGCCGCAGTTGAACGGTGCAAAATAGATTCTGCCGTCTCCGTATGGAGCATACTTTCTTGAATCCAGCAGACCGGGCATCATTTTTTCACGTAGTGTCACACCTTCCTCTCCGAGAGCCGGAGAGTCAAATACATCCGTGATGTCAAGGATCGCCTTTTCCCTCTTCATGGTTGTGATGAGCCCCTGAGTGTCATTTCCGTTGCAGCACATGAAATCAGGCCAGTCTCCTGCTGCGATCTGCGGAGTGATGATCTGACCGATTGTCGGGCTGATCTGCATGTTCACGGTGACTCCGGGATAAGCTTCTTCAAACATTTCGACAATCTGGTACCAGTATTCATCTCCGTATCCGCCGCCGAAAACAGCAATATTGAGTACCGGATCCTCAAACCCTGAAGTATTCTCTGCAGCTGCCTTTTCGCCACTGCCCTGTGCGAAAAGCGCAAAGGCGGATATGAATACAATCAGAAACATTACCAATGATTTAAATTTCGTTTTTCTCATAGGTGTCCTCCTGACCCCAGCGTAAGAGAGGAAATTTCGGTTTGCAAGAAAAAATCACAAAAATTATGTGTTTATTTCTCATAGTTTTTTCTTAAAACGCTGTTTCAGACTATATTATCACAAAATTTATGTTATAATCCCTGTAAAAAGAGGAGACGGGAATAATGGCACGTAACGAGCGGCTCACAATTGAAGATACAGACAGACTATCAATAATCGCAAAAGCCCTTTCCAACAGGGAAAGACTGGCAATAGTGAAAAGTCTCATAAACTCAAGCCTGAACATTTCAGAAATAGCTTCACAGCTTCACATCCCGCAGTCCACGGCAGCCCTGCACCTGAAAGTTCTGGAGGAAGCGGGAATAATCCAGAGCGAACTGCTTCCGGGAGAGAGAGGAACAATGAAACTGTGCACAAGATGCATGGACAAGCTTGAGATAAACCTTGCTGAAGGCAAGAGGAAACATTTCTCCACATCAATCTCCATGCCTGTAGGAGCTTTCACAAATTGCGATATCCATCCGACCTGCGGCATGTGTTCGGCAAATGAGATCATACGATGCGACAATTCCCCTTCCGAGTTCTTCATACCCGAAAGGATGAACGCAGAGCTCATCTGGACCAGCTCCGGTTTCATAGAATACTCGTTTCCGATTCCCGTTGAGGGGCTTATGAAAAAGCCCAAGCGCCTCATATTCTCATTTGAGGCATCAAGCGAAGCTCCTTTCTACAATGAAGACTGGCCGAGTGACATCACCATCTGGATCAATGATATCGAAGCTGTGACATTCACCTGTCCCGGAGACTACGGCAAGAGAAGAGGAAGGATAACGCCGATGTGGTGGAATGCCAGCCAGTTCGGACTGCTCTACACTCTCGAGCTGACAAACGTGGGCACAATACTCAACCGTGTGAGACAGAACGAGAAAGACATCGACTCATACGGAATAGACAAACAGACAAACGCCATAAAAATAAGAATAGGAAACAAGGATGATGCTGTGAACAAAAGAGGTTTCAACCTGTACGGCAAACGTTTCGGCGACTATGAGCAGGACCTTGTCCTGTCATTGGTGTTCGACTGAGTAAATTGTAAAAGTAAATGCAACAGAAAAGTTGATGCAACAAAATATGGACATAAAATGGATTGTTTAAGTTTGACGGATTGTCGTTAATGCATC
>CASFTW010000027.1 GCA_949297785.1 uncultured Spirochaetales bacterium
CACATCCTCTGTCTCTTTGTTGCTCTTCAGATGGAGAAGCCTCTGCTTTCCATCTTCTGCTATTTCTGTGTTGATGTATTCATAGGGTTGAAGAGATAGATAGTTTGCTATACTTTGTTCTAAGAGCATGTGTTCGTCCTTTAGTTTTTGAGTGGTATCTGAACTTTAGAACGCGCATGCTCTTCTTTTCAATCTAGCCATTCATCCCTCAACTTTCCGTGATGAACCTAAAAAATACAGAAGTTTAGAATGAGTCCCGGCTGATAAGATTCTTCCGAGACTTTCTGCTAATATGAGGATCATGGAAACAATAATTCTTGATCTTGATACAGGTATTGATGACGCTCTTGCCCTTGCTGCCGCTCTGGCAAATGCAGAAAGGGTAAGCATTGCAGGCATAAGCACCACATTCGGCAATGTCTCCACACGCACAAGTGTAAGGAACACATGTGCCCTTCTCCATCATTTTTCCCGCCATGATATCCCCGTGGTTATGGGAAAGGAAGGTTGCGGGAACAATATATATGTAGCATCTCAGTTTCAGTACTGCATCCACGGTGAGAACGGAATCGGGAATGTAATTCTGCAGTCTTTCAATGACAGTGAAAGTAAAGACGACATTGTGTCCTTTTATAACAAAATACTGGCAGAACATAATGGGAATGTGACTCTCATCACCACAGGGCCTTTGACCAACCTCGCCTTTTACATGAAGAAAAGCAGGAGTCATCTATTCTTCAAAAAGATAATAAGCATGGCTGGGTGCATAAAGACAAAAGGAAACATAACACCATATGCTGAGGCAAACATCTACAAAGATGCTGAGGCCGCATCATATGTATTCTCCCATACAGACAAACTCACACTGCTGCCGCTTGATGTCACCCAGACACTTTTCCTGGAAAAGGATGAAAGCCTGAAATGGAATGATGAAATCTACAGGCAGATGACGGATTATTACATTGCTTTCCACGGCGGAGAACATTGTTTCATACATGATCCTTCCACTATCGCCTACCTGCTGCATCCCGAATACTTCATGACGGAAAAAATAAAGATTTCAGTTACTACTGACGGTGAAGAGAAAGGCCAAATGAATATTTCGCATGACGACTCTTATATAAATGCTGCACGTTCCTGTAACAGGGAAGCTGTTGTGAAGTTTCTCACTGACAGCTGGATGAGAATATTTTCCTGATTAAAATGCAAGTCATTCAGACTGTGCTGTGACTTTCTTCTTCCCTGCAGATTTCCTGATCTTCTCGTGATAGAAGAAATTCACAATGACAGGCGGAGCATCAAAGGGACGCTTCATGCTGTCGTCGTTTGTCACGTAATCCAGTCCGTTTTCTGCTGCATAAGTCTTCAAATCAGCATCAAGCTTCTGCCAGTAACCAAGCTCACACTTACTATATATTCCTTCATACAGACCCGTCAGTTCAGGATGCTTTTCCCTGATGTAATCCAGGATCGCTCCCTTGAAGCTGCCTCTGAGATTAAGGTTCTCAAGCCAGATCAGATTGCACTGCCCCTTCACTCTTTCAATGATCGCCTTCACATCAGTGATGCCGGGAAAGATCGGGGAAATGAAACAGGTAGTACGCACTCCGGCATCGTGAAAGATTTTCATTGCATCAAGCCTTCTTTCAATGCTGGCAGCATTGTCCATATCTTTCCTGAAATCTTCATCAAGGGTATTCACAGACCATGACACGCGTGCATCCTTGAAAGTCTTTATAAGCTCCAGATCGCGCAGAATAAGGTCGCTTTTTGTCGAAATGCTTAGTCTCACCCCGCTTCCCTTCAATTCTTCAAGAAGGGCACGGGTGCGGCAGAATTTTTCCTCCTGAGGCAGATACGGATCCGTGACGGATCCTATGAAAAGTTCCTTTCCATCATACTTCTCAGGATGTGGAATTCTTCCCCAGTACTTCACATCAAGGAATGCTCCCCACGGCTCGGCATGTCCCGTGAAGCGCTTCATGAATGATGCATAGCAGTAGCGGCACGCATGTGCGCAGCCGACATACGGATTCACGGAGTAGTCACACACCGGCAGATCCGACTTTGTAAGGATGTTCCTGACTTTAATTTCTCTGATTACGGGATCAGCCATATCTTCTTTTACACAATCAGGGGGCAATGTATACCCCCGTATCACAGTCAGCGTATGAAATTGGTCTTGACCGGTTTTTCCCTTTCCGGTTTTGCCTCTTTGGAAAGAGCCTTGAGCATCCATGCCATATTGAGGGCGAGAGTGCGCATCGTCTGCATCCCCTCTTCATCCTTCATCACTTCTTCAGGAGTGTTGCCATGCACCTGATTCCAGTACTGGGATGACACCACCGGCATATTGTTAATCGTATAGAACATGTTCAGCTGGCTGAAAGCCTGTGCCGCACCGCCTCTTCTGCAGGACACGACCGTCGCCGCAGGTTTATCGGCAAGATAGCGGCCGCCGCTGTAGAAGGCCCTGTCCATGAATGACTTTATGCCGCCTGCCGCTGAGCCATAATAGACAGGTGTTCCGAAAACAAAGCCGTCGGCAGTCTTTGCCTTTTCAATGAACTCATTCACATTGTCATCAAAGACACACTTTCCCTTAAGTGCACACTGTCTGCATCCGATACAGTTCTGGACAGAAGTTCCGATCCAGAAGATTTCAGTTTCTATGCCTTCCCTCTCAAGTGTTTTCCTCACCTCATCAAGAGCGCATGCAGTGCACCCGCTCTTATGCGGAGATCCGTTGACAAGAATCACTTTCATATTTCATCCTCCACTACTGAAAATATTGCCAATCATCTCAGATTGCAAGATCGGGACGTGAAATATTCTTTCTCTCCCTCATCAGGATGATCAGCGACATAAGCGCACAGCAAAAGGAAGAGAGAGGGAAATTGATCCATATCCCCGTAAGACCGAGTCCCTGCAGCGAGAAAATGAACAGCAGAGGGAACACCAGTGCAGCCGAAATTGACAGAATCGTGGCGTACAGTGATTTCTCGATTGCCAGCATGAAGCTCTGCGTGGAGAACGTGATCCAGCGTGTCACATATGTGAAGGCAAACACATGCACCGCAAAAACGGCATAGGACGGAGCTGCGCCTGACATGAATGCATGTACGATGAAAGAAGGGGCGAAAGTGCACATCAGGAAAGCCACGGCACACAGCCCTGCGGCAACTGAGAAGCAGTATTTCTCGATCTTCCTCACTCTTGAGTACTGTCCTGCTCCCCAGTTATAACCGATAGCCGGCTGGAGAGAGTCGCATGAGCCGTACATGAGAGGCTGGATTATACCGTCGGCATACATGAGGACGCCGTATACGGAAACGGCGTTCTGGCCTCCGAAACGCACCAGCATCATGTTCATGACAATAGAGGTGAGACGTCCCGCGATGTTGTTGAGGAAGCTTGGCAGACCGCATGAGACTATCTTCTTTATTATGCGCAGTGAGAAGTGCGGCCTTACAAAACGGAGTGCGAGCTTCTTTGACAGGAACGGCAGCATTGAAAGCATTGTGGTCGTCATCATCGCCAGACAGTTTGCAAGCGCCGCTGCCCATATTCCGAAACCGAAAACCGCAAGGAAAAGGAATTCGACAGTGGCACCGAAAAGCGACATGAATATGTTGAGACTCATGCTTGTCCTGATCTTCCCGCAGATGCGGAGGAAGTTGTCGGATGCGAACATCATAGTCGTGAACGGAGAGAGCATCGCATACGTCCTCATGTACATGACAGCCTGGGCTGCGAATTCCCCTTCAGCTCCCATAAGGGCAATCAGAAGAGGAGCCGCGAAAAACAGCAGTCCGCCTATTGCCAGACCGGCGAGAAAGATTAGGACAATCGCAAGGGAGAATATCTTATTCGCATCCTCTCCTCTTCCTTCTCCCAGCGCGATTGATATTGGAACCGAAGAGCCCACACCGATGAGATCCGCAAGGGAGAAGTTTATGATCACAAAAGGCATTGCAAGGTTGATGGCCGCAAATGCGGTACTGCCGAGAAAACGGCCGACAAAGACACCGTCCAGTGTCTGGTACATTGCGGATGCAAGCATGCCTATGGCACCGGGAAGTGCCGCCTTCAGGAAAAGCCTTCCCGGCTTTGTATTGACAAAAAGATTATGCTGTTCAATGTTTCTCATATTTGTTTTCCTTAAGTTCTTCTTCAAGTCTGTCCGAAAAATAAGAACAGGCTTCTATGAAAACAGCTGAATATGATTCAAGCGTTTTCTTCAAGGCAACATTCTCCGCTTCCCTTATTGGAGAGAGAAGCTTTTCACTGTATTCCTTCCCTTTTTCCGTGAGGATTATCATTTTCTCCTTGCCGTTCACTTCGCTTGTCACAAGGCCCCTGTCCTCCAGTGAGCGGAATACTGTGTTCACTGTGGTTTTAGGCATAAGCCATTCCTGTGAGATCTGCTTCTGGGAATACTTTTCCCCGTCACTCAGCGCATACAGAAAACATACTTCATTCTCAGGGCACCCGAGTCTGCGTGAGGTAAAATAGTAAGAACCGTCAATTCTGTTGGTTGCCTCTATCAGTTTCCTTATCATTCTGTCAGTTGTCATCTTTCACCTCTACAGTACGAATCCGTACCGGGCAGAATGGAGTCTAGACAAATGAAAAAAGATTGTCAAATGGTGGAAAAAGAATTCGGAAAACTTTCTCCGGAATATCAAAAACCGATAAAATAACCTTCTTTGAGACATATCTCAAATGGTATTGAGCATGTTTTCCGGAAACCGGTTTTACTCGCATCCTGACAGCTTGCACATTTGCAGAAAAGGTAATCATACTTCAAGTCCGGGTATACGCGCTCACGCTTTTTTGCCGACTTTAAGTAGTACTTCCTTGTTTTCAAATACCATACTGCTTTATCATTTGCATTATTTCAGCACAAAATTTTCTGCACATCATAAAAGCTTTTGCCTGACTGCATCTGTCTTATGAATTCGATATGCCTGTGATACACACTCAGGAGCCAGCGCGGCACAGATTGAGGAAATGCCTTATCAGGATAGATATCCATGAAAATATCATCATCAGGAAGCATATCCACATCAAGAACGGAAAAATCCGACACATGTTCAAGCCAGCCTCTGAAAGACATATAGAAACCACTTGTCCTCTCATTCACAGAATATGAGAACGAAATGTTTTCCAGATTCCTGTAGCACATACTGTTTCCTGAATCGAACAAAGGTGCCATTGAAATGAATTCCAAAGTATCCGGATTCCTCAGAATCCCGAAATTGTTCAGATGCCTGTCTGTATTTGCTATGAGGAAATCAGAAAGAGACATATAATCAAGTTGCTTCACAACCTCATCACGGGTTAAGCCTCCTGAAATACAGGCATTTATGAAATTCTCGCGAAAAGGTTCATCCTTGGCAAAATCCTTTCTGCCGACGAGTTCCCACGCAGAGATGAATTCCTTTTCAGGGGATGTGAAAGCGGAACAGCGGCAGCCGGTTCTTCCGTCAGGCAGTCTGACAAGAGTGTAAGAAGCATAGTTGCTCCATCCTTGAGCCTTATGTATTTCCGATGCGAACACTTCATTACGGCTCTGCTGGCTTGTTCCACCTTCATTACCTTTCACAAGATATCTTATTCCATTTTCTATCACCCACCATTTGGGCAGTTCTCCTCCGGTTGATGCGTCAGGGGAATATGTAACCGAAAAAGATATTCTCTCAAACTCTCCGCTATGACGGCTAACGCTCATCTTTCCAGCAAATGAATTTTCATAGAGATTCACATCTTTCCACATCAGTGAAGAATTTTCAGGACGGATCCAGTAAGTATCACTGAGACTGAGCCCCAGATTATCAATCAGGTAATCACCTGTTGATGCAATATTATTCACAGAGAGAAACAGATTGAGTTCTTTTCTTGTATTCGGAATGGCTCGGTCAGCCCACCAGCGCGAGAAATCGGGACGACTTCGTCTGGCACGAGGAGGAAGGTGTTCTTCATTGAAAACTTCTGGAGCACCTGTAAGTTTTCCCTCATCATCGAATTCAATCAATGCTACCGCAATATCTTTGTGCATCAGTTCATAGCGTCTGCTGTCCACCGGTTCTCAACTCCTTTTTTCATTATATATTATCAGTCTTCAGTTTTCCATATTCCCCATTGCTCTTCACTCTTTGTCTCCCGTGCATTATCCTTAAGACAAGGAGATATTCAAATGCTTGCAGAAGGAACAAAAGCACCTCTTTTTACATTGGATGATCAGAACGGCAACAATGTGAGCCTTTCAGATTTCAGAGGACAGAAGGTCGTACTCTATTTCTACCCCAAGGACAACACTCCGGGCTGTACAAAGGAAGCCTGCTCCATCAGGGACAACATGCCTGATTTTTCCCGCCTCAATGTGAAAATTCTCGGTGTCAGCCGTGACAGCGGAGAATCACACAGAAAATTCATTGAAAAGCAGAATCTGAACTTCACCCTGCTCTCAGATCCTGAGCACAAAGTGATGGAAGAATACGGAGCATGGGGAGAGAAAACCCTTTACGGCAAGAAAAGCATGGGGGTGATCCGTTCGACGTTCGTCATAAACGAGGACGGTGTTATTGAAAAGGTTTATAAGAAAGTAAATACATCAACCCATGGAGAGGATCTGAAGAAATATCTTGAAGAAAAATAAGGTTACAGCCGCAGATATTAAAGTGACAGGATGAATCTGCACTCCTTTTCCGGAGGAATTCTTTACAGAATTGCAATTGGATCGCCTGTTTCTTTCAGTAAGACTATGAGTATTCTGGAAAAACAGTTTCTATATGAAAGCCCCCCCCGATAAGTGAGAGTCAATAAGAAAGCAGGCATTTCCAGCCTGCTTTCCTGTTTAATAAGAGCCTTGATACCCAGATCAATAAGCTGCGTTGAGCCACTGGATTCCGTCAATCTGTACTGTGAAGTACGGAGCTGACTGGAATTCTGACTCATGGAATGCACCGTCGTAAACAGCCTCTTCACTGTCAGGAGTGAAGTCACCGTCTGTGTCGAGGGCAAATGCATGTGTAAGCTCCTGTCCGCCGACTGTGAATGTGCTTGTATCGAATACTTCAAGAGAACCGTCTGCAAGAGCTGCTTCAACTTCTGCGATCTTCTCTGCTGTTCCGGGAGCTGCGATGGCTTCGTTGAGCGGAGTCATTACGACTGCGCCTTCAGCCATGCCTGCACACCAGTCCTGAGGAATAGGCTCGCCGTTGACGTAGTTTCTGATAGCCTCTGTGAAATAAATACCCCAGTCGATTCTTGTACCGATAAGGGATGCATCCGGAGCAATACCTGTCATATCGTTGTTGTAACCTGTATGGAATACACCGCGTGACTGAGCTGCCGTTGCAGGAGTTGTGTTGTCTGAATGCTGGCTGATCATGATACAGCCTTCATCAATGAGAGCGAGTGCTGCATCAGACTCGGCTGTGGCATCTGACCATGAACCTACGAATGAAACCTTCATTGTAACTGACGGACATACGCTCCTTGCACCGAGGAAGTAGCTTGTGAAACCGGAAATGACTTCTGCGAATGAGAATGCGCCGACATAACCGATGACCGCTTCTTCAGGAGTGATCTGGCCTTCATCAATCATCTGCTGGAGCTTCATGCCTGCCACAACACCTGCGATGTATCTGCCTTCGTAGATATTGGCAAATGCATTGTGAGTGTTCTCTCTTCCGTCAAAAACAGAGGCACAGTTGGTGCAGCTGATGAACTCGATTTCAGGATAGTCATCGACAACCTCAAGCATGAACGGCTCAAAACCATAGCTGTTGTTGATGATGATCTGGCAGCCTTCTTCGGCAGCTTCGATGTTGGCATCGATACAGCTTGCATCTTCTCCGATGTTGTAGATGGTCATCCATTCAACATTGATGCCTTCATCAGCAAGCATCTGAGTCGCTTCATCACGGCCGCGGATAAAGTTGTATGTATATCCCTGGTCGTTCTCATCTCCGATACAGATAAGGCCAACCTTAACTGTCTTTGTATCGGAAGACGCCGCTGCAGATGTACCGGTCTCGCCCGCACCGCCTGCAAAGACGAATGAACAGGCAAGAATCAGAACAAACAGTACTGACAATGTCTTTTTCATAATATAATCTCCTTTTTCAGGTCATAGGACCTGAATTTATTCTAACACATATTTTTATTCCCGCAGGAGTTTTTTCACCTCTCCTCACGGAAATAGTTCAGACCGAGCGAGGCGGGAGGCTGCTTGTCGCGGCTGTTGCGCATGCTTGTGATGACCAGAACAATGACAGTAACCACATACGGAAGAATCTTGTACAGCTGTGTCGGAATGAACGGAAGAGCCACACGCAGGTACATGATCATCATCGAACCAAATATTATGGATCCCCAGATTGCGTTCAGAGGTCTCCACAGGCAGAAGATGACGAGCGCGACCGCCAGCCAGCCGACACCGGAAAGACCTTCGTGGTTCCATACACAGCCGGCTGTCGTGACAATGTATACCATGCCGCCGATAGCTGAAATGCCGCCGCCGATAATTGTCGCAAGATATTTGTACCTTGTGATATTGATGCCGGCAGCATCGCTGGTTGCAGGAGATTCCCCCACAGCCGTAAGGTACATGCCGCTTCTGGTCTTTGAAAGGTAATACCACATGGCAAAAGCAAGAATGACTGCCATATAGAAGAAAATCGTATGGCTGAACAATATGGGGCCTGCTACAGGAATATCGATCAGGCCTTTCGGGAATATGGAAGAAGCAAAAGCATTCTTGAGATTGTTTGAAAGAGCAACGTAACCGCCCTCCTTCACTCTCATCAGCTCACCCACAAACTGTCCGACACCCGTACCGAAAATCGACAGTGCAAGTCCGGTCACATTCTGATTCGTTCTCAGTGTGATTGTAAGAAAACTGTAGATTGCACTTGCGGCACATCCGGCCGCGAATGCTGCCAGAAGTGCAAGGATGATAGCCAGCGGACCTGCGGCCGCTGCTCCTGCAGCCTTCTCGTAATAGAAAGCTCCTGCCAGGCCGAAAGCCCCTCCCATATACATGATACCTTCCACACCGAGGTTAAGGTTTCCGGATTTCTCCGTAAGTATTTCTCCCAGAGTGCCGTACATAAGCACTGTTCCGAATGTGATTCCTGCCGTAATCAATGTAACAAGAGTATTCATACCTTTTCCTCCTTGCCAGTCCTGGAGCGGAAGATGATCCGGTAATTTATGAAGAACTCGCAGCTCAGCATTGTGAACAGGAGAATGCCTGTGATGATATCAGAAATGGAAGCCGGCACCTGCAGCCTGGTCTGCAACGTATTGGCGCCTTTCTCAAGAACGGCAAGCATCATTGAAATTGCTATCATCGCAAAAGAGTTGAGCTGGCTCAGCCATGCCACCGTAATGGCCGTGAAACCGACTCCGTCCGCAACCCCGCTGAAAAGCGTGTAATTGGCGCCTGATACCGTGAGAAAACCCACAAGACCGGAAATGGCTCCGGAGATGAACATGGTTCTCATCATGATCTGTCCGACATTCATGCCTGCATAACGTGCGGTGTTCACCGAATCGCCGATAACAGCTATCTCATAACCCTGCTTTGTCTTGTTCATGTAGATGTACATCAGGACAACAAGTACAAGCACAACGATCCAGCCGCAATGGACTTTGAAAACATCGGGAAGACGTGCGGCGTCATTGAACATCGGAATCAGCTGGCTGCCCTTTCTTCCTTCCCATGGCCCGCCCTGAAGCCATGCGACAATACCTATGGCGATATAGTTCATCATAAGAGTGAAAAGCGTCTCATTCGTATTCCATTTCGCCTTGAAGAAAGCCGGGATCAGAGCCCAGATTCCTCCTCCTATCACGGACGCAAGGAACATGATAAGCAGCAGGACAACATGGGGGACCTTATCATACCAGTACAGGGCGAAATAAGTCGCGCACATCGCTCCGATCGTGATCTGTCCCTCTGCCCCGATATTCCAGAAACGCATTTTGAAACACGGAGCGATCGCCAGTGCACAGCCGAGCAGGGGGATGGCAATCTTTATCGTCTGCCTGATGTATACCGGCCGGGAAAGGGAACCCTGAATGATGACGCCATATGCTGAGAAGGGATTGTTTCCGGAAATGATCATGGGGATACAGCCCAGGATCAGGGCAACGAGAATCGAAGCAATCCGGATAGCCCAGACTTTCTTTTTATCCATTCCGCTTCGCTTTTCAAGGCGGATTAAAGGAGTTCTGACTTCTTCACTCATGAGCTTTTTCCTCCTTTGAATTGAACTGGGTCATAAGCAGGCCGATCTCGTCTTTTGTTGTTTTTCTGGCATCCACTATTCCACTGACCTGACCGCCGCACAGAACGAGGATTCTGTCCGCAAGCTCAAGAAGGACATCAAGGTCCTCACCCACATATATGACGGCAACACCTTTCATCTTCTGCTCGGTCAGCAGATTGTATATTGTATAAGATGTGTTTATATCCAGACCGCGGACTGCATATGCAGTCAGAAGGACGGCCGGTCCTATGGATATCTCACGTCCGACCAGAACTTTCTGCACATTTCCACCGGACAGTTTTCTCACAGGGAAATTCACATCGGGAGTCACAACGTCAAGCTCCTTGAGAATCTTCTGTGCAAGTTCATTGGGATCTTTTTTATGAAGCAGCATGCCCTTGCCGCTTTTCCATGAACGCAGCATCATGTTGCCGGACATGCCCATTGATCCGACAAGCCCCATGCCAAGTCTGTCTTCAGGAACGAAGGCCATGCCGACACCTGCTTTCCTTATCTTCATCGGAGGAAGACCGGCAAGCTCTTTCTCACTGCCGTCATCATTTACAAAACGGATACTGCCTTCCCTGAGCGGATACAGACCGCTCATGGCCTCAAGCAGTTCCTTCTGGCCGGAACCGGAAATGCCGGCTACACCCAGAATCTCTCCGCTGTATGCTGTGAATGAAACCGAATCGAGTTTCTTCACGCCTTCATCGTCGATGCATGTAAGATTCTCGACGATCAGCCTTTTTTCCGGATGCTCATAGCGGGGACGGTCAATGTTGAGCGATACAGAATGCCCGACCATCATGTCCGTCAGTGCCTGCGGATCAGTATCTTTTGTATCAACGCATCCTACATAGCGGCCTTTTCTGAGAACAGCGACCCTGTCGGAAACTTCCATAACCTCATTCAGCTTGTGGGTTATTATGATGATGGCCTTTCCGTCTTCCTTCATGTTGCGAAGAACATTGAAAAGCTTCTGCGTCTCCTGTGGGGTAAGCACTGCAGTCGGCTCATCAAGGATGAGGATTTCCGCCCCTCTGTAAAGCACTTTGACGATTTCAATTGTCTGCTTCTGGCTGACCGACATGTCATATACTTTACGCGCGGGATCAATTTCAAAGCCGTATCTGTCACAGATTTCCTTAACACGGACATTGGTCTTCGCAAGATCCATTTTCTCTTCATCAAGACCGAGAATTATGTTCTGGGCAGCAGTGAAGACCTCTATCAGCTTATAATGCTGATGTATCATTCCGATCCCATGCAGGAAGGCATCATGGGGAGAGCGGATGTAAATTCTCTCACCGTTTTCATAAATTTCTCCCGAATCAGGCTGGTAGATTCCGGAAAGCATGTTCATAAGCGTTGTCTTTCCGCTTCCGTTCTCACCAAGCAGTGCAAGAATCTCGCCGCAGTAAAGCTCCAGATTGATATCATCATTGGCAGCAACCTGGCCGAACCTTTTGGTAATGCCCCTCATTTCAATAATGGGTTTTTTTTCCAAAGTCTCACCTCGCTATACACCCATTGTAACACAGGATAGAAAGCTTTGTTATAAAAAAGCACAATGAAAAGTGCAGAAAAATGAGATTTTTTTTAGGTTTTTCACAAATTCACGGCATCAAAAATCCGTCGGAATTTTTCCGTTACCGATATACGATGAAAGTAAATTGAATTTTTATGCATAAATATGCATATTTTTGTAAAAGTATTGACATATTATCCATATTGCGTGATAGTTAAGACCGACGGCACATAAGATTTATTGCGTATTTTCATTATTAATAAAGAAATAAATGCAATAAATCCTGGGTATGCCGTCAATGAAGGAGGATTGCTATGAAAAAAATTCTGGTTCTTGCCGCTATATTTGCAATAGTCTTCGCCATGCCTCTTATTGCAGGAGGTGCAAGCGAAGGAGGCAGCAGCACACTGCGCTTCGGAACAGGCGGTGATCAGGGAACATACTACGGATTCGGCAACGTGCTTGCCCAGAAAATATCGTCGGAGACGGACACATCTGTTGTGGCAGTTGTCAGTGCCGGCAGTCAGGACAACATTGAAATGATGGACATGGGAAGCTATCAGCTCGGTTTTGTCCAGACCGATGTCATGAGCTACGCTTACAACGGCACAAATCTTTTTGCACAGACAGGTGCGATCAGCGATTTCTCAACAGTCGCCGCCCTTTACATGGAACAGGTTCAGATCGTCACTCTGGATCCTTCAATAAAAACAGTTGCAGATCTCAAAGGCAAGACCGTATCAATCGGCTCATCAGGTTCAGGCGTTTATTACAATGCCCTTGACATCCTCGGTGCATACGGCATCACAGAAGATGACATCAACCCGACATACCAGAGTTTCGGAGACAGTGTGGATGCCCTTCAGGACGGCAAGATCGATGCAGCATTCGTGGTTGCAGGCGCACCGACAGTGGCTGTATCCACACTCGCAACGACCCATGATGTGCGCCTTGTCTCAATTGATGACGAGCATATTGACATCCTGCTTGAGTCTTCTCCGTATTACAGCCCGTACACAATTGAAGCTGAAGTATACGGCACAGACGAAGACTGCCAGACAGTTGCTGTCGGAGCTGTGGTAATAGCACGCAACGACGTAAGCGAGGATGCAGTCTATGATGTCGTAAGCACGATCTTCAACAACAAGGACGCAATCGCACAGAGTCATGACAAGGGAAACGAGCTTGATCTTGCTTTTGCAAGTTCGATAACAACAGTCCCCTATCATCCGGGTGCTGCAAAATACTTCTCAGAACAGGGAATCGAGGTTCCTGTAAACTGATTGACGCAATAAAACAAACGGAGGCTGCTTCCGGCAGCCTCTTTCTTTATAACGGGAGGAAATGAATTTGAGCAGAAAAGAAAAAGAAACTTTCATTCATGACGACTCTGTAGGAACAATGGCTGATGTTGAAGCCGTAATGAAAAAATACGACAGGGAATCGAATACAAGGGTATGGACAGGCTTGCCTGAAAAGATAATCCGCTACCTTATGGCGGCTTTTGCCGTATACTGCATCATAGATGCGATTTTTCTCACCACACTTCAGGAAATACGTTATTCGGTTTTCATGGGCATGATCATTTTCCTCGGCTTCCTCACCTTCCCCGTAAAAAAGGGAGTCGAGAGAGTCAACCACATTCCATGGTATGACATCATCATCATGGTAGTCGGCTCCGGAGCCTATTTCTTCTATGCCTTCAATGCTATGACAGTTATCAGACTGTCGGCGAGAATCATGGCAGAGCCGCTTTACATGGCAGTCGGCCTTATCGGCATTCTCGCCCTCGTCGAGCTGTGCCGCCGCTGCGTGGGCCTTCCGATTCTCTGTGTCGCAGGTGCACTCATCATCTACACTTTCATAAGCGGAATCGGTGTCACACAGCTTATAAGAACACTTTTCTACACAGCCAACGGCATATTCTCAACTCCGGTCGGAGTATGTGTGAAATACATCGTGATATTCATAATCTTCGGAGCATTCCTTGAAAGAACCGGAGTTGCCGATTTCTTCATACGTTTTGCAAACACCGCTGTAGGCCGTTTCACAGGCGGTCCTGCAAAAGTCGCAGTCGTCGCATCCGCGCTTGAGGGAATGGCTTCCGGCTCATCAGTTGCCAATACAGTAGGTTCAGGATCAATCACGATTCCGATGATGAAGAAGATGGGCTACCGCCCGGAATTCGCAGCCGCAGTCGAGGCCGCAGCATCCACAGGAGGACAGATCATGCCGCCGATCATGGGAGCCGCAGCGTTCCTCATGGCCGAGTTCACAGGCATTCCGTACGGACGCATCGCGCTTATGGCAATTCTTCCGGCCGTCCTCTATTTCACAGGCATCTTCATTGCTGTCCACCTTGAAGCTAAGAGAACGGGAATGGAAGGAATACCGAAAGACCAGCTTCCCAAGCCGAAAGAACTGGTGAAAGAACTTTATCTGCTTCTTCCCCTGATTGCATTGATCTACCTTGTAGGGTCCAATACATTCACCATGGCATATTCAGCAACGCTTTCCATCCTCGTTGCGATGATCGTCGGAGTCATTCACAAGATCATTCCCCATATAATTTTCACAAAGGACGGAAGCGAGAAGGAAGATGAGGGAGAAAAGCCCAGTCTCTCGTTCAGCTGGATCATAGATGCGTTCTCAAACGGTTCAAAGAGCTCCATAACCGTAGTCGTCGCATGCGGCATAGCAGGTATCATCTCAGGATGCATCACGGTAACGGGACTTGCATCCATACTTCTTGGTGCAATCGTCTCGCTTTCACACGGCATCGTCATGGTCGCCCTTGTTCTTACAATGCTGTGCTGTATAGTGCTCGGCATGGGTGTGCCGACAACAGCGAACTACTGCATCATGGCTGGTGTCTGTGCACCTATCCTGATTGCGCTCAATGTCGAACCTGTGGCCGCCCACTTCTTTGTATTCTACTTCGGCATAGTCGCGGATATAACGCCTCCGGTTGCCCTGGCAGCCTATGCGGGCAGCGCAATAGCGAAGTCGGATCCGATGAAGACAGGCCTTGTCGCCACAAAGCTCGCGATTGCCGCATTTGTCGTACCTTATGTCTTTGCGCTCAATCCGGCAATGCTGTTCGTAAATGTCACAAGCGTTTTCGAAGTTGTCCAGATCTGCATCACCTCACTGCTCGGCATTTTCGGAGTGGCGGCAGCGCTGAACGGTTATCTCGCCCGCCCGCTCAACATGTTTGTCAGAATCATACTGGCTGCCGCGGGACTGTGCATGATCGTACCCGGAACGATAACCGATCTTGCAGGACTTGTAGCCCTCGTGATGGTTGTCGTCTACGAATTCGGCATAAAGAAAAAGGAAAGCATAGGCAAAGCCTGAGCATTCCCTACAGTTTTATCTCACGATACCGTCGCAGGCTGCGGCGGTATTGTTTTTTCATTCAATTACCAGCACATTTTCCTCCAGTATGGTAAAATAGAAGGAAAAAGGAGCAAATGCGGAAATGAAAACTTTTGAAGATGTCGTTGATTTTCTGAAAAAAGCGGGAACCTATTACCTTGCAACAGATGATGGCGGACAGCCGAGAGTCCGCCCGTTCGGTACGGCACATGTGTTTGAAGGAAGGCTGTACATCCAGACCGGGAAGAAGAAAGCAGTCTCGAGACAGATGCATGAGAATCCGAAAATAGAAATATGTGCATTCATGAACGGACAGTGGATAAGGATCTCAGGACAGGCAGTTGAGGATGACAGGAGAGAAGCCCGTGCAAGCATGCTTGATGCCTACCCTGAGCTGAGAAGCATGTACAATGAAGATGACGGAAACACTGAAGTCTTTTTCATAAAGGACGGAGAAGCTGTGTTCTCTTCTTTCACAGCTCCCTGTGAAAGCGTGAAACTCCCCTGATCTCAATCTCTCTCAGTACATAATGAAAACGTCCATCGCAATGGATGGACGCTTTTCCCGTAATCTTCTGTCAGAAACTCAGTGATGATGAAAGATGTGAGACAAGCACGGCCTTTATGGTATGCATTCTGTTCTCAGCTTCATCAAAGACTACGCTTTGGGGGCTTCTGAAGACCTCATCGGTCACTTCCATTTCCTTGAGGCCGAACTTCTCATATACCATCTGTGCTGTCGTGGTGTTCAGGTCATGGAAAGAAGGAAGGCAGTGCTCGAAGATGCAGGACGGATTGCCTGTGGCTTCCATGACTTGCTTTGTAACCTGATACGGTTTGAGAAGCCTGATCCGCTCCGCCATCTTGTCTTCTTCCCCCATTGAACACCAGATGTCTGTATATATGATATCAGCACCTTTCACGGCTTCATTTATATCATCCGTAATCGTTATACTGCTGCCGCTTTCTGACGCAAATGCCCTGCAGGTCTCCACCAGCCCGGAAGACGGGAAAAGAGACTCGGGTGCGGCTATGGCGAAATCCATACCGATTTTTGTGGCTCCTATGAAAAGCGCATTGGCAACATTGTTGCGTCCGTCTCCGATGAAGCACAGCTTCATTTCATCAAGCTTTTTGTCAATGTGCTCTCCCGCAGTAAGAAAATCCGCAAGGACCTGTGTCGGATGATCATCGTCAGTCAGTCCGTTGAATACGGGAACGCCGGAATATCTGGCAAGATCCTCAACAACGGAATGGGCAAAACCGCGGTATTCAATACCGTCATAAAGACGGCCGAGCACCTTTGCCGTGTCTTCCAGAGATTCCTTCTTACCCATCTGGCTGTTTGTCAGGAATGTGACACCGGCACCTTCATCAAAAGCCGCAACTTCGAAGGAACAGCGGGTGCGGGTTGAGGTTTTATCGAAGATCAGAACAATGTTCTTTCCGGAAAGAAGACGGCCCATGACACCGGGATCACACGGCTGTGTGTTTTTTTTCTTCTTAAGCTCCTTTGCAAGATCGATAAGATAAAGTATCTCATCTTTTGAATAGTCCTTTAAAGTAAGAAAGCTCCTTCCTTTCAGATTCATAACAAATACCTCCTAATCTTCTGTCTTGAATTCTATCATATTCTTATCCTCCCCGTTCTCAGAATCGGGAAGTTCCATGGAATCAAGTTTCTGGCTTATCCTGTTTGATCTTGAGGACACATCCTCCACCTTGTTCACAGCTGTACCGAGACTCTTCATCGCGCTGTCAAGTGAAGAGGAGAACAGAGAGAACTGCTTCTTCATCTGGCTGAACAGTTTCCAGACCTCATGACTTCTCTTTTCAACTGCAAGTGTTCTGAATCCCATCTGCAGACTGTTGATAAGTGCGGCAAGGGTCGTAGGTCCGGCGACAGTCACACGGTACTTGTTCTGAAGCTCATCGGTGAAACCCGGAATCGAGAGGATTTCCGCATATATGCTTTCAGCCGGAAGGAAGAGAATCGCAAAATCCGTCGTACGGGGCGGCACGATATACTTGTCATGTATGTCTCTTGCCTCTGATAGAACCCTGTTCTTCATTGCGGCCTGGAATGCCTTTATCCTCTCTATGTTACCCTCTTCCTGAGCCTTCACGTAGTTCTCATAATCCTCCTTGGGAAATTTCGAGTCAATCGGAAGATAGACGTTATCATCCTCGCTTTTACCGGGAAGACGGATCGCAAACTCGACAACTTCCTGACTTTTCGGCCTTGGCCGGAAGTTTCTGACATACTGCTCCGGTGTGAGGATCTCATCCAGGATTGAAGCCGCCTGAACCTCACCCCATACGCCGCGTGCCTTCACGTTGGAGAATATTTTTGAAAGATCCCCAACGCTCTTTGCAAGATTCTGCATCTCACCAAGACCTTTGTAGACAGACTCAAGCTGTTTCTGAACCTGCTCGAAAGACTGTGCAAGACGGGATTCAAGTGTATCCTTGAGCTGTTCATCAACGGTTTTCCGCATTCTGTCCAGCTGTTCCGTGTTCTCCTTACGCAGATTCTGCATATTCCTGTCGACAGCTTCCGTAAGTTTGTCGGAACGCTGCAGAACGGCATCCATCTGACGTGTGTTTTCATTTCTTATCCTGTCAAGTGACGCAAGCTGGGCTTCCCTGAACTGGTTGTTTTTCGCATCCATCGCATCGAAGCGGCTTTCGATTGAAGAGCGGAACGTTTCAAGCGATGATGAAATCATCTGATTGATTTCCAGCAGCTCACGGCTTCTGTCTTTCTTTCTTCCCCTTCTTGTCAGGAGAATTACCTGGAGGACGGCATTCACCGTACACAGCAGGGCCAGGATAATCAGCAGTTCTGTTGTAATTTCCATAAAACAATAATACCCAAAAAGTCAGTACAATGACCACAGTCATATGAGACAGAACAGGGCAGGATTGCCCTGCCCTAGATAAGGAGAATAGACAGAAAACCGTTCAGTCAACGAGAATGACTTCACCGTTAGGATAATTTTCAGCAACGAACTGTGCGACTTCATCGCTCTTGAGGGCTTCGACAAGTGCCTGTACTGCAGGGTTGTCCTCATTGCCTGACTGTACTGCAATGACATTCACATACGGGCTGTCGCCGCCTTCAACATAAAGACCGTCACGTGTTGCGATAAGACCTGCGGGAATTGCATAGTTGCCGTTTATGACTGCTGCATCAGCATCGTCAAGGACACGCGGAAGAGAAGCAGCCTCAATCTCGCTGAAGCTGAAGTTGTGCGGATTGTCCACGATATCAGCAGGAACAGCTTCAATGCCGGCATCATCTGCAAGAGTGATCAGACCTGCGGACTCAAGGAGAAGCAGGGCTCTTCCTTCGTTTGTCGGGTCATTCGGGATTGCGATTGTAGCTCCGTCAGGAATTGCTTCAATGGAATCATAGGTCTTTGAATAAAGAGCCATCGGTTCGATATGGATGCCGCCGGCAGAGACCAGGTTGAAACCGCGTTCAGCATTGAATGATTCAAGATAAGGAAGATGCTGGAAATAGTTCGCATCGATCTCACCAGCTTCAAGAGCTTCATTCGGCATTACGTAATCAGTGAACTCAACAACCTCAAGTGTGATTCCCTGCTCTGCCAGATTGTCAACAACAAGGTTGAGCAGAGTTCCATGAGGTTCGGGTGAAGCGCCCACCTTGAGAACTGTTGATGAAGAATCCTCTGCAGCACCGCCTGCAAAGACAAAAGATACACAAACCAATGCGATAGCAATAATTGAAATCAGTTTTTTCATATAAAACTCTCTCCGTTTTTTTAAATTTGACTAAATCCCCATGGGACAGATGTTTAATTGATTTTCTACTTAGGAATATAAAAATATTTGATGATTGAAAAAAGAATACTATGCCCTGACGGGCATCATCATGGAAGACATCATCATAGCACAGCGACGATAATCAACATTGTATGTCATTACTGATGTCCTCCTTGTTCCCTTTTGATGGTTAGAGCATACACGAGGATGATATTATTTTTCAAGAGGTTTTATGCAAAATTTTTGATTTTTATACATGTTTAATGAATATTAACTTAGCTTGAAAAGAATTAGGGAAAATAAAAAACTTCGCCCGAAAGCGAAGTTTTTTATTGTTCTTCAGCGTTTTGACATCATTTTCTTGACTATCATATCGCCTGCGACCTGTATGATCTCAACCATTATCAGGATGATTATGACAGCGGCGACAAGGTAGCTCGGGCGGAAACGCTGGTAGCCGTATCTGATCGCAAGATCTCCCAGACCTCCGCCGCCGATCGTACCGGCCATTGCCGAATAGCCTATCAGATTTATTATGGTGAGCGTAAGACCGCTGACAAGAGCCGGCATGGCTTCGGGAAGGAGCACTTTGTATACCAGCTGCCAGTTCGTTGAGCCCATGGCCTTGGCAGCCTGCAGTACACCGGGATCCACTTCTTTCAGTGCCGATTCTATGATTCTTGCAACGAAAGGAGCCGCCGCGATCGAAAGGGGAACAATTGCAGCCTTTGTACCTATGCTTGTACCTACAATCACCCTTGAAAGAGGAATGAGAACGATCAGAAGAATGATGAACGGGAAGGATCTGAGAACATTCACTATTCTGGAAAGTACGTTATTGAAAACAGGAGAAGGAATGATTCCTCCTGCCTCCTCTTTTCCCGTGATATGAAGGAGAACACCTATGGGAAGGCCCAGCACCAGCGAGAAAATCGTCGAGAAGAGAACCATGATCAGTGTTTCTCCCGTTGCTTCCATAACCTGACTAATCAACTGTGCATCCATCAGACTTCACCCTCCACGCTTACGCCGTATTTTCTGAGCATCTCGACTGCAGCTCTGACACTTTTCTCATCCGGTCCGATATCGACAACCATGACGCCGATATCCTCACCTGAAACTTCCTGAACGCCTGCTGCCCTGATATTGAAAGTGGCCCCTGTCTCAATTGATACATTGCTGATGATGGGAGAATCCGTTGTGTTTCCCCTGAAGCGGAGCGTGAAACGTCCCTCCTCATCAGACCAGCGTACAATGGAATCCTTGACGTTGGTGAGGTTGGAGATGAAATCCTTCGTGACTTCGCTTTTCGGATTTGCAAAGATATCGGAAACAGTACCTTCCTCCACGATCCGTCCGCTGTCAATGACAGCAACTCTTTCACAGGCATCACGCACCACTTCCATCTGATGCGTGATCATAACGACAGTCAGGTTCATTTTCGCCTGCAGTTCCTTTATGAGAGAAAGAATGGATCTTGTGGTCTGGGGATCCAGAGCACTTGTAGCCTCGTCGCAGAAGAGAATGTCGGGATTGCATGCAAGGGCACGGGCTATTGCGACTCTCTGCTTCTGTCCTCCGGAGAGTGTCGATATAGGGGCACTTCCCCTTCCCTGAAGTCCTACAAGGGAAAGAAGCTCCTCGACTCGCTTTGTTATATGAGCTTTGTCCATACCGCAGATTTCCATCGGGTATGCAATATTGCCTGCCGCATTGCGGGATGAGAAGAGATTGAAGTTCTGGAAGATCATTCCGATCCTTCTTCTCCTCTCGATAAGAGCCTTTCCTTCAAGGTTGTCGACTCTTTCATCATCGTAATACACTTCACCGGAATCCGGCCTCTCCAGCATGCTCACGAGCCTGACCAGTGTGGATTTCCCGGCTCCTGATCTGCCGATGATGCCGTAAATGGTGTTTGAGGGGATATCCAGAGTGACATCCTGTACGGCATGAAGAGTGCCGTAATCCCTCTTGAGATTTTTCAGTTTTATATGCATCTGCTTTTATTTCCTGTGTTTAGTAATGCTTTCTTATAGCAATTATGAAAAAAAAATACAATCAATCCAGCTTCTCGAAGATTCCTTTTTCCCTGTTCTTCTGGACCTTTCCCGCTTCGAATACCCTGCCGCCCATGACAATGTACACACCTTTTTCAAGCAGCTGGACAGCAGAAACTGCACAGCCAAGATTGAAAACAGCATCAGAATTTTCCAGGGCATAAGGTATCATGGCGCCGGTGAAAACGAACACATGTTCATCACTGTCTTTCAGGCTGTCCCTGAGAAGTTCTGCAGTTCTGGTCATAGTGTCAGTGCCGTGTATGATGATAACTCTCTTCTCAATACAGGAAAAAGCATCTTCAACAACAGCTTTCCTCTGTTCTTCCGTCATGACGAGGCTGTCAACGGCAAGCAGGGTATCGAGATGGACCGGAAGTGTGACTCTTGCCTGATTGAGAATACGCGGGAGCTGGGATTCGGAGAATGTCAGCTCGCCTTTCACCGCATCATACAGCTTGTCGAAAGTACCGCCAGTGGTGATGATCCTTATCCTGTCCTCAAACATCGGAAAGCTCCTTGTGTGTTTTCAGGAGAAAAGAATAGAAAGCCTTGCATCCTGCGTCGATATCTTCAAAACAGGTTTCAAAATCACCGGTATACCAAGGATCTGCAACATCACAGGCCTCTCCTGCGAAGCTCATGAGCAGATATGTCTTGTCCATGGAAGGAAGCATTCTTCCAAGATAGCGCATATTCGACTGGTCCATGGCAATTATGTAATCAAAGCGCATGTAATCATCTTCACTTATGCGTCTTGCCCTCTTGCCACTGCATGATATCCCGTGAAGAGAGAGAATCTGACGTGCGGGAGGATAAACAGGATTCCCTGTTTCCTCATTGCTCACTGCAGCTGATTCTATATCGAAGAATTCTTCCTTTTCCTTTTCCTTTACAAGAGTCTTGAACATGAACTCTGCCATCGGTGAGCGGCATATATTGCCGTGGCAGACAAAAAGCACATTAATCATCCATACCTCAGAAATTAAATTTTCAGATGAAATATTCCCTGTTTTCCTTCATGCACTTGTCTATAAGGTTTGCAACATGAGTATAGACGTGCTGCTCAAGGACAGTGTTCACTTTTTCAATATCAGAAGCGGCAATGGCCGAAGCAAGTGCCTTATGCTCGCTTATTATCACATCATAGTCCTGTTCTCTTTTGTAATCGAGTATCTTCATGCGGGTATAATCAATCGAGTTCCTGAAATAATACCAGATCTCCATTTTATCAAGCGTCTTGAACCATATCTCATGCAGCTGGACATCAAGATCATTGAATACAAGCAGGTCAACGGTATCCTGAGATGCAAGAATCTCCTGCTTCCTTATCACATGATTAACATCTTCAAGCAGCAGAGGATCCTTCAGGCTTATAAAATCCCTTATCACCCGGCTTTCTATCGCAACTCTGCCATACAGATACTGCAGTGTCTCATCAGCATTGATATGTCTGACCCTGGACTGCTGATAAGGCAGAAGATCTATATAACCGCCGTCGGACAAACGGTTGAGGACTGTCTTTGCCGGTGTCCGTGATGTATTGTATGTAGAACATATATCTGATTCGGAAACAGGACTGCCCGGCTCAAGATCAAGTCTGAGTATTTTAGCAGCCATATCTTCAAAAATAAGAGATGCGGTATCTTTGGAATTTGTAAGCTTTGCCATTTACTTCCTCTCCTGACAATCCTACCTGCTCCGCAAAATAAAAGAAAGAGGCAAGGAGGAAAAAAGGAAGAGGCGGGAGAATAAAAAAAAGACCTGGCGACGACCTACTCTCCCACAGACGGACTGCAGTACCATTGGCGAAGAAGCGTTTCACGGTCGTGTTCGGGATGGGAACGGGT
>CASFTW010000028.1 GCA_949297785.1 uncultured Spirochaetales bacterium
AGTTGAAGATGAAGGGATCGTGAAAGGTATTGAAAAAGGCAAATCAGAAGTTGCAAGGAATCTGCTTGCGGAAAAGTTGCTGAGTGATGAGAAAATCGCACAGGTGACAAAGCTTCCGCTTGAAGATGTGATGAAGATCAAGGCAGGTCTGATACAGGCATAAGTTCACAGCCTGATCCTTTTGTTGTCAGGATAATCCGGCGGAACAGACTGCCGGATTATCTGTCTGCTATCTGCTGTTTTCTTTTTTTTTCAGGGAAGGCGGTGAGCAGGTAAAGCGGAAAGATGAATGCGAACACCGCAGCATTGTTCTGTATGAATGAAAGAGGAAACAGTCCTTTCAGCACAAGATCCGTCACTGAAAGGATCAGCAGAATGCGGGCGGCATACATTGAGGCTTTTCTGGTTTTACCGGGTGTGAATACTGCGGCAATGCTCTGGAATGCGATGATGAAGACAAGAGGATTAACGAAAAGCAGGTTTTCGTTGAAATACGTCACATCATGGTTCGTGAAGAACATCATGAAAAAAAGAACTGATGATGCTATGCCTGTATAAAGCCAGATTATCGCAGATACAATGCCGTATAGTCTTTCATGCCTGAAATGCCTGAGGAGGAAAAGGATCAGCGTGAGAGCCAGCGATATAATGAGTGTGGTGCATACAAGCGGAAGGCTTTCATGATCCTCTTCTTCTCCCTGGAAAACAACATTGTCATCAAGAGCGTAGAATGTTTTCACCGCACTGTTCAGCACGTCGGGCAGGAAACACGCTTCGTACAGATTCAGCTGTCTGTCAATGGAAGGGCCTTCAAGAAAGTTGAGGGTGAAGCTTACCAGCCAGTTCTTGTTCATGTACCGGGAGGAAAGATCACGGAATGTCATACCGGTCATTATGCCCTCAGCCCAGGTCCTGAAAGTACCGCCGCTTGTGAAGTCAATGATATCCCTGACACGTGTCGCACAGTTGTCGAGGTAGTAATGATAAAGATAGTTCCTGTTCTCCCACTGTGTGTTGTATGCAAGGAACTCCATAAGTCCTTTTTTCGCAGCCGCACCGATAGGAAGTTCTGTTATTTCGACTCTTCTGTTCTCACTTACGGCACGGTTTATGACAGCATCCGCCCGGTTTGTGCTGACTGTGTAGTAAAGCCTGCCGAAACAGAAGTCGAGATAGAATGAGGGGGAGAATGAGAATGTTCCCCAGTCGAACATGATGCTGCCCTGCGGGCTTTCCATCATGAGACCGGTGTGGCCGAACCATGTATAGACTTCATCTCCCGGTGCCTGTGTCACAAGATAGAAATGCACGTCATCATAATATGATGCATCATCCACTTCCCCTGTGAATGAGAAAATGGACAGATTGTCTGTGCTTTCGAAAGTATCTTCGATATTCACTCCGCGCACGGATGCGGCACACAGAAGGGAAGATATGCAGATAAGAATGACGGAAAGCAGTCCTTTTCTCATATGTGAGAAGATAGCACAATCGGCGTGCGGAAAACAGTCCTGACTGTAACAAAGAGGAAAATTGGAGTAACATCTTCTGAGTAATGGACAGAAACGAAAGCGCACCTGCAATTGTCATAAAAAGCGAACGCTACAAGGAGAGAGACCGCATCCTGACCCTCCTCAGTCCGGTATGGGGGCTCAGGCGGGTTGTCGTCTACGGCGCCCAGAAAAGCCGCAAGGCCGTGAAGGCAAGCCTTTGCACCGAAGCGGTGTTCCATGTCTACAACAACAAGGAACGTCATCAGGTCAGTCTTGTCGATCTGAATATAATCTCAATACACGAGAACGTGCTCTCATCCATTGCATCCTCATTCTCCGCCGCTCTCATGTGTGAAGTCATCATGATGCAGAAAGGGGAGGATGCTCCTTCCTGGTATGAGCTTTTCTCATCTGCCCTTGACACTCTAAACGAGGATAATTACAGAAAAGTCGTCACACAGTTCCTCATAAAAGCCGTGAACATAGCGGGGCTTTCCACGGACTTCTCATTCTGCCCGGTATGCGGCAAGGCTTATGAAGAGAAAGAAATCCTCGGCTTTTCAGCCGATCTTGCTAGTCCTTGCTGCTCACTTTGTGATACCATGCATTCCGTCATGATCCTGCCTGTGAATGCCCGGCGGTATATAAAGGACTCGCAGGAAGCGGGCTTTGCTGAAGGGCTGTCCTTCATCATCAGCGACAATATGGCATCGCGGCTGATGCGCTACTGCATAAGATGGTACAATCTTGCAAATGCCTGCAGCCTGAAAAGTGCCGCTGCGCTTCTGGAACTTGACAATCTGATTTAAGGAAAATTCTGATGAACTATACATTGAATAGAACTGCTCCCGATACAGTGAGGAGAATCTGCGAGAAATACAAAGTCAGTTTTCTGTGTGCCAACATATTCGCACGCCGGGGCATAACAACCGGTGACGAGATAAAGTTCTACCTTGAATCAGGACTGAACTATCTTCATTCCCCTTTTTATTTCACGGACATGGAAGAAGCTGTCGAGCGCATACTCTCCGCCCGGGAGGAGAAGGAAAGCATTGCCGTATTCGGCGACAGGGATGCCGACGGCATAACATCCACCGCACTGCTTGCAAAGGAGCTGCGTTCAATGGACATTGAGGTTTTCACTCATCTTCCGCAGGGGGATGAACCTTACGGCCTGACAATGAAGGCAGTGGATGAGATAAAGGCGGAAGGTGCATCGCTGGTGATCACTGTGGACTGCGGCATAAGCTGCAATGCGGAAATAGACGCGCTCAACCATGCCGGTATTGATGTGATCGTCGTTGATCATCACATTGCGGGCGAAGATCTTCCCGACGCGCTTGCCCTGATCAATCCCAAAGTCGCATCTTCCGGTTACCCGTTTGAACATCTTGCAGGATGTGCCGTCACCTCAAAACTCATCTGGGCGCTGCGCTTCGCATCGACTCCGCTGTACAGAAGCAGGGTGATCCTCCTTCATTCCCAGCCGGGACCGGGGGAAGACACAACAACAATCGTTCAGGCCGTGGAACTTTACAATCTGGTTCCAGTCAGCAGGGTGGTGGAGGAGCTTCCCAACCGTGCCGTTGATTTCTCTTCAAGCCGTCTTGTGAGACTTCTCACCCGCAATATCCCGATAATGGTCCTTGACAAGGAGACCGAGCTCAGACAGCTGAAGGCCGCATTCGGCTCCTCGGCTGACATCTCCCTCATTGAGCTCAGAGGAGAGCTTGAAAGCGTGATACCCCGTGTCAGGGGAAAAAGCCTTTTCACACTCACAACGGAAAGCCGCGCGGCACTTTATGCGGACGGTCACAGTGAGATAGAAACGCTGCTGTCCCTTTTCACATCCTGCTGCATCTACAAGTATCCTTCCCTGAGCCGCGATTATGTCAGGATCCTGGATCTTGTCGCAGTCGGTACAATCGCGGATCTCATGCCGCTTACCGATGAGAACCGCATACTCGTCAGGCTGGGGCTGAAGGAGCTTTCCTCAAGACCGCGAGAGAACCTCATCCAGCTGCTTTCCGCCCAGAATCTTCTCTCTCATCCACTTTGTGCCCAGGATATAGGGTGGTACCTGTCTCCGGTCATCAACGCATCAGGCCGTCTGGGCTGTCCGCAGGTCGCATTGGATCTGCTGCTGACTGAGGACAAGCAGGAAATGTATGATCTTACCATGAAACTTCTCTCCCTCAACAAGGAGAGACAGAAAAGAGGTGAGGATGCATGGAATGAATCACGCCCGGATGCAAAAGCCTCGCTGGAGTCTTTCGGTTCCAAATTCCTTCTTCTTGACACAGGCAGGACACCGCGCGGCCTTACCGGATCCCTTGCAAGCCGTGCGCTCAATGAATTCACGTCATCCCCTGCAGTCATCGTGCTCTCCCAGTGTGAAGGGGACAGGATCTCTGCATCGATACGTTCAAGGGAAAGCCTGAACTGCCGCGATTTCCTGTCAAAGTTCTCATCTTTCTTCATAGACTTCGGCGGGCACAAAAGAGCCGGGGGCTTCTCAATGAAGATCGAGAACAAGGAAGGCTTCAAGAAGGCTCTTGAGGAAGAGGTCATGAAGATGGATATCGGGGGAGAGGAAGAGGAAGGCTTGTCGGTTGATGCCATGATAAGCGAGAATGACATGAACCTGAATCTCATGAAAGTCGTTGAGCTCTTCGAGCCTTACGGGGAGGCGAACAAGCCTCTTGTCTTCCTTTTCTTAGGTGCGAAAATCGTCGACATCATAACACTTGGAGACCCGTCAAAGGGGAATATAAAGCTGACGCTTCAGATAGGACGGACACTGTGGCCCTGCCTGTGGTGGGGAGGACGCAACAGCGAAGGCTTTGACTATGAGGCCGGTGACACTATAAAGCTTATCTTCCGCCTGAACCGCAATTACTACAAGGGAATGGACAATGTCCAGCTCACTCTCCTTCAGTGTGAGAAAGAGAATCCTGCACGCTGAGCGCCATCTGAGAAAGTTTCTCCTTCTCATTGAGGGATGGATCTTCAAGCACTGCATCAAGCAGATAGCTGAGGGTGCGGCCCAGGGCCGGCCCTTTTTTCACGCCGAGCTTCATGAGATCATTTCCGCCCACTGCAAGATCTTTTATTGAAAGTGCGTTCTTCTTCTCTAGTTCTGCCTTTACTCTCTCCTTCAGCTGGGAAAGGGTGTCAAGAGAAGAATCAAGATTGTCTATGGCACTCTGGTCGCATTGTCTGACTTCAAAAAGCATTTCAAGACTGTCTTCTCCAACCCTCCTGATGAACCGTCTTAGCGCACCGTCTGTCCATGAGGTGGAGTAATTGAACATATGCTCTGCCACAAGGTGGGAGACTGTCTCAATCTCCCTGTTTGAGCATTTGAGTCTCTTCATTATTTCCTCACTCATCGCAGCGCCTTCCCTGTCGTGGCCGAAGAATGTGTACCTGCGTCCTTCCCCGCTGCTTTCCCTTCTGCATTCCGGTTTCGCGATATCATGGAAGAGAACAGCAAGACGCACATAAAGAGTGAAACCCTGCCTTGCGGCATGATCCAGTGCCCTGAGTGTATGTGAATAGACATCAAGCGTATGGAAACCCGCCTGTTCAACTCCTATGCACCTCTCAAGCTCGGGAAGAATATAATGAAGGAGTCCCGTCTTCCTCATCAGCTCGATGCCTGTGACAGGATGAGGACCTCCTATTATCTTGAAAAGCTCGTCCTTTATCCTTTCCTGCGAGACTTTCAGTATGGTTCCGGCTTTCTCCTTTATCGCATTGAATGTCTCATCCTCTATGCTGAAGTCAAGTTTTGATGCGAAACGGCATGCGCGGATCATCCTCAGCGCATCTTCCCCGAACCGCTCATGAGGATTTCCTATTGCCCGTATCGTGTGGTTCTCAAGATCATCATAGCCGCCGTGCATGTCGATGATGTGTCCGTCAGTGCATGAAGCGGCAAAGGCATTGATCGTGAAGTCCCTGCGTTCAAGATCGCTTTCAAGAGAGCGGACGAATTTCACACTGTCCGGATGGCGCCCGTCGGAGTAATCCCCCTCGCTCCTGAATGTGGTCACTTCATAGCTCTGCTTCCTGAATCGCACCGTCACCGTACCGTGCTGCAGACCAGTTGGAATACAGTGATGGGGGAACATTGCCATGACTTCCTCGGGAGATGCGTCGGTGGCATAGTCATAATCATCATTGGGAATGCCCAGAATGTAATCACGCACGGCTCCACCCACCAGATAAAGCTTCCAGCCGTGGGATGAGAAAATCTTTCCGAGGGCCACTGTGTTGTCATCAAGACTGTATTCTTTCTTCACACACCAGACTCTAGCATAAAAGGATTTTTTGGTGAATGTCTGATACAAAACAGCCAACTGCGGTATTCAAAATGCGCCAACTGCGATATCGGAAATGGCTAATCTCTTGTATTGAAAATACATAGCATACTCTCTCAGAACACTATGATTAGACTTGTCATACTTGCTTTGAAATAGCATGAGAAACATCGTCATGATTACATCTGTTAAACCGGGAAATATTGTGAATCTGTTTTGGAAATATACTTGAGGTGGTACTGATTAAGAATTCCTGTACTGTCTGAGCAGACGAGAGAAAAATCATCACTGCAGGATGATAAAAGATCCACTGATGGACACAGTCATGGGCAGCACATATCTGACTTCACCAGTGTTAATGGCAACTTCCTTGTACTTGTACAAAATATGGTGAGTCAGTATTATCTTTAACATTGAAAATAATTGGAGAAAACAGATGTTCCGACCAGTAAGCAATAAGGTAGATTTCGCCAAAATGGAAGAAGGCGTTCTTTCATTCTGGAGAGAAAATGACGTATTCAAGAAATCTGTTGAAAACAGACCGAAAGACAATGAGTATGTTTTTTATGACGGACCTCCGTTCGCAACCGGACTTCCGCATTTCGGACACTTCGTGCCCGGTACGATAAAAGATGCGATCCCCCGCTATCAGACAATGAGAGGCAAGAGGGTTGAGCGCGGTTTCGGATGGGACTGCCACGGCCTTCCCGTGGAAAGTCTCATCCAGAAGGAACTCGGCATCTCGGGCCACAAGGCCATTGTCGAATACGGAGTGGACAAATTCAACGAGAAGTGCAGGGCCTCCGTCCTCCGCTATACGAAGGAATGGGAACAGAGCGTCACGAGAATGGGACGCTGGGTGGACTTCGAGCACGGCTACCGCACGATGGACAAGAACTACATGGAGTCCATCTGGTGGGTGTTCAAGACACTCTATGACAAAGGCCTCATCTATGAAGGTTTCAACATCCTTCCTTATTCACCGGCCCTCGCATGTCCGCTTTCAAACATGGAAGTCAACCAGGGCGGCTACAGGGATGTGACTGATCCTGCCGTGACCGTACGCTTCAAGGCTGACGGGGAGGAGAATACATACTTCCTCGCATGGACGACCACTCCGTGGACACTTCCCAGCAACCTTGCCCTTGCCGTCGGTCCCGATATCGACTATGTGAAAGTGCAGGATGAGGAAGGCGGAGAGTATTATTATCTTGCCGAGAAACTTGTGAATAAGTATTACAAGGACGGCAAAGGCTGCAAGGTCGTTGCCAGAATGAAGGGCAGTGAGCTCAAGGGAAGGACATACGAGCCTCTTTTCCCTTATTTCGCAGATCTCAAGAAGCAGGGTGCATTCATCGTTGTCTGCGGTGACTATGTCACGACGGAAGACGGCTGCGGCATTGTACATACAGCTCCCGGTTTCGGTGAGGACGACTACAAGGTGCTGCGCGGTACCGGCATTCCGACAATCTGTCCGATCGATGATGAGTGCTGCTTCACTGACGAGGTTTCCGATTTCAAGGGAATGTTCGTCAAGGATGCTGACAAGCCTGTGATCGAATGGCTCAAGGCAAACGGCAAGCTCGTGAAGAGGGAGAATTACCTCCACTCATATCCTTTCTGCTATAGAACGGGAGCACCTCTCATCTACAGGGCGATGAGCTGCTGGTTTGTCGATGTCCCGAAGATCAAGGACATAATGATTTCCTGCAATGAAGAGGTCAACTGGGTTCCTTCCCACATCAAGCACGGACGTTTCGGAAAATGGCTTGAAGGCGCAAGGGAGTGGGCGATCTCCAGAAACAGATTCTGGGGCAACCCGATTCCCGTATGGAAGTGCGACGGCTCCGATTATGTCGAGGTCATCGGCTCGGTTGCCGAGCTCGAGGCGAAGTGCGGTCATAAGGTTGAAGACCTCCACAAACACTTTGTCGACAAGATCACATGGCCCAGCCCGGACGGAAAGGGAACCATGAGAAGGGTTCCTGACGTTCTTGACTGCTGGTTTGAATCCGGAAGCATGCCTTATGCCCAGATGCATTACCCGTTTGAGAACAAGGAACGCTTTGAAGCCAACTTCCCTGCAGACTTCATCAACGAAGGTCTTGACCAGACAAGAGGCTGGTTCTATTCCCTCGCAGTGCTTGCCGCAGGTCTTTTCGAAAAGCCTGCATTCTATAACTGCATCGTCTCAGGCATCGTTCTCGCCGAGGACGGCAAGAAGATGTCGAAGAGCCTTCACAATTACACCGATCCTATGGACATCGTGAACAAGTACGGTGCGGATGCCCTCCGCTTCGCGCTTCTCAACTCCGCTGTCGTCAAGGCTGAGGACCTAAAGTTCGGCGAAGACAATGTGAAGGATGTGATCAAGTTCCTCATGCTTCCGCTGTGGAACGCATACAGCTTCTTCGTCACTTACGCCAATATCGACTCATATACACCGGGCGAAACTGATTTCACTGCCCTTGACAACACTCTGGACAAGTGGATCATCAGTGAGACGAACAAGCTTGTCGGCAATGTGACTGCGGCCTTCGAGGCTTATGACGTACAGTCTATCTGCCAGCTGCTTCTCTCCTTCATCGACAATCTCAACAACTGGTACATAAGAAGAAGCAGGAGAAGATTCTGGAAGAGCGAGAACGACGGTGACAAGAAGATGGCATACGACACCCTGTACAAGGTTCTCATGACATTCATCACGCTTGCATGTCCGATCATTCCTTTCATGACGGAGGAGATGTATCAGAATCTCAGGAGCGATGACATGCCGCTTTCAATCCACCTGTGTGACTGGCCCTCAGCAGATGAGAAGGCAAGGGATCTCGGACTTGAGAAGGAAATGAGCCTCACAATGAAGGCTGTCGCAATGGGCAGAAGCCTCAGGGCTTCAAGCCAGCTCAAGGTACGTCAGCCTCTTTCCCGCTACTTCATCGTGGACAGGGATGAGAAGGAGAGACAAATCCTTCTTCGCAGTGCCGACATCATAAAGGAAGAGCTGAATGTCAAGGAAGTCAGCGTTGAAGCTGACGAGTCAAGCCTTGTCTCCTACTCGGCAAAGGCCAACTTCAAGGCTCTGGGCAGCAGACTCGGCAAGAATATGAAGGAAGTTGCAGCAATCATCCAGACTTTCACATCCGATGAGATTGCCGCGATCCTTGACGGCAATGCCAGAACTGTTTCCTACTCAGCCGGTGAGATACTGATCACAAAAGACGATCTTGCAGTGCAGAGAAGCGAAATGGCAAACGTTAAAGTCCTCAATGAAGGAAACATAACAGTAGGCTTTGACACGAACGTTACAGAAGAACTTCTCTTTGAAGGCATTGCACGCGACATCGTGCGCTCTGTTCAGACAAAGAGAAAGGATTCAGGCTTCGAAGTTTCAGACCACATCATCCTCACGATCGCTGCCGAAGGCAATGCCGCAAAGGCAGTTGAGGCCTTCCGCGAGTATATCGCGAATGAAACACTTGCCGACAGCCTTGCTGTCGCACCATGCGACGGCGAAGAAGTCGAGGTGGGAGATGAGTGTGTCAGAATCAGAGTCGAGAAAGCATAAGAGATGCGGATATGAGAAAGAGAGTACTGCTTCTTCCCCTCATTCTTCTTGTTCTTCTTACCGGCTGTGTGCATAATTCCCCCTTCACCGGAAGCGGTGAGTACTTCTTTCAGGCGATGGGAAAAGACGGGGAGATCGTGGTCACAGCCGACACTGAAAGGCTTAAGGAAAGCATGCCGGCCGTACTTGAGACCGGCACTGTCCTCGATGAGCTTTTCGACAGGAGTACGAGGCTGTCCATAAGCTTCTATAAAGATTCCTACAGTGAAAGCGATCCTTATCCTGCCGATCTGTCCTCCTTCGATTTCCACGGAGGCTTTGAAGGCAACTACGGTTCATTCACCGTGAATACCGCAATCTCATGGTCAAAGGAATTCCACAAGGAAAAGCAGGAGGGAGTGAAGTACTATACGAATGATGAAGGCACGCTCAACCTTGCGGTGCCTAAGTCGGGGCTTCTTCTCTTCGCATCCGATGATTACATTGAGACCTATGCCGAGCTTTTCTCAAATCGTGTGCTGAACATCCCGTCCGACACGGCTGAGAACATGGCGGAAAGCCTTATGGGTATGTATGTGAGAAGCCCGCAGACGATGATAAACCTCGGCTTCGAGCTTCCCTACTCGGTGATTGCGAAGATGAGCGATGCGGTGCTTTACGTGCTTGAGGATGAGGAAGACGGTTCTTTCTATTTCAATGCCGACATAACGATGCAGAGCGAGGATCTTGCCCGTACGCTGCTTCAGCTGCTGCGCAATCAGGTTGTTGCATCTCTCCGTCTTGAAGGCGTGCGTCCCGATTACAAGGAGCTTGCAGCTCAGTATTCAAGTGAAGGAAACCTTGTCATGCTGCGTGGGGTGGAGATGAGCAGCGATCAGGTCGCATCGTTTGCCGGTCAGATCAGCGAGATATCAGGAGGTGTTCTATAATGCCGATTTATTCATACAGATGCACGAAGTGCGGAAAGCACTTCGACCTTTCACAGAGCTTCAGTGATGAACCTGTGAAAGACTGCCCCTATTGCGGAGAGAAGGGCAGTGTGAAGAAAACATATTCAGACAGCGATGTTGCCGTAATCTATCACGGCAGCGGCTATTACTGCACCGATCATCCTCATTCAGGATGCGGCTGTGACTCATGTCCCCACAAGGACTGAGGAATGAAAACGGAAAACAGAAAGGAACGATGAACCAAAATGAAAAGAATTCTTACCGGTGACAGGACAACAGGCAAGCTTCATATCGGGCACTATGTGGGAAGCCTGAAGAGCAGGGTCGAACTGCAGAATGACTATGAGGAGTTCATCCTCATTGCCGATGTGCAGGCTCTCACCACTCATTTCAGCCATCCCGAGATGATCAATGAATCCATCTACAACGTATGCATGGACAACATTGCAGCAGGACTCGATCCAGAAAAGGTGACATTCATCCAGCAGTCAATGATCCCGTCGATTGCCGAGCTGACAATCTTCTATTCAATGCTCACGACGGTGAACCATCTGCTCATAAACCCGACTATCAAGACTGAGGCCAGAAGTTACGGTTTCGGCGAGAATGAAGGAGAGTTCACATATGACTTCTCAAAACTCACATACGGCTTCCTCGGCTACCCCGTAAGCCAGTCTGCCGACATCACATTCTGCAATGCGGATCTCGTACCGGTAGGAGAGGATCAGGTCCCTCACCTTGAATTCACGAGAAAGCTCGTGAGGAAGTTCAACGAGCTTTACGGAACGAACATCACAGTTCCTTCCTACAAGCTGTCAACCGTTCCCCGTCTGTGCGGTCTTGACGGCAACAGCAAGATGGGCAAGTCCCTGGGCAATGCCATCTACCTTTCCGACACTCCCGATGAAGTCTGGGACAAGGTCAGAAACGCCGTCACCGACACCAACCGCATAACGGTGAAGACACCCGGCAATCCGGATGTCTGCCCGCTTTACAAGTACCATCAGGCCTTCAATGCAGGAGAAGCCGACAACATTGCCTCGATGTGCCGTGGTGCGTCGATCGGCTGTGTGGCCTGCAAGAAACTTATGAACACCTGTCTCAACAATCTTCTCGATCCGATGAGGGAGAGAAGGGCCAAGTATGAGAACAACAGACCGCTTGTCAAGGAGATTATAACAAGCGGTACTGCAAAGGCAAATGAGATCGGAAACAGGCATATTAAGGAAATCAAGGAGAAAATGCATGTGACAATCTGACTTGTGTCATAAGTCACAGATTGATAAAACCTTATACAATAAAAAGAAATATATCTCAAAGTATATATGTTAATGAGAATTATTACCAACTCTTGACATAAGTTTACTTTGAGATATACTTTTTAATGGGATTCCGGTGAAATAAAATCAGACAGCAAGAGGAATTGTCTGAGTGAAGAGAAGTTCCGGCATACACTTGAGCACAGGATAAAGAGGGTAAAGGTAAATGAAGAAGTTTCTTGCAGTATTATCTTTATTTTTTCTTCTATCTATGTTTGTATTTACTTCTGAAACTGTGAATTTTTCTTATATTCTCAATTATGAAAAAGATGTTAAGTACTATGTATATTTTACAAATGATACTATTGAAGTAAACGATAAATTTGAATTTACACCGGAATCAACCGAACTTGGATTCTATATGCATATTTTAACCAATGGAGGTTCCCTAAAAAACATAGAACTGTCTTTTGGTTCTTTTATGGATGTAAACGGAAATTGCAGGAACATTCCTTTTGGTGTTAGTGTATCTCGCGTTCAGAAATATTACACGGTAACAATTTACGATTCAACGGGTGCTAAAATAGATGATGGTGCTATTTCATCTAACGATGTTTTTATGGAAGAAATAGTATATACTGGAGACTTCACAATAACAGATAATGATAATGATCCATCATCAGAGAACCATTATATATACAATATTGAATATTTTCTTCCAGATAATATAAATGCGCTTGCTTCTCCTCAGACATATACATCTACTATCACGGTAACTGTGAATGGAGCTGAATAAAATGATTAAGAGAGTTTGGTTGACGATATTCATATTATTCATGTCAGTTTGTTCTGGTTTTACAGTTTCAAACCGTGATGCAGGGGTATCTGATACGACATCTTTTGAAATCCAGGCTGTGATACAGGGAAAGCCTGTAGATAGTGGAAATGTTGACGATGATCCTGTTCCATATAACCAGCTTATTATCAGAGATTTATATACGGGTGATCAAAATCTTGTAACTGGATCAGAAGTAAATATCGGAAGAGGAGACAGATTGTTTGGTGAGGATTATGTTGATTTGTTCGTAGTAGAATACACTTCAAATAATCTTGCACCTGTTAATATTGGAATTGAAATAGATCCGTTTACATACGAGTACAAAGATGAAAGGGGTCAGGCTCAGGCCTTAGTTATCCCTATGTCATTAAAACGTCAGGCTGGACTGAAATTCAGCTCTTCGTATGTAGCGGATTTGCTTACCAAAGGAGGTGCTGAACTCGTCAAACCTTCAGTTGTATCTATCCCTTTAGGTACATTAGACTATGACCCGAGAGAAGAAAATGAGACAGTACAGAAATATAAACCAGATACAACGGTCATAATTGGTGGGTTAAGCCATGTTAAAATAAACGATGAAATTGTAGATTTAGATTCGGAATATGCTACAAAGGAAATTGAATCTGAAGGCGTGAAACAGATTGTTGAAGATTCTTTAAACTTTGAATATGAAATTTATAAACCCGTAAATTCAAGTTGGGTATATAAGAGAGATGAGGAGTCGTATTGGGACTGGGGGCAAAAATATAGATACTATAATTTCCGCTGGGAATATAGCTATGAGGGCGTATTAGGTCCTAGCAATGGAACTTCAGACAATTATATAGATAATGGGAAAGGTTATGTAACTAATTATGTTACATACTCATTGATGCTTGATGAGCCTCCTGAAAGCGGAGAGTATCGTATGAATGTTACTGTTACATTAAATGCGGAGGCTTGAATATGAAGAAAAGGATTTTCAGTTTAGCTGTTTTATTCTTTATTCTGCTTTGCACAGGCTCTGCCCATTTCAAGCAGACATCTCTTGGTATGAATATTACGGCATTTAACGGCAGATATCATAATATTATTGTAAATCCAATATATGGAAGTTTGTCAGATCCGATAGGCATGCCGTTTGATCTTACAGCGGAAGATGTAAAATACAATGCAGCTGTGTTTTCTGATGCTGGAAATGCAGAACATACTTTCGGCCGACAGATTGCAGAATGGTCAGTGCATTCAAATTTTACACCGATAGATATCATTATTGATGCTGATAACCTTGTAAAAGTTGATAGTTCAGGGAATCCGATTGCCTCTGGTACTGAATTTTCTTACTACCTCTTTTTGCCATACATATATTACGATGGAGTTGAAAAAGACGATGTTTCAGGCTTTATGATTGTTGAATCCGGTATTACATACAGCTCTTTGGATGAAGGTAATGCTATTTCCAAAAATGTGGATCCGAATGGGGTAAATGCTGGCATAAATACAGGCTTCTATCCTATCAGATTTATGTTGACAAGTGAAGCTTCAAATCGTATTCACTCATCATTTGATGAAAGCTTGATAGGAACTTATACTGCAAATGTCACAATAACAGTGGAGGGTAATTAATGAAAAAAAGGCTTTTATATTTATTCTTTACCATCTTCATTTGTTCTCTTGGGTTTGCTGAAAATATTGCATATTTTGCTCCATATGCAGCTGGATTTAATGTGGATTTGAATAACACCGAAATGTATTCTGGGGCTGGTGATGGTTCTCAAAAAGTATATTTCAATCAGAATTCATATAATGATGATACTTTGATTGCTGTTGCTGGATTTAAGACAAATGAGCTGACAAAGCATTGGAATTGGATTGAATATATATATGAGTCTGTGACTGTTACTTTTAAAGTATCTATGGATTTTAAAGGAGATACTTCATGGACTTATGCATCAGCTAGTGAGCCATATTTGAAAAGACCATTTGGATTGGATTTTGTTATTTGTTATAATGATAATTCTGAAGCACGTGATATTATCTCAGTTCGCCCTTCTCAAAATGGAGGAGAGCCAGTAGTTGAATCTACTCTTGATGAATTATCTTACAGTGTTGATAATGGTGTTGTGACATTTAATACAACTGTTACGCACGAAAAAGAAAAAGAGGATGCTGTCTGGGTTGATATTGTACTTGTTCTTCCGGATGACACAAAGTGTGATATGTCCTCTGCTTTATCTGCTGATGATTATTATTGCGGGATTAAAATGGATATATCAGTTACAGGTGATACTACGTATTCAGACAGTTGGACATATTCATTTAACGGGTTTATTTCTGATGATCCAAATGCATCTGTAACAAATGTATTCTTTACGGTTTTGCCGAATGCAACTGCAAATTCAATAGCTGTAAATAACCAGGATTTTCAATATACTGGAAATGGTGTTTCCATTGGTACTTATGAATATGAAACCCAATCTTTTCTTAGAAGAAATGAGGATGATGGAAAGATGGAATATGATATACAAAAACAAAATGAGTATCATATATTTGCATCCTCTTCTGCTGATCCTTTAATAAATGGTGGGGTTTTCACTTTAGTACTTAATGGGTTGGAAGCTGATTCTGATCTTGAAGATTCCTACATGATAAAATATTTGGTTGGTCTGGAAAGTACATATCCAAATAATAAAAATGGAGGAATAGTCTGGTTTGATGGACAGGCACACTTAACTAGCTCTGTTGAAGGTACATATCAAAAAAACTCAAATACTGACTATACGATTATTGGAGAAGTTGATACGTATGATAAAGTGATTTCGAGTGGAAATATGAATACCCTAGTTACAGCAACTGAAATAACTGAAAATATGAGAGATAATATGATTAATCTTGTATATAGAGATTCAGGAAACATTAAGATTAAAGCTGCTGATCCTGGTTTTAACCCAGGAAATCTGACAGCCGGGATTTACACATCAACAATTTATTTTCATGTAATTTCTGACTTCTAAGTCAGAATCATAATAGAGTTGCATGTGTTGGTTTGAATAGCATATCGAGTTTCCGTCTTATTTTGAGTTAATCCGGTATTTATTCGATCTTCTGTATATTATCAGTATAACGGCTGGGTGTTATTTGCTTTGGTAGCCTGTGCTAAGCGCCATATAAAATGGCTTTCTATCTTTATATGTTTCTTTATAGACAACCTCCACTCATTAATCGTATTCTCAGCATTAAGAAGGAGGATACGATTTGATGAAGAAGCCTGTAAGTGTGCTGGTGCTTGGTGCGGGGTCCAGGGGAAGGGCTTATGCTGATTATTCCCTTATTCATCCTCATGAGATGAGGATTGCGGCTGTTGCAGAGCCGGTTGAAGAGAGAAGGGAAGCTTTCAGGAAGAAATATGACATTTCTCCTGCAATGTGTTTTTCATCATGGAGCGATGCGCTTGATGCGGGACGTATTGCGGATGCGGTTTTCATATGCACGCTGGACGGCATGCACACCGAGCCTGCACTCCGGGCAATCGATCTCGGTTATGATATTCTTCTTGAAAAACCAATGAGCAACAGGGAGGAGGAATGCCGTGCGATTGTGGAAGCTGCAGAGAAGAAAGGTGTTCATATCACAGTGTGCCATGTGCTCCGCTATACTCCTTTCTTCAGGACGATAAAACAGTGCATCTCTTCCGGTCTGGTCGGTGATTTATGTGTTGTTAATTTAAGGGAGAATGTGTGCTACTGGCATCAGGCTCACTCCTTTGTGAGGGGGAACTGGAGAAACAGCAGTGAGACATCACCCATGATACTCCAGAAGTCATGTCATGATATGGATATCATGCTTTATCTTACCGGACGCAGATGCCTGCGTCTTTCATCATTCGGTTCTTTGAAGTTTTTCACAGCGGAAAACGCACCACAAGGTTCTGCAGAAAGATGTCTTGACTGCAGTGTGAGGAATGAGTGTCCTTACGATGCGTGCCGCCTTTATCTTGGCGAGAATACAGAGTGGCCTGTTGATGTTATAAGCGACGACCTGAGTCTTGAAGGACGAGTGAAAGCACTTCGTGAAGGTCCTTACGGCAGGTGTGTCTTCCACTGTGACAACACTGTGGTTGACCGCCAGACTGTCAATCTTGAGTTTGAGGACGGCATTGTCGCGACTTTCACAATGACGGCTTTCTCATCCGACCATACAAGGGAACTCAAGATAATGGGAACGAAGGGACAGCTTGTCTGCCGTATGGATAAGGAATCAATTGTTTATACTGACTTCCTGACTGAGACTGAGAGGGTGATCCCTCTTGTCAATCTTCATGCTGACACCTTCGGTCATGGCGGCGGGGATTATCTTATTGTGAAGGAGTTCCTTGAATCCATTGAAGGAAAGGATAGTGAAAGTCTTTCAAGCCCGCGTGTGAGTCTTGAAAGTCATCTTATGTGCTTTGCGGCTGAGAAAAGCCGTCTGAATAAAGGGGAGGTTGTTGAATTATGAGCGATGCAAGGGAAAAGAAACTGGCTGAGCTTCTTGTGAATCATTCACTCAAGCTCAAGAAGGGTGAAAGCTGTCTTATCGATGCGACAGATGTGCCGGTGTCGATGGTGGAGGAGCTTGTTGCGGCTGTGTACTCAAAAGGTGCATATCCTGTTGTGAATCTCTGGTCTGAGCGGATTGAGCGTGCGATGGAGGAGAATGCCACAAAGGAAAGTCTTGCACTCTGGAGGGATGTGGATGCCTACCGTATGGACAAAATGAATGCATACATAGGCATAAGAGGAGTGAGGAATGTGAGAGAGTGTTCCTCAATTCCCGAAAAGACGTCTCTTGCCGCAAGCGAGTACAGAAAGTACGTCCATGGTCAGATAAGACTTCCAAAGACGAAGTGGGTTGTCCTCCGCTATCCGACAGAAGTGATGGCGATGCAGGCGGATATGAGCACAAGGGAATTTGAGGATTTCTTCTACTCAGTGTGCACGGATGTCGATTATGCCGCAATGGCTGATGCCATGAGGAAAGCCAAGGTTTTCCTCGATACTGTGGATAAGGTCCGTATTACGGGGCCCGGCACGGATATTACATTCTCGATCAAGGGAATGCCGTGGATCCCATGTGCGGGGGAGGCGAATATTCCTGACGGAGAGATATATTCCTGTCCTGTCAAAACTTCAGTGAACGGCACAATCACATACAACACTGAAAGCACGTACCGCAGCCATAAGTTCTCCGATATAAGTTTCACATTCAGAGACGGAAAGATAGTTGAGGCTCACAGTGATGATGACAAGCTCATCAATGATATCCTCGACACTGATGAGGGTGCGCGCTACATAGGCGAGTTCTCACTGGGTGTCAATCCGCGCATCACACGCACGATGGACAACACTCTGTTTGATGAGAAGATTTACGGTTCGATTCATTTCACACCGGGGCAGGCATACGATGACTGCTACAACGGCAATGATTCTGCCGTCCATTGGGATATCGTGCAGCTCCACAGGACTGATATTGGTGATTACTGCATTTATTTTGATGACGTGCTTGTAAGAAAGAATGGAGTCTTCTGTATCAGTGAGCTTGAGTGCCTCAATCTCTGATTCCAGCCTGCCGGCTTCCTGTTCTGATATTGAGAAGCCGGTACTTATTTCCAGATGTTTCTGTTTTCTTTTTGATTCTGATGTCAGATTGCAAGATATGTGAATTGTCAGGTATAATTCAGGCATGCAGAAAAGAAACTATATTGATATTTTTGACTTTGAAAGATTAAGAAATATTACAGATGCACTTTATGTTGATAAAACAAAATATATATATGATATTGTCGGAAACAAAGCTCCTGGCTTCTTTTTCTTTCTTTCCCGTCCCCGTCGTTTTGGTAAAAGTCTTTTTTGCTCAACATTGGAATACCTGTTTGCTGGAAGAATAGACCTTTTTGAGGGATTGTATATAGCAGAAAAAACTGACTATTCCTTTGAAAAATATCCTGTTTTGCATTTTGATTTTTCAAAAATCAATCTGGATTCATTTGACAGTTTTTACAGCAGTTTCAAAAAGCAAATAGCAGCTCAAGCCGGATTATATGATGTCAAAGTACAGGATGATGCACCATCTACGATGCTTGATGAAGTCATTTCAAGTTTCACACAACAGGTTGTAATAATCATAGATGAGTATGATGCTCCTATTACCAGCTGTCTTACAGATGAGAATGCCAGATCTTTTATCGGCAGAGTTCAGATGGCGTTGAAGTCCTTCTTTTCCATTATAAAGGCGAACACCGGACGCGTAAGATTTTTCTTTATGACAGGTATAACCAAATACTCCAATTTATCCATATTCTCACAGCTGAACAATCTTATCGATATTTCCTTTGACAGAAACTTTGCATCGGCATTCGGCTATACGGAAGCAGAACTCAGACTGTATTTTTCTGAATACATTAATGAATATCTTTGCAGGGAAAACAGGGAATATGAAACAGAAGAGGATTTCATCAATGCTGTAAGAGATAATTATGACGGATACTGTTTTTCGACTGATATGGCACAGCGGGTTTACAACCCAGTCTCGGTTGCAAGCTTCTTTCTGAACGGTTTCGAGTTCAAGAACTACTGGAATTCGACAGGAGTATCTTCACTTGCTGTTGAATTTGCAAGGAGAAACAATCTTCTTTCGATTATCGACTCCAGAATAAGTCTCAATGAAGAGACTTTCACTTCATTTGAGATTTCCCAGTTCGCAAAAGGTAATGTTCTGAATGATTCCCAGATCTATGCTCTGCTTTATTTTACTGGATATCTGACAATCAGAGGAGTAAACAGAAATATTTATGAGCTTGAATTTCCCAACAAGGAAGTTGCCCGTTCGTTTTCATATTCACTTGTCACGAAATACTGTGAAGATGGATTTGATTTCAGCTCAAGACAGAATGGCATACTGGAAGATGCGTCCAAAGGTAAGACATCTGTAATAATTTCAAATCTTATGCGTTTTTTTGACGCAATACCGTATGATCTGATTGAAGGCCGGGATAGAAGTGAAAGTACATACAATATGCTTGTTCATGCATTTTTCATCGCGCTGGATTATGATGCAACAGCACAGGATAAAAATCGTCTTGGAAAAAGTGATGAGGTTTTCTTTGCTGGAAATCATGTTTATATATTCGAACTTAAAGTTGATGGCAGTGCTGATGATGCATTAAGGCAGATTGATGAAAAAGAATATTATTCGAAATATATGAAAAAAGGTAATATCATCCACATTGTCGGTCTTAATTTCATTTCCTCCAGACGGCAGATAGATACTCATTGGGCTGAGAAAGTCATTAAGGAAAAGTAAGGTTCAATAGCGGATTTTTTTACAAAGGAAGATTTCACTTTTTTCATGTCAATACTGCTATGTATTCAAAAATTTTACATTCAAGATTGAATATCTTTACGTATTCCATCAGTCTGATACGGTCAAAACGGGAGTGGAAATATTCTTTAATTGCCTGGTAATACGTCTGAGGATCTGCATGTCTTGGGTGCCGTATGATGTCACAGATACATCTCTCCCTGTCATACAGTTTTATCCTGCCGCCCTGTGGAGAAGTCATTTCCATTATCCCGATTTCCCACAACTCCGGCCTGATGCTGTGGAATTCAACTGCATTAAGTTCTTTTTTCAGGTAATGCGTGTTGTAGCCGTAAGGAACAGTCAGGGATGTAAAATGGGGCACACGGTCTGAAAGGCCGTGGAAGTACAGGGCAGTGCCGTATGAGAAAATTCCCTTATGGCATCTGTGCTGTATCATTGCGAATTCATCAGCCCATGTGTCGGCAAATGAATACACACCGCGCATTTCCCTGACAAGGGTGCCTTTGTCAACAAAGCGTGCAAGTTCCTCTCTTCTTATTCCCGCCTTTGTCACATCGCTTGTGTAAAGGCAGCCGTCTTCACTAACCAGTTCTCTGAGGTCTTCTTCTCTTATCATACGAATACCTCCGTGTTGTACAAATCTGAAGTAATTCTATTAAAATATATCAAATTTGTACAGAACTGAGCTGAAGTCGGGAAAGATTGTGCATTGAATGTTTTTAAATATCTTTTGCCATTGTTCTTTGTCCAAATCCTCTTCTTTTCTTCAGTATGCCGGCAGTTTAGCAGATGACAGCCGTGCTGTGAAGTGAATTTGTCATTTTCCTGTTGCAAACGGCATAGTGCTGTGCTAGAGTTGGATGCAGTAAAGAAGAGAAGATTATGGACAGTTTATGTTTTTCAGTAATTTTTGCAATTTTTTTCCGCTTTCAGCTTTCATCGTTTTTTCTTTTTTACGCTGAAGTATGTCATTCGCGGCATTCTGCTGTGGATATAGAAACTTTGTCTGTAAAGGAGAAAACGGTATGCATGATCTTGCAACAGTCTCAGTCATACAGAAGATTGAGAGTATCGAAGGAAGAGACAGGATTGAACTTGCCACTGTGGAGAACTATTCATCCATCGTGCAGAAAGGACAGTTCAGGGAAGGAGAGAAGGTCGTATACATCTATTATGATGCGATCCTTCCGGTGAGAGAGGAATTTGAATTCCTCAGAAAAAGGTGCTGGTCGCCCAAATACAATGGTTTCCGGATAAAACCGATGAAGATGGGAGGTTTGGTTTCCGAAGGACTTGTGATGCCACTTTCGATTCTGAAGGACGGTGACAGTCTGTCGCCCGGTACTGTCGTCACCGATATGCTTTCCATCAGGCGCTATGCTCCCGAGGAGGAGAACGTGAAGTATGTGCCTCAGGTGAAATTGCCGTCATGGGCGAAACTCCCTGTGCTGTCATTTGTCTACAGGAAGTTCTTCTCAAAAAGCAGCAGGGGGATGGACTATCCTGTGACAGTGCCGAAGGCGGATGAGGAGAACATTGAGAAATGCTGGGACAAGGTTGCCTCCATGAATGATGAGTTCATTGTGACAGAGAAGATGGAAGGTACTGCGGTAATGTACATGCTGGACAGAAAGAAACGCCTTCATGTCTTTTCCCACAACCGCGAGGCGGGATTCACCGGTGTATGGGGTGCTGTCGCAGATGAGTACAGGATCGAAACCGGGCTGAGAAAACTCAGGAGTGTGCTGAGGATTGACATAGCGATAGAAGGCGAGATATGCGCACCCGGCATACAGAAGAACATCTACGGTTTTTCTGAGCCGCGCTTCTTCCTATATGCTGCCTATGACATCAGGACGGGAAGGCGCTTATCATGGAGCGAGCTTGAGAGACTTGCCGCAATGCTGGTGCTTGAGACTGTGCCTTTCATAAAGAAAAGCCGCATTCTTCCATCTCTTGATGCGATGCTTGCCGACTGTGAGGGAAAATCGGTCTTTTCTCAGGTGAAGAATCCTCCGCGCGAGGGTCTTGTCTGGAGAACTGAGGATGGCCGCGTTCACTTCAAATGCAAGTCCCATCCTTATAAGGTGTGGTTCATTTCCGGAGAAAATGAATAGGCTGTTTGCTTCATGCAGAGGTTCTCTGCCTCTGCATGAGTACTTGTTTGTAAAAGTTAATATCTAAATATTAAATCTTCAGAGATTAAATCCTGAAATACTAAATATGGAGATGTAAAATCATATATGAAAAACAATGTGCAAAGCCGAGACAATACTGCGAGGAAAGTATGTTCATAGGACGTGAGAATGAGCTTAAACGGCTGGAAAAGATGAACAGTAGCGGAAAGTTCGAATTCGCCATAATCTATGGCAGACGCAGGGTTGGCAAAACAACTCTCATTTCTCATTTCATAGAAGGCAGGAAAGCAATTTTCTTTGCATGTCAGAAGGCATCAAAGGAAGATAATCTTGTTGAATTATCCTCCCAGATAAGCAGTTTCACCGGTTACAGCCTGAATTTTACAATTTAACAAGCAAGGAAACTGCCGTCTTTCAAGGCTGCAGAGGAATTGCGGTTTTTGCAATGTATGAAGAAGAAAGGATATAGCTGAAAAAATAGCTGAAAACAGCATAAATCTTAAGTTTTCATATGTGCTATATTGTAAAATAAATCGTTTTATAATATAATATTAAGCATGGAAATAGTGATTACGGCAAAGCTTTTGTTAAATGTAAGTAATGAACAGCTCAGTCTCCTTGAAGCTGTCTCTCGTGCTTACAGAGATGCCTGTAATCATGTTTCTTTTCTTGCCTTTTATAAAAGGGAATACAATGCCGTCAATCTTCAGAAAATGAGCTATGCGGTTTTAAGAGACAGATTCTGCCTTAAAGCCCAGATGGCAATCTCAGTGACAAGAACTGTTGCGGCGAGATATTCAAAGGAAAGGAGGGAAAAACTTGAAAAGCCTGTCTTCTTCTCCCTGCCTCAGTGTGATCAGGTGAGAGGAAGAGACTGGTCTATTGATATTGATAAAG
>CASFTW010000029.1 GCA_949297785.1 uncultured Spirochaetales bacterium
TAGGAAGCAAAGGATTCTCATCACAAATGATGAAATCATGAGAATCAAGAACAAGGCTGGAGTATCGAGGACAGCCGTACTCTCTGCAATGGTCTATGAAATCATGGGACACAAAACCATCACAATCGTCCAGACTGCCGATCATAGAGGACATGTAAAAGCAATTCCACTAAGCTATGGAGGAAATGCTGCCTCAACTCTTTCTCCTATAAATCTAAGCGCAGACCTTCCAACAGAAGAAGCTGCGAGAATCATCGATGATGGAATAAAGCGTTACCTAAAAGATGATGAGAAGTATTTTCCTGAATACCTTTATCTTCTAAGGAACAAGCTTCCTTACCTTCCATTTCCTCTTGGTGATGCATGGAAGAGGAATCCAGACTGCATAATATGCAACAGCTTCATCTCCTTCGGCATTTATGATGAGATGGCTGCTGGTGGAACTGTACCAGCTTATGCTTTTCCTCCGGATCTACCGGATCCTATAAGATTCTTCCCTGCGCTGCCAGAAGAGAATGGCATCTACATGCTGCTGAATCTCTAATCAATTCGTGTTGATATTTCTCATTGTTTCCGATGCCCATTCAAGAAGAGTGAATGCATCTTCTTCAGTATCGGGATTCCGGGCTTCAAGGATTGTCTTTTCTTCTTCATTGACAACAGCAAAGAGTTCCTTGAATGCAGAGACGTATACTCCGGTATTAAGGTAGTGTTTCATTCTTATCGTGAATCTTGCGCTTTTATAGAGCTCTGGAAGAATCGACCAATCCCTTGCATGGAGTATATTGTGAGAGGAAGCATGATAGATTGCACATGCTCCCTGTTGTACGGCCCTGAGAATATCATCATGGGTAATTTCAGGACAAAGCGGGATAAGTTCTCCGTATAGTGGTTTTGTATCGAGAATGAGCTGGGCTCTGTCCGCACTTTCCCATGCCCTGAGTTCATCTGAGGAAGAGACAAAACCGCATAGAATATCTTTTTCGGGAAGTGTGTCGATGTATGATCTGTATTTAAGAATTTCATCTTTTCCGCACTGCCGGAGGATTATGACCGGATCGATATCGCTGGATTCCTTTGCTTCACCTCTGCCATAGCTGCCCTGAAGGCCGAGAAAGAGAAGATTGTCATTGAAAAGATTTAGAAGATTCTCCTTGAAAGATTCCATGAAGCTGTTTATGTCCATGTTTTTCCTCCTTATGCTTAATGAGACGGATTGTCAAGTTTATCATGTGACGAGTGGAATCAACAATGATTTTCTTTCCTGAAATTGCAGTTCATAGCTTGCTTCCAGGTTCAGGATAAGCGGATTTCATGATATGATCATGATATGTACGAAGTTCAGATCAGAGTCATAAAGACGGAGTTCTATCCTGATATCGCGGAAAAATATCTGCTTGCAGGTGAGGAGGCAGGTGCATGTCCTCTGCATGAGACAGGGGATGTTTTCATCTACAGAGGGGAGAATGAAAAACCTGAGGGGCTTTGTGCCACTGCATGGCTTGACATATGCCGTGCGGTTACTGCCATCTCAAACGGTGCTTCGTATCATACATGGAACAACAGGGAAGGGCAGACGATAGGATGCTGCGGAGATGGAGTGCGTCCTGTGGTATTTGAAATCACACGAATCGATTGATGAAGAGGAATGACAATATGACGGAAAGATTCAGAAAGACTTATTCGCAAGGCTGTATTGACGTGATTGAAATCTGGGTTGATACAGTGACCGGTGTGAATTATGTATTTCATCGGAACGGTAATGCAGCCGGTTTCACACCTCTGCTTGATGAAGACGGCAGACCTGTCGTGAGCCAGGAAATATGAAAAAAGCAGTTCTTTTTCCCGGTACGGGGTACACATGCAGGGAAGCGCTGTTCCTTCTTACCGGCAGGGAGCTTGAAAGAAAAGGCTGGACTGTTGTTCCAATTGACTGGTCGGCAATACCTTTCAAGCCTGTCAGAACGGTGAAGGAAGCCGGCGATATGGCTCTGGGGTATGCCATATGCGCACTGAAAGATAAAAAGCTGGACGAATGCGATGAAGTTCTGTTCGTTTCAAAAAGTCTCGGCTGCATCAGCGCTCTGAAGTATTCATCTCTTCTGAATCTTAAAAGCAGGCATGTGCTGCTGACACCGACACGTGAAGCACTGGAGGAAATATCATCATACACTGATGTTGTCTGTGCAGTCATAGGCAGTGATGATCCTCTTATGTCCGCTGATGAACTGAGAACACATGGTTTTCCTGTAATGGTTGTAACCGGTACAGGACACAGTCTGAAATGTGATGATCCCGATACCACAGAGAAACTAACATCAGATATTGCCGCTTATATAATGAGGATGATTTGCAGTGAAGCAGAATGATTATGATGAGGCATACTCCTCATTTTGGAGCAGTTTCGGCTCCGGGCGTCACATGGTGCTTTCAACAGCATGCGGTGATCATGTTTCATCACGCATGATGAGTGTGGTCTATATTGACGGATGTCTGTATTTCCAGACTTTCCGCACTTCCCGCAAGTATGAGCAGCTGAAGGAAAATGTCCATGTTGCGCTCTGCTGTGACAACATACAGATTGAGGGAAGTGCAGAAGAGGCAGGGCATCCTCTTGATAATCCTGCTTTCTGCACAGCATTCCATGAGAAATATCCATCTTCATATGATTATTACACTTCACTTGAATGCGAGGTTCTCTACCGTGTACGGGTATCGCGGATTGAGAGATGGGGCTACAAAGACGGCAGGCCGTTTCTTGAAGTCTTTGATACAGAGAGAAAGATACACACGGTTGAAGAACAGGAATACAGGCACAGCTGAGCTGACTGCATATTAACTCAGACTTTGTGATCTGGGTTTGAAGTGCTTAATTATTTACAGAGATTTTCATTCATTTTACAGGGGAGGGGAAAATGAATAAACTTCTTTTTGTGTTTGTAATCCTGCTTACGGTGTCGTGCAGCGGGAACGGTGTTCCTCTGGATGAAGCTGAGCTTGAAGATTTCTGCAGCAGGCAAAACGCCGGCAAAGAGATTTTCATACATAGGACATAAGGGTGAAGCTGCCGGGTCTGTGGATCTGACATTTTCCGGACTGTTCAGCATATTGCAGATGAATGCACAGATGGGTCACCCTATGTTTTCTTTCTGCGAAAACATCACAATCGAAAAGCTTGATAATGGCGATGTTTACCTCAGAAGACCTGTCGGACGTGATGAGCTGGGCCTTGTCTTTCATTTCACGGATGACAAGGCAGTCATAATTTCAGGAGATGCTACGATGTTCGGCCTTCATGATTGTGATGCGTTCAATGTGATCCCGCTTGTTTTCTCCATGATGACCGGCATGGAAGATGAAGTAATAATGTCGCTGAATGAAGATGGCCTTTTCAGATAGCTTTTACGTTGCAGCCCGAGTTCTTTCTTTTCAGCAGGATGATGGATGGAAGTGCTGCACATAATGCGGCGACGGCACAGGCGAAGAATATTGCCTGAACCCCGAGGAAATCTGCAAGGACACCGAAGAAAAGAGGTGCTGCAGTATTTGCAATGCTTGTGGACAGCGAGTTCACGCTGTATGCGGATTCGTATTCATCGTTTCCGACTGACTGGGCAATCATCGTACTTGTGATGGGAACCGTTCCTTTTGTGAAGAATCCAAGAATGAATGCCAGTGCGGAAATGACCATCACAGATGGGGATAGTGCCAGCATGATGAGCGAGATGAATATGAACAGCTCGCAGCATATGAATAGTCTTTCCTGCCCGATCCTGTCCGTAAGCCGTCCCATGATAACCTTTCCCGACAGGTTGCCGATGAAGAAGATGGATGTGAATGAGCCTATGAATGCCGCATCTATGCCGCGGAATGTCAGGAGGAAGGGGATGAATATGAAGAGAGAGGAGTTTGCAAAAGCATCCAGAAGACTTGATGCGTTTGCCAGCATGAAGGTGCTGTTTTTCAGGATTGCCGCATTGATTTTCTTCTTTCCTTTTTCATCATTTGACCGGCCTGCCACATTTTTCCCCCTGGAGAGAAAGATGCTGGTGATGAACAGTGCTGCAGCGGCCGCGGCATACAGCAGGGATGTGAATCTCCATGATGTGAGACCTATGATGAAAGTGACAGCAGAGGCAAATGCTATTCTTCCGATGTCCCCTGTCGCGGCGAATATGCCCATTTGTCTGCCAAGGCTGCTGTGCTGTGATGCTTTTGCCACAGCTGAGAATGCAAGCGGGTGGAATATGCCGAATGCTATGCTGGCTATTATGAATGCAAGAACTACGGTGATGACTCCTGACGACAGGCCGAGAATGAGAAAACCGAGGCTGTAGAACAGAACCGCCATGCTGAGCAGCCTCAGTGCTCCGAATTTTGATGCAGTGACTCCTGCAGGGATTGCGAGTATGATGCCAGAGAAACTGAGGAGGGAGCCGAGCAGTCCTACAACACCAAGAGACAGAGCGAACTCTTCGGATGCAAACGGGAGTATCAGGGGCATGGCGGCAAGATAGCCGTCATTGAAAAAATGAAGTACCGGTAAAAGCATTCACTCTCTCCTTGCTGGGGGCTTTTGGGAAATTATAATCTTATTTCATCTGTCAGTTTCAAGGTGCGGGAGGAATGGAAGCAGGTGTGAAAAAAGATTCACCGGCACAGCATCCGCCAATGTTGAAAGATTGCATCAAAATAGTGAATTTTACATCATTGCTTTTTTTATACACGGATGTATCATGTGCAGATAAAGGAGTATGTCTGTTTATGATAACAACAGGTTTCAGAACAATTGAAGGAAGTGGTTCTATCGGTGAGAATGCCCTGGCCAAATTCAGAAGCAGGAATCACAGCATCGATATGGATGACAGTTTTCTTCTTCCCGAGGAGAAAAAGGGATATGGCTATGAGACAGGCGACCGTTTCCTGCCTTACAAATGGCAGGACCTGTTCACCCGCAGCCGCACACAGATGCGTATCCGCACGATCATAATGGAAAATGCCCATGTCAGGGCTGAGTTCTGGCCTGATTACGGCATGAGGCTGTATTCCCTCATTCAGAAAGACGACGGCAGACAGCTTCTTTTTGACAATCCCGTGCTTCAGATAGGAAATCTTGCCGTAAGGAAAGCATGGTTCAGCGGCGGTATTGAATGGAATTTCGGTCAATACGGACATACTGTCACTACATGCTCTCCTCTGTTTGTCGCGAAAATGAAGGGCAAAGACGGGGAGGAATTCCTGAGAGCTTATGAATACGAGAGGATGCGCGGGCTGTTCTGGCATATGGATTTCCATCTTGCAGAAGATGACAGGTATCTGTGGGTGTATGCACGGTTTGTAAATCCGGTGAAGGAAAAAGTTCCTTTCTACTGGTGGACCAACATTGCCGTGAGGGAGGGTAAAAAGCTGCGTGTCTACTCCGGTACGGATGATGTGATCTTCATCAATTCGGTATCAATGGAAAAAGAGGGAGCTGCAAAAGTCATGTGCCACGGCCGTCTTCCTTATCTTGGAATAAAGCCGGGCTACGATTACACATATCCTGAAAGTTTCACAGATTATGCGAGCGAGTATTTCTTCCAGAACAGGCACCGTGAAGATGAGACATGGGAAGCTTCCGTGTGGAATGACGGCTGGGTTTTCTTTGACCGCGCTGACAGGAATCTTGCTTACCATAAAATGTTCTGCTGGGGCGAAGAGCAGGGCGGACAGCACTGGCGTGATTACCTGAGCAGCGACGGAGAAGGAGGGTATATAGAACTTCAGGCCGGTTTCTCTCCCACTCAGGTTCACGGTATGGATATCGAAGGCGGCTCAAGTCTTGATTTCGTCCAGATGTTCGGAGGCTTCCAGGCGTCGCCGCATCTGACGGAATGCGACTATGATGAGGGACGCGGTGAGCTTTATTCGAAGATCAATTCTCTTGTCAGCGAAGAGGAAGTGCGGAAAAGAAAGGCTGAATATGCCTTATATGCATGTTGCCAGCCGGAAGAACTGCTGCACTACGGCAGCGGATACGGCGCCCTTGAAGCCCTGCGCGATTCTTCCCTGATCCCGCCCGGCTTCACTTTCCCTTACGATTCAATCGGAGAAGAGGAGAAAGTCTGGAAAGATGTGCTTGAGGGAAAATCCCTTCCTGAAGAGGACATCCCTTCTTCATATATGACGGATATGAGATGGAAGGATGCGATCGGGGCTGTTGCAGGCGGTAATTTCAATGCATGGAACATCCTGGGAGTTATGTATCTTGAAAACGAGATGGATGCTGAAGCGGAAGAATGTTTCAAAAAAGCCCTTTCAATGAAGAAAAATGCCTTCTCGCTGCGCTGTCTTTCAGTCATGAGTGCCCAGCAGGGCAGAACGGATGATGCCGTTTCCCTGATGAGTGAATGTGTTTCCCTTGATAACCGCAGGGAATATTCGGAGGAATATGTCGATCTGCTGGTTTCTATCGGGAGATGGCAGGATGCATGGGACTTCTATGAGACACTTGATGAAAAAGTCAGGGATGACGAAGCTCTCATAATGGGCCTTCTTCCTGCCGCCTGCCACCTTGTAAAAAAAGATTTCCTTGAAAAATGCTTCAGGAGGGAATTCGCCCTGATCCGTGAAGGCGGAAGAGTCTATACGGAAAGCTGGTTCTGGCTTCAGGCAATGAGGCTTGCTGAGGAAAAGGGGATTGAGTTCTCTGAAGATCTTGTAAAGCAGTGTGCGCAGAAAAATGAAATTCCCAGGAAATTCGATTTCAGGATGGGCTGATAGAAAGAAAAATTACCGGGAAAAGGGGACGGCGGACAAAAAGCTGTTCCCTTTTTTATCTTTTCCTGTTTTTCTGATTGTCTTTCAGGTGTTTGTTTTTCACCTGTTTCACTCTGCAAATGTTAAGAATGTGTATTTTTTACCTTTGATTTGAACATAGGCTGTTCTGCCCCGGTGGTAAAATCCAGACAGGCTGATGAATGTGCTGTTTCACGGCCGGAGGTAAAAAAGGAGGTACGCTATGGCTGTCTTTTCAAAGCGGCGTACTGCAATGTCACCGCTTGCACGTCGCCAAAGGATAAGTGCCTGGATGTTTCTCATTCCCGGCATACTCACCACTGTCTGGCTGAGATATTATCCTATCCTGAAGGCATTCTACATGTCGCTTTTCAACTACAACGCAGTTGATCCGCCGGGACGTTTTGTCGGACTGAAAAACTATGAAGTCATCTTCAACACAGGTTTTTACTGGGAGGCATGGGGAAATACTTTTGCATTTCTCTTCCTGACGCTTGTGCTTGTCTTCTGGGTTCCTCTGCTTCAGGCTCTCTTCCTCAATGAGATCATGAAGGGCAGGAAACTGTTCACCACAGTCTATCTCATTACAACTCTTATCCCGATGTCGGTCAATGTCATTGTCTGGAAGTGGATATGGGATCCTTCCTACGGTGTTGCCAATCAGATATTCCAGTTCTTCGGAGGAAATGCACAGGTCTGGCTGAGCAATCCCGATCTGACGAAATTCTGTATCATTTTCCCGGGAATACTCGGAGGCGGTGTCAATGTACTGCTGTATCTGACAGCAATACAGGGCATAAACTCCGAAATCTATGAGGCTGCGGCCATTGACGGCTGTGTGGGCTGGAAGAAGATATGGCATATCATACTTCCGAATATCAGGTTCATTGTGGTCATCCAGCTCATACTTACATGTATTTCCACCATGCAGATACTTGACCAGCCGTATCAGTATACGGCCGGAGGTCCGTCGGGAGCTTCCACTTCAATGGGTATCTATATATACAACTCGGTTTACAAGGACATGAATTACGGCAAGTCCGCAGCATCTGCGGTGACGCTGTTCATAGTCATAGCGATTCTCACGGTGATCCAGCAGAAGCTGGACAGATCGGACAGATCGTGACAAGGAGGGAAACATGAGAAACCTTAATCCTGCTTCATTCCGCATAACTGCATATATCGTCACGATTTTCTTTGCACTTCTGATCATCTTCCCCCTGGTTTACATCGGGGCGAATGCCATGAAGGATTCAGCCAAGGTATATGATACGCCTCCTTCTCTGGTTCCCGATACCGCAAATTCCCTTTCAATTGTCATTGACTACAGCGGCATGAGCGATGAGGGACTGCTTGAGAAAATCCAGAAGGATCATGTCACATCAATGATGGCGACTATCTACGAGATACCGAGGGAGTCAATTTTCGAGATCAGATTCTACGGTACAAGGGACGGCGATGTGATATATTATGCACGCTCTCACAGAGGCCGCATTGATCTTGAGAAGGATCATGGTGTTTTCAAGGGTGTTGCGATAACATCAAGAACCCTGGACTATCCTGAGCGTATCCAGCGTACTGTCGACAGCATGGGATATGAATACAATCCGATGGAACTTGACGAATCTTTTGACGAGTCACTCCTCGCACAGAACGGACTGAATGACAGCATCCGGGATTTCATTGTCAATGATTACGGAATCAACGGACAGTTTGTAGGAACGACACTGACTCAGAACAACTGGCTGCTTTTCGAAAGCTTCGCCTATTATTTCAGACTGCCGAGTTTCCTTTATTCAAACAATGATGTTATCAGGAACTTCAGCTTCCTCGTGTTCCTGTTCAATACGGCGATCGTCCTGATCTGGGCTATGCTGACACAGGTCACACTGTGTGCCGTCACAGCATTCCCGCTTTCACGCCTTCTGCCGAAAAAGACAGCAAATATGATGCTGCTGTTCTTCCTGGGAACAACGATGATTCCTTTCGTATCCATCATGATCCCACAGTTCACCATGTTCCATTCGATGGGGCTGTATGACAACTATGCGGCCATTCTGCTTCCGCATCTGCTGCCATACGGATTCTTCGTGTATCTTTATAAGGGATTTTTCGACAATCTTCCTGAAAGTCTTTTCGAGGCTGCGAGAATTGACGGCGCATCGAATTTCTATCTTTTCTTCAAGATATGCATCCCCCTGTCGAAACCGATCATTTCCGTTATCGCCCTGCAGACATTCCTTTCCAACTGGAATGACTTCTTCTGGGCATGGATGGTCACTGAGAACCAGAGGCTGTGGACTCTCAATGTCGCCCTTTACAACATATCGAAGATTACAAGCGTCAAGCCGAATTTCATCATGGGCCTGTCGTTGCTGACGATTATTCCTGTTCTGCTTATAACCATCATCTTCTCAAATCAGATAAAGGAAAGCATAGCAGCTGCGGGAATCAAGGGCTGAAGTGCATCCGGAACCGGGATTCGGGATTCCCGGTTCTGAATGCTTTCTGATCAAGCTTATGCAATTAACAGGAGGAGATTCATGAAAAAGGTCAGTGCTGTTTTGCTTGGTGCGGGAGCGCGCGGGGTCATATATTCCCGCTATGCTCTTGAGAAGCCGGATGAATTCGAGATTGTCGCAGTAGCCGAACCGGATCAGAGCCGCAGGGAAAGCTTTGCATCCTTGCATCGTCTGTCTCCTGAGTGCGTGTTCAATGACTGGAAAGATCTGCTTGCCCGGCCGCGCATGGCTGATGCCGCCCTTGTCTGCACGATGGACCAGATGCACACACAGCCGGCTCTCAGGGCTCTTGAACTCGGTTATCATGTTCTGCTTGAGAAGCCGATGGCGCCGGATGAAGATGAATGCCGACTGATAGCGTCTGCGGCAGACAAATCGGGAAAAGTCCTGACAGTCTGCCATGTGCTGCGTTATTCTCCGTTTTTCCGGACAGTCAGAAAATGTGTGGAAGACGGAATGGTCGGAAAGATCATCGCATATGACCAGAGCGAGAATGTCGGTTACTGGCATCAGGCACACAGCTTTGTCAGGGGAAACTGGGGCAACAGCGAAAGGAGCACACCGATGATACTTCAGAAATGCTGTCATGACACCGACATCATTTCATGGATTATCGGACAGAGGTGCACTATGGTTTCCTCCTACGGAAAGCTTTCCCATTTCACGGCGGAAAATGCCCCTGACGGTGCGCCTGATTACTGCCTTGACGGATGTCCCCATCAGGACAGCTGCATTTATTATGCTCCGAAATTCTATCTTGAACATCCGAAAGCGAAATCGGACGGCTTTGCGGAAATGGTGACAACGGATCCGACTGCCGAAAGGATAACCGAGGCATTGAGGAAGGGGCCGTATGGAAGATGTGTATACCGGTGCGGCAATGATGTTGTCGACCATCAGGTTGTGTCAATGGAATTTGAGGACGGTGCCGTTGCAAGTCTCACAATGTGTGCATTCACCCAGGAGTGCAAGCGCACGCTTCACATCATGGGAACGGAAGGTGAGCTGTGGGGCGATATGGAAAACAATGAGATAAAGGTGAGGACTCTGGGCGGAGATGAGAAAGTCATTGCTGTCACAAAGCCTGAAACCAGATACTCATATAACCATGACGGAGGAGACTACTGTCTGATAAGGGATTTTGTCAGTGCCGTGCGTCTTGACGACCCTGCCTTGAACCGGTCATCGGCAGGCCAGAGCCTTCAGAGTCATCTGATCTGCTTTGCTGCCGAAAAGGCACGTCTGATGCATTGCGGAGTATCTCCGGTGTGATGCACATACCTTAATTTTGTGTATTTTTTTTCTAAACTATTTGTAGGTTCCACCCTCAAATACGTTGTTATGATTTAAGAAAAAGGAGGCTGCATCAGCTGCGGTCATAATTCAGAAAAGGAGGAAATGATGAAAAAACTTTTAAGTATCATCGTCATTATGTCTATGTGTCTGTCACTGTTTGCAATGGGTGGCGGAGAATCTTCGGCAACCAGCGAAAGCGGAGAAGATGTTGTAGAGCTTACGTATTGGGTCACAAGCACCAGTCTTACAGATTTTGAGCTTTCACTGCAGCAGAAATTCATGGAAGAGCATCCTAACATCGTGATCAAGAACGTTATCCGTGAAGGAGATCCGGGTAATGACTTCTATACTGCAGTTGCAGCAGGAAATGCTCCTGATGTCGTACCTGTTTCATATACCATGATGGAGCAGTATATGTCAGCCGGAATCCTCGAACCTCTCAATGATTATTTCGCATCATGGGAAGACAAGGATAATTATGATCCTATCTATGTTGACATGTTCACTCGCAACGGCAACCTTTACGGCCTTGTCTCCTGGAGTGCTGCTTTCTATCTCGGCTACAACAAGCCTCTCTTTGAAGCTGCAGGAATCAGTGAACCGCCGAAGACATGGGAAGAAGCTCTTGAAGATGCAATTCTTCTCAATGATCCTGCAAACCAGGTCATCGGTTACGGTATCCTGACAGGACAGTGGACAGAATGGTTCTTCCAGTATTATGTATGGCAGGCCGGCGGAGACCTGACAAAGGAGAATGAGGATGGAACAATTGAGCTGACATTCACTGATCCCGCAGTTCTCGCAGCAGGCGAGTATTACAAGCAGCTCAGAGATGCAGGCGTACTTTCTCCCGATCTGACAATAAGCTTTGCCGATCTTCAGGAACGCTTTGCTCAGGGTAAGGTTGCCATGATGCCGTTTGCCGGTGACTGGGTAAGCGTAATGACAAGCATGGGCATGAAGATGGAGGACATCGGGCTTGCCGAATTCCCTGCCGGACCGAGCGGAGAATCTGTGACCACGGATATGGGCCAGTGCCTTGTAATCAACGCAAGGACAAGTCAGGAAAAGAAAGATGCGGCATGGGAGTATATCAAGTTCATGCTTTCACTCGATACTCTTGAGGCACGTGCCGAGAACATGGTTGCCACAGGCGGTATCAGTCCTATGATCTATCCCCGTCTTGATTTCAATCTCGCAGAAGCCACAGGCATTCCTGAAGAATGGATTGAGGTTGTCAATGCAACCAAGGGCGGACGTCTTGAATTCGCAGGCAAGGCAATTGTAGGTTCCTACGTTGACCGTGCTGTCCAGAATATCCTCATCGATCCTAATGCCGATGTCGAGAAGGAATTCGCCGACGCACAGCAGTCTGCACAAGTTGAAGTCATTGACGACTATAATGCAGAAATACTCGGCAATTGATTTTGTTAAATGTTTCTTCTCTGCCGTCCGCGTTTCCACACGGGCGGCGTTGTTTGTACTTCAGGGGGAAAAGGTAATACTATTGAAACTGTCTGAGGGATAGAAAATGAACAGGAAAAGAACAGGTAAGAATAAAGCCGGTGCAATGCCCGGTGCTGCAACTCTTCTGCGGCGCATTTCCATTTTCCCGCGGCTGTTCTGCATCATGATAATTCTTGCAGTCATTCCTTCTGTTGTGATCACAGTTGTCACATTCCGTTCATATGTAAACGAGATCAGTGAAAACACTGAGAACTTCATTTCCCTTCTGGTCGGCAATATTGCAATACAGATGAACGACAGAATGGAGACTTATGAGAAAGCCGCAATATCTTTCTACTCTGATTCCTCTGTACTTGAACTTCTTGAAGAGAATGAGAATATCGCACAGCGCGGCGGCGATTTCATGAATGATGAGACATTTGTCTCAAACCGCATGATCATAGAAGAACATCTGTTCCGGCTCATGCAGAACAACCGCTATGTTTCGAACCTGCAGTTCATCACGCCGTACTTTCAGTACTGCATGGTTGACGGGGAGGGCAACAGAAGAGGATCAATGCTGCATGATCTGGAAGGTTTTCTTGACAGTCCTTATTATACGGAAGCAGTGAAGGAAAACGGCTATCCGTGCTGGTTTGACACAACCGCGGTGACCGACCTGATCTACAGGTATCCGGAAAGCCATATGGGAGTAGGCGGGACGCTTACGATGACAGTTGCCGTGTATACCCTCAAAACCAGAAATTTCCTCGGTGTGCTTATGTATAATCTTGATACAGGTTTTCTGACCCAGGCTCTTACCAACTATGCTTTCTATGGAACCGGCAACACCTTCCTCATTTCAAACAGGCATGTCATTGCTGCATTGAATCCGAATATAAAAGCTCCTTCCCTGAGTGATAACAGCAATGTCCTGACGCTGGTCCGTCAGGGCGGGCACAGATCCTTTACCCTTGAGGACACGGACAGACTTCTGTTTGTAGCGTATCAGAAAAGCGATAAGCTGGATCTGTATATAGTGCATATAGTGGATATGGACGGCCTGCTTGCTCCTGCGGTCACGATACGCAACCGCTGTCTTGTCATGGTGCTTGTCATACTGGCTTTATGCCTGATCGTTGCCAGGATCACGGCACAAAGCATAAGAGTTCCGCTTACCCGGCTTGTGAGAAGCATGGTACGTTTCGGACACAATGACAAAGGCGCCAGATGTGATGTGGACGGAAATGATGAGCTGACTCTTGTATCCTCCGGCTTCAACCATATGGCAGAGGATCTTCAGCGCATGTCTGATGAGATCGTCGCTTCCCAGGTGAGGGAGAAAACCCTGCAGCTGAACAGGGCGATGGCCGAACTCAATGCGCTTCAGATGCAGATCCGTCCCCATTTCCTTTACAACACGCTTGACATGATCCGCTGGGAAATGATCAGGCTGACAGGAGGTGAGAGCAGCGCCACGGGAATGCTGGACAGTTTCTGCCGCCTGATGAGAATGTCGGTCAAGAAGAATGAGGATTTCGTTCCCATCTCCGGTGAACTTGAACATGTGCGCGTATATATCGAAGTCGTGAATTTCCGTACAAGCGACAAGATCTCTCTCGCTATTTCATTTGATTTCGATACGGCAGCCTTTTCAATTCCCATGCTCACGCTGCAGCCTCTGGTTGAAAATGCGGTGGTGCACGGATTCAGGAAACATGCGAAGCATCCCTGTGTATCTGTTTCCGGCACTCTGGAAGGCGATATGATTTCCCTTTCTGTCCGTGATAACGGCAGCGGGATTGATGAGCATCAGCTGGAGCAGCTGAGAAAGATTCTTGATGACAGCAGTTCTCTGGAGCAGACAAGCATCGGACTCAAGAATGTATGCCAGCGTTTCAGGCTGCTGTATGGCAGTGAATGTACGATAGAGGTTGACAGTATCGAAAAAGAGGGGACTGAAATCAGACTGATCTTCCCTGCAAGAAAATACAGGGACAGGGAAGAAGACAAAGGGAGATGATGATGTACAGGCTTCTAATTGTTGATGATGAAGATGTTGCCCTCAGGGGTCTGTGCGACTTTGTTGACTGGAAGAGTCTCGGCTATGAAGTTGCCGCCACTGCATATACTGTCGATGAGGCCCTGAAGGAAGTCGGAAAGGGGAATATCGATGTGGTCCTGACTGACATCGAGCTTGAAGAGGAGTCCGGTCTTGATCTTGTCAGACGTCTTCGTGAAAGCAATCCCGAGATACGTTCCGTCATATTGACGGGACATGAGAAATTCGAGTATGCCCGTTCCGCACTGCGGTACGATACTTTTGACTTTCTTACAAAGCCGGTACAGTTCGATGCTCTTGCAAAGACTTTCCTGGCCCTGGCCAAAACGCTTGAGCGTGAGCGCAGCGACATGAAAATGAAAGATGATTATCTGCATCTGAGGCGTACTGCATTCCTTAACAGCCTGGCTGCTGAAAAAGGCGTGTACAATGACGAGGAGGCCGGAATCTTGTCCATTGAGACAAAAGGATGCATGCTTCTTGCAAGAATCAGGATGGACAGCACATCATCTGATGCCGAAGGGATGAAAGCAGGAAAGGATATGCTTTCGTCCGCCATTTTGCTCAATACTCCCGAAGGCGTGAACAAGGAGCTGTTTGAAAACAGTGTCAGTGAATATTCATATCTTGTATACAATATTGACGAGCAGACATTCATTGATATCCTTTCCTCTGTATCAGGTTGTCTTGATTTTCCTGTCCATATAGGTGTGAGCCGGTATTTCTATCATATATCGGAACTGTCAAATGCCTATCAGCAGGCAGGCAATGCATTGGATTACTGCGTGCTCCAGCATCAGAGCGAGAATATTGCACTCTACCGCAATATTCACGGAATGGTGGGAGAGAACATCATAAGTGAAGATGTTGCAATGGAGATCAATGAAGCTCTGTGCGGTAAGGATATAAAGGAAATTGAAAACATAACCAGAAGGGAAATGGTGCAGATGTACAAAGGCACGGGCTCTCTTAATTACCTTTATTCCTTCTGCATCGAATTCCATATAATTGCTGACCATTTCCTGCGCAGATATGTGATAGGCTACAGCGGCGGTGACATTCTTGATTCAATACGCAATATTGTCCGCTGCAATGACCTGAACGCTCTTTTGAAATACAACCGCGAGTATATATTCCAGATGAAAGACCTGCTTGAACAGGCTGTTGTCTATGCAAGTGATACTGTGTATCAGATTCAGACATACATAAACGAGCATTACAGCGAGAATATCTCGCTTCAGACACTTGCTGACCAGTTCTTCCTGCATCCGAATTATCTGTCCCGCCTTTTCCAGGAAAAGACAGGCCATAATTTCATTGATTACCTGACTCAGGTCCGTGTCGAAAAATCAAAGAGACTTCTCAGCGACACAGGATTCAACATGTATGATATTTCACAGATGGTAGGCTACAGCACTCCGAATTATTTCAGCAAGGTCTTCAAGGCTTCAACCGGAATGACGCCGAAACAGTGGAGGGATAAAAGCAGGAACAGAGGCCGGAATTCATAGTCAGACTGTTCTTTCCTTTCTTTTTCCAGTTGTCATGCCTGATGATGCATGCAATAATGGTCTGTGTTATGAAAAGTCATTTTCCGGTTTGAAAAGATGAATCCGTAAACATGAAAAAGAGACAGTGAACAGGGCTGCCATGCACAGGTATGTCCTCCCTGATTCCTGCATGATTTCAACTGCCTTGCAGATGACATGTATTCTTCTGCACCGGCAGAGATTCTCATTTACGAAAAAGGATTCTCTCATGGAAAAGCTTTTCAATATATTCAGCCTTTTCTCCATTCTGTTCATAATCACGGAACAGATGATTGTGGCTTCTTCCACATTCTTCATAATCAACATGGGGCTGCATCTCGGTGATGAAAGCAGTATCTTATGGTTTTTGTGTTTCGTCGTATCACTCACACTTGTTTTCATCCCCAGAATTTTCAAGTACCGCTGTCTTGTGAAGGCCCGTTACCGTGCATTCCGGCATTATCTGGAAATGTATGAGAAAAATCTGTATTCACATCCATATCTGAAGACGAGCCGGAAATTCTGCGGACAAAAGCAGGCTTACTTTCAGAACCAGCTGTGGCAGACAATAAGCGAATCTTATGTGTTTCTTGATGATTTTGTAACCACCCTTCTGAATGTGGTTTTCAATGTGGCTGCAATAAGCTTCACATTGTCCCGAGGTTTTCTCGTATCGTATTTCTGTTCTGCATTCCTGACAGCAGCCGGAGCTTTTCTTTTCAGGAAACGGATCAGGAACAGAAGCATGGATGCACAGGAGAGGCAGAGCTTTATACAGGCTGCCCTTTTCAGCGGATGGGATACCATGCTGACAGGCAATGCATATAACTGGAGAGCGTGGAAGAGGGCATTTGAAATTAAGATGAAGGAAGGTGAGTGCAGTGAGAAAGAATATTACTCATTCAACAGCTGTGTCTCATTCGTCCTTATGGCTGTCAGTATGCTTCCTGTGGTTTTTGCTGCAGGCCGCATTCTGCTTTCTAACGGATCTGGTGGAATCATGCTGGCAACAGCCGTCAGTCTCCCTCGTCATGTAAGCAACATACAGTACATGAATTTTCTTGTCGAAGATTTCACGGCTTTTGCGGGGCTTACTGCAAAGCTGAGGAATATCCGCACAGCAGCAGATGCCGTGAAGAATCCAGAGGGGTATCAGGGGAAAATAAACTGGCAGAATATTTCATTCACAAAAGGAGATTGCACATTCTCATTTTCTTCCATGGATGAATGCATTTCATATTTTGAAACACTGCTGTGTCATGAAGAGAAGGGAAGAATCGTGATGAAAGGGGAGAACGGCAGCGGGAAAACCACAGTCATGATGCTGTTGAAAGAGCATTTCAGAGAGAAGGCATATCTGTATCCCAATCACACAAATCTGTTTTTCAAAGATGTGTGTAACGGTGAATATTCTACAGGAGAGAAGGTGAGAGCCGATCTTTCACAGCTGATTGAAAATGAGAACGAGATCGGCGCATCCCTTTATCTTTTTGACGAATGGAATGCGAATCTGGATCCTGTCAGTCAGAAAAAGACAGATGTATTCATTGAACAGATTTCACGGCAAAGCCTTGTGTTGGAAACACTGAATAAAGATGGTAAGGATTGTGCATTATGACTTCTGGCAATTCTCCAGTTTACAGTATCTGGGGGGGGCGGTGCCTTTGCCATTATCGTAATGACAGAACAGACTGATTCATACCTTTCTGCACGAGTTCATGATCTTTCTGTGAAACGTATCTGGAATCATGGTATGCACGAAAAAGCAAGTATGATTTGTGCAATTCTGCACGAAAAAGCAATATTCATGGTTTCAGACAGGTGATTGGAACAACAAATACTCCGTCATTTCTGCGGTATGCAAAAGGGGCGGTTCCTGTGATCACCATCAGAAAAGACGGTTTTTTCATCTTGTCCGTATCAATTTTTGCTGCAAGTTTCTTAAGTGTTTCTGCTCCCTGATCTACTGCGGAATGTGCTCCAAGCTTGATCTCCGCCAGCGCATAAGATCCGTTTTTCAGATGGATTACGGCATCGCATTCCAGATTGGATTTGTCTCTGTAATGGTATATCTCTCCATTAACAGCCTGACTGTAAACACGCAGGTCCCTGACACAGAGATTTTCGAACCAGAATCCGAATGACTGCAGATCCCCGATCAGATCGTCAGGACCGAGCCCGAGTGACGCAGTCGCTATTGAGGGATCGACGAAATAATGAGTAGGGGATGTCCGTATTGCAATCTTCGACCTGAGATTCGGGTTCCATGCAGGCATATCTTCAATCACAAACCATGAAGAGAGTATGGAGTAGTAATTGTATGCGGTTTCGTCACTCATAGTTGAAATGTTGTCAATCACGCAATCTTTTGCAATGTCTTTTATCGGAACCTGGCTTCCGATATTTCTTGAGAAAGAACGCAGGAACATCTGGAGAAGATGTTTATTGAGTATAGTTCTTTCTGTTTCCGCAGTATCCATATCGCTTCTTCCAATTGCATCAACGTATTCCGGTGCCTGCATCAGAGCGATTTTTTTTGATATATCCTTTCTGCAGGCCATAGGCCATCCGCCTCTGCATATAAGCCATGCAAGATTGTGAATGTCCGCACATGGATTTTCGCCTGAAATTTCTGTCTCTCCTGCAAATAATGCTTCAAGGCTCACTTTTCCATTTGAATCACCGGATTCGAATAAAGTCATAGGTCGCATTGTAAGCCAGGAGAAACGTCCTGCTCCGCTGTGATGATACGTGCTCCGGTCTTTCTTTCTGCTGACTGGTGTGACAGATCCTGTCAGTATGAACTGAGAGAATTCTGACCGTTCATCAACTGTGAATCTGACAGCATCCCATAAGTCAGGATACAGCTGCCATTCATCAATGAGGCGCGGTGTATCTCCTTTTAGCAGTATGCCGGGATCAATCTGCATGACTTCATTGTAGTAAGATCTGCGTCCTGGATCATTCATGAGGATCACGCTTTTTGCCACCTGCTTTGCGCTTGTCGTTTTTCCGCACCATTTTGCACCTTCGAGTACGACAGCACCTTTTGCACTGAGCTTAAGATCAATCAGAGAATCTATTATTCTGGGGACATAGTTTTTCATACAAAAAACATAACACATAAACAGAAACAAAAACAAGCAAAATTAATTATAATTTGACGATAATACGACAGTTGGCAGTGTTTTCGATACGACAGTTGGCAGTATTTCTGATACGACAGTTGGCAGTATTTCTGATACGACAGTTGGCAATCAGCCGGGCTGTTTCCTCATTTCATCAAGCACATCGGATATGTCTCCTCTGATGCATATTGATCTGTCTTTTATTTCAGCCGGTACATATGTGTTCTGAAAGTTCACACATGCATACACAGCCTTCTCATTCTGATATGTCATCTTCCAGAAAGGATACTTTATGATGACAGGTGTGTTCATTCCCACTCCGAGTTCAAGAAACAGGATGTGCCTGTCTTCATGACGCTTCAGAAAGTCATTATATCTGGTTGCGGCTGCATGCCAGCCCTCATCCTGCACAAATCTGTCATCGACTCTCAGGTTTGTCGTCATCGGCTTTCCGCACACCGGACAATGATGGACCAGAGAGGAGGGTATTTTCATATCCTTCTGCTCATCAACCATCTGTCTCACAATTTCAAAATTGTCATACGTCTGCTGATGACAGGAAACCGAACACTGGAAGAGTCCGTAATCACCCTGCGTGTAGAAAAGCCTTTCCTTGTCGAAACCCGCTTTCTGTATCTGGTGATCCACATTTGTCGTGATGATGAAATAGTCTTTGCCCGTGACTGTCTTCAGAAGATCTTCATACGGTTTTCCGGTTTCGTTTTCATAGCGGTTGACCCAGATCATTCTCGACCACCATGCCCAGTACTCCTCAGGACAGGAGAATGGATAAAAGCCTCCTGAATACATATCGCTTATCCCGTATTTTTCATGAAAGTCGCCGAAGGTCTTTTCAAAACGTTCACCTGAATAATCGAATCCCGACGCTGCGGACATACCAGCGCCGATTCCGATGACCAGAGCATCTGCATTTTCAATTTCCTCTCTGAGTTTCCTTATATTCTCTGAATAGTTCTTCATATATTTTTCTGTCCTCATCCTTGAAAACATTGAACACAACCTTGATCCTGCTGCCCGTATTCTGTCTGTACTTCTGTACAGTATTGAAAGCAGTCCCTGCCGCTTCCTTGTTCGGGTAGTGGAATTCCCCTGTTGAAATGCAGCAGAATGCAATGCTGCCGAGATTGTTCTCATCAGCGAGTGCAAGACATGATCTGTAGCATGAAGAGAGAAGTTTCCGGTCCTCTTCTGTCGGTCTGTATGTCCGGACTACAGGGCCGACAGTATGAATCACATGCGGGGAAGGAAGATTCCATCCTTTTGTGATTTTCGCCTTTCCTGTCTCTTCCTCATGTCCCTGCCGTATCATAAGTTCATGACACTCCAGCCTAAGCTGGATGCCGGAGTAGGTATGTATGGCATTGTCTATGCAGCCGTGACACGGTACATAGCAGCCTGTCATACCGCTGTTTGCCGCATTGACTATTGCATCACACCTGAGAGTCGTTATATCACCCTGCCAGAGGTATGTGTCCTCAATGACAGGAGTGAGTGATGAAATATCAGTGATGCCTTTTCTTCTGGTCTCTTCCTGAAGGAATTCATCCTGTACTGAGAGAAAATCCTCACCTATGGGAAGTGCCGGTCTCACGTTCATCAGGGAGCGGAGCAGCCTCCATTGCCGATAACTGTCATCAGGTATCCTGATGGAGGAATAATCGGGATTCTCATTCAAGAGATACCTGATGAGAAAGAGTCTTTTTTCATCAGGTGTCATGATGTTTTTCTCCTTATGACTGCTTTTCCCGTGCAGACTTCACTGCACATCCCGCACATCAGACAGTTCTCATTGTGTATGCAGAAGGGAAGAGCCGAGCTGTCTATGCACTGCTGAGAGCATGATGCAAGACATTTTCCGCAACCGGTACATCTGTCAGTGATGAAGAATTCTTCTCTGACCGTATGACAGCTGTCGAAAGAGAAATTTTTCCTGACTATCGGTTTTGAAGAGAGATCGAAGAACTCACCGCTTCCTTCGTACAGTCTGAAGGCAGAGAGGGCCTTTCTTGACTCTTCTGTCGGATATATCTCAAGCATGTACGGATTCTTCTCAAGGAGACGGGCAAGAATAGTATCATCGGTTTCTTCCACATATCCTCGTACAGAGACTGCTGTGGATGACATTGTGTCCTTGCCCCAGACCCCTGTCAGAGAGATGAAAGGGTGCTTTATGAGCCGACGGTAAAAACCTTTTCCCTTTGCAGTGAGAAAATACAGACTATTTTCATCGCTGTCCATGATATCTATGGCACATGTAACCGGCAGCCCGTCATCATCAGTGCTGGCGGCAATCACCGTGTGTATTTCCTCAGTGAGAAATGAGAGAAAATCCTCAGCAGTCTCAGGCCTTTCACCCGATGATTTCCCTGATACCGTTTCTGATGTCTTCAAGCGTGTACTCCTTCATCCTATCTTCCATCGCTTCCTGTATTGACTGGAGCTTGCCGTCAAGAAGCGCATGGATATTACGTCCGACAGGACAGGCAGGATTCGGGTTCTCATGAAAATGGAAGAGAGTTCCGTCTTCAATCGGCTCAACCGCCTTGTAGACATCAAGGAATGTGATATCCCTCAGCGGTCTGGTTATCTCAATACCGCCTGTCCCTCTCATGACTCTGACAAGCCCTGCTTTTGAGAGCTGTCCCAGTATTCTGCGGATGATGACAGGATTTGTGTTTATGCTTGATGCCAGAAAATCGCTGGTGACCTTGCATTTGTCCCTGAAGTATTCAACACAGGCGAATATATGGAGTGCCACCGTGAATCTTGATGATATCTGCATATCTTCCTCCTGCCATCATTCTTAAACAAAGGTAAGTGTAATGTCAATGATTACATCAGAATTTGCCGTTGTCATTCTTAAATGTGGACTGATCCGCAATGGTTTCCATCACATCCCAGTGCTCGGCGATCTTTCCGCTTTCGATTCTCCACAGATCGTAGTAACTTGTGGGAACACCGCCGAATGTGCCTTCGCTCACACCCAGAACGAAGTTTCCATCAGCAAGTACCATGTGAACAGTGTCATAGATCATGCTGATACCATGCTCAGCCATGGATGCAAGGGCGGCACCAAGCCCTGAAAGACCGTCCGCGATACTTATGTTGTGCTGGATATACTTATCCCCATCGAAATAGGATGCAGTCTTCTCAGGATGCTTTCCCTGCATCACATCGACAAGGAAGTTCTTCACAAGTTCTCTGTTCTCTTCTGTCTTTTCGGTATCTTCAACTGCCATATATCCATCAATCTGTGTATGTCCTGATGGGTTAGGGGCTGCCAGAGAAGCAAGATTGTCCCAGTGTTCTACGATCAGACCGTTCTCATCAAAACGGAAGATATCAAAGGCAACCTGATCTCCGGCTCCTGCGAAGTTGTAGACTGTCTGCAGGAATACCTTGTCGCCATCTTCGAATGCCCTGATGTTCTCAACTGTCGTCTTCACCGGAGCTACGGCAAGATACTCAACTGAAGAGAGGAAGGCATCACGTCCTGTTCCGTAAGAAAGGTTGTGCTGGATGTAGCCTTCTGCGAGCAGGGGTGCTGCTGTCTTTGTGTCGCCTGATTCGAATGTACTGATCAGTGCCAATGCTTTTTCCTTGTTTGTCATAATGTAAACCTCCGAAATATTATTTGTTGTAACTATTATGGTTTCATCTATGCTTCGCAAGATATAGCATCTTTGATGTAATGTCAATAGTTACAACAAAAAATTTTTAAAAAATCATCTTTTGCACCGTGGATATAAAATCTTGAACCAATAAGCCTAAAACAGGTACATTGAGGGTACCTAAATAATCGTGGATGAAAGGGCCATTAGGTGATGTGGTAGTCCCGGCCCTGAAATCCACCTTTATGAGGACTACCACAATGTCAAATCATAACTATGAGTCCAGAAAAGCTACTC
>CASFTW010000030.1 GCA_949297785.1 uncultured Spirochaetales bacterium
AACTCCACAATTGCAGAAGAAGTAAGCCTTGCAAGGTTCTCATTGTGGTTCTTCAGAAACCGGTCCAGTCTGTGTGTTCTGCACTTTGATAAGGAATGTGCCTTCTTTCTCTCATTCAGTATTCTTGAGAAACGGTCTTCTTCTCCTGTGAAAGTTATGAACCTTCTTGCAGTGACAGTACCGTCCTCCTTCATGATTGAGCAGACAGCCGCATTATTGATGCCGATATCTACAGCACATACTGAATATTCCTTATTCTCCTTCTTTGGAAGCTCTGCCTCCGTCTCAAAGGCGAAGGAGAGAGTGAAGCGATGGCCGTGCTTCTTCAGTACAGGACATTTCGCCTCTGACAGGTCGAACTCCTTTTCGATGCTCCTGATATCTGCCTGTGACAGATTGAACACATGCCACTTCCAGTCACCATCCCTGAAGAGCTTAAGTTTTGCCCTGTAAACTCCATTCTCCTCGTCCAGTATGAACATATTGTCCCTGTAGAAGGCTGGCATGACATTTCTCTTCATCTTAAGGAAAGGCTTCTTCCTAAGCTTATCTGAAACTTCCCAGTCTGCAAGGTTCTTCCTGTAGAGCGTGACGGCGGCAACCGCCTCCATGATCGCCGCACGACGGAGATATGACGGAAGCTTGTGGAAGCGGGTGTCGAATGATGGATAGAGGGCCTGCCTCCTGGCTGTGGAATGCACAAGTCTTTCTACAAATGTCATTGCCTTCTGTGATGGAAGACCACAGACATTGACATAGTGTTCATTCACGACATCGATAAGGAAGGAAACAGCGTTCTGATATATTGCAATGGTGTCAGGGAATACCTTGAATGCATCCACAATCCTTACCTCTCTCGACACCATTATCTTCATGTCTAAATACTATCACAAAAAAGAGATATTTACAATCGAAAACACATTATTTCCCTGCTTTCTCCACATCACAGAAGATGGAGTCTGCGCTGTGGTATTGGGTTCAAATGCCGATCATATTGGAGGCTGCAGCTACCTTCAGAAACAGACCAGCTGCAGAATCTATGCTCCCGGTATCGAGTGTGATTTCACACGTCATCCTGTTCTGGAACCGGCGTTCCTTTACGGCGGTTTCCCTTCAAAGGATCTGAGGCACAAGTTCCTGATGGCGGCGGAAAGCGAGGCCATGTATCTTACGGATGATGTGCTTGAGAATGGGATGAAAGCCATCCCTCTTCCCGGTCATTTTTTCGATATGACCGGTTTCCGTACAGCGGATGATGTTGTCTATCTTGCCGACTGTCTTTCAAGCAGGCAGGCGCTTGAAAAGTATGCTGTAACATTCATCTATGATGTGGAAGCATATTTGAACACGCTTGAGATGGTCAGCAAAATGGAGGCAAGAATGTTTGTTCCATCTCATGCCGATGCCTGCGAGGACATTTCTGCGCTCGCCCGGTACAATATGGACAAGGTAAATGAAATTGCAGAGAAGATCTGCGGTTTCTGCCGTGAGCCGAAATCATGCGATGAGGTGATCCGCTGCATCTTCATCTCTTACGGCCTCGGCATAAACATGCAGCAGTATGTGCTTGTCGGCAGTACGGTGAGATCGTATCTGTCATGGCTTAAGGACAGGGGAGTGCTGGAGAGCGTGCCGGAGGATGGAATGATCCTCTGGAAAACCCTTTGATAAGCATGCCGGGCTCTCATGATACGGGCAGGTGAGAGGTTTCTGTCTCATATGCCCGCAGTGTTTCTGTTTTCCGACCAGCTGAGAACTCTCTGCTTCATTCCTTCTATATCGAGAACACCGGCGGCAAAACCTTTCCTCACCAGCTGCGGCGGAACATATTCATCGTATTTCTCAAACACAGGCACCTCCGAAGGGTACAGCAGTTCCAGAGGATCGAAATCCTTCGAGGCTTCCTGTGCGGTTATTCTGTAGAAATCTTCTTCAGAGACCTTCATCGTGAACTGCATATAGTACGGACGTGATGGGGAAAGTCCTTTCAGTGAGAGAGCCTTCCCGCAGCGGAGCTTGAGAAATCTTTCAAGTGCAAGGAACGCATAGCTGCCCAGCCAGGGAAAAAGCGCCCACATATTTCCTCCAAGATGGACAAGAGGATGGTCTTTCATCCCTGCTTTCATGAAGGTTGAACGTGCATCCCTGAGTCTGCATACCGCATGTTTCATGAGATATGGGTAGCTTTTCTCCTCATCAAGAACCTTGTACATCCTCTCAAGGATACGGGTATGTATGTCACCGGCGACATCGCCGAAGTAGGCCGGGATGCTTCCTTTCACGAGAGTGCAGTACACTTCCTTCTTTCTGTGGTCGACTTCCTCGACAAGCCATACTCTTCCCGCAATTGCGATTTTATCACCGGCAGGAGGCGGTTTTACTATTGTTCCCAGTTCTTCGGATCCGCTGTGCACTGAGTACTCGATGTTTTCCTGAAAGACCGCATAGAACTTATAGTTGTTCACGATTCTCTCTCCGGTGAGGCCGAGGATAAGGCCGCCGTTTTCCGTTTTGCTGATATGATCGGTTTCAATCAGGTGACGCAACAGAACACGGTAGTCATCCTGAGTGATGTTCCTGAAACTGGAAAGGGTGAGCACCCGGGATGCAAGGGAACGAGGACTCATCTCTCCGCCTGCAGCCAGCGTGCTCATTGTCTGATGGTACAGGAGACTGTAGGGGAGGCGTCCTGTTCTCGGCGGCTCAACAAAGCGTTCCTCAATGTAAAGCTGTACAAGGGCGATGCCCTGTATGAGGTACCATGGAATCAGGTCCGGCATCATTGCGCGGGCTTCAGGATGGTCTTCCCTCATGACGAACCACATCTCGGCAGGGTTGCCTCTGCGCCCGGTGCGGCCCATGCGCTGGAGAAAGCCTGAAACAGTGAAAGGCGCGTCGATCTGGAAGGCCCGTTCAAGTTTTCCTATATCGATTCCGAGCTCGAGTGTTGCCGTGGCGCATACCGACATGAGCGAGTCATCATCCTTCATTTCCTCCTCGGCGCTTTCACGGTAGGATGCGGAAAGATTGCCGTGATGTATGAGGAAGCGTTCCGGCTCGTGTTTGACTTCGCAGTAGTGTCTCAGATTCTGGCATACAGCTTCGCATTCTTCCCTTGAATTCGTGAATATGAGGCACTTCTTTCCCTTCGTGTGCTCAAAGATATATCCGATACCGGGATCTGCCGCTGCCGGAGCCGTGTCTGTCGGTTTCTCAACAGAAAGGGATGGCTCCATGTCGTCTTCCTTTCCTTCATCCGCCTGGGGGGATGTGGTGAAGAAATGTTCCATGGTCAGTCTCCACACTTCCTTTCCTCCGTCAAAGCGGGGTATCACGGTTTTCCGTCCGCTCCCGCTGGACAGGAAATGCCCTGCCGCCTGGGGGGATCCTATGGTGGCGGAAAGTCCGATCCTGCGCGGATGGCAGCCTGCAAGAGAGCACATTCTTTCTATCAGGCAGAAAGTCTGCAGTCCCCTGTCAGACCTCAGCAGAGAGTGGATTTCGTCAATGACGATGAACCTCAGATCCGCAAAGAGGGAAGGAATTTCCATATGCTTGTTGATCATCAGCGATTCAAGGGATTCAGGAGTGATCTGAAGTATTCCCTGCGGTTTGCGCATGAGTTTTCTCTTCTGTGACTGAGGCACATCTCCGTGCCAGCGTGTGACCGGAATACCTGCTTGTTCACACAGTTCATTCAGGCGCCCGAACTGATCGTTGATCAGAGCCTTCAGAGGTGCAATGTACATGACAGCGACACTGGAGGGAGGATCTTCGTCAATCAGTGTGAGGATCGGGAAGAATGCCGCCTCAGTCTTGCCTGATGCGGTTGATGCTGTGATGAGCACATTGTCCTGAGAGCTGAAAATTGCCTCTCCCGCTGCATCCTGAACACTGCGCAGGGCCTTCCAGCCCGAGCTGTAAATATAGTCTCGGATGAATGGAGCATAACGGTCAAACACGTTCATATTGTGAACTCCGCATACTCTTCTCCGCTCTGGTCGGACACAGCCATGGAAGGTGTATAGGTGAAGTCCTCCGACTTCATCATTTCCTCTATGCTCATATCGGGATTCTGGTAAAGCAGATCCAGCAGCTCAATGAAATCGCGGATCACCTCTCTGGGGGTTATGTTCTGATCCGCTCCGATACGCGAATATTCAAGCTTTATGAAAAGCGCAAGGTCACTGGTGGTGAGTCTGCATTCATATGAGTACAGATCGGCATGCATGAGCATAAGTTTCTCGCACAGTACGAGCATCTCCTCAGCCTTCAGGGGTTCAAGCTTGATGACAGGGGAAAGCAAGTCTCTGGCGCCGGGTCTGGAGAAGCGTCCTTCCGCCAGGCGCGAGCGCAGTGCCTCATAGCTGTATATGCCGCGTCTCCTGTCCTCTATTGTCTGTGGAGTCGCACCCATTATTATGCCCAGGCAGCGGGCTCTGCCCTGCAGGGTGTCATTGTACATTGTGAGAAGCTTCTCATAATTGTACTGCCGGGTTATGGAATTCGGTATCTTGTACAGGTTTACAAGTTCATCTATGAAAACCATAAGGCCTTCGTATCCTGCAAGGCGGAAGAAAACGGCGAATATTTTAAGATAGTCATACCAGTCATCATCAGTGATGATCATGTTTATGCCGAGTTCTTCCTTCGCTTCCTTCTTTGCTGTGTATTCTCCGCGGAACCAGCGCCTCACCTTTGCTTTTGTCTCATCATCCCCGTCAAGGCAGGCACGGTAGTAAAGAGATATGAGGCGCGAGAATTCAAAGCCGTGCACCATCTCGCTCAGGGCATTTACGACTTCGTATATTTTCCTCTCCACCTCTGCGGCCAGACGCTCATCACCTGCAGAAAGTCCTGACTCCTGCATGACCTGTGCCTGTATGTTGTTTATCCAGCGGTCAAGCACCAGTGTCAGTGCACCTCCTTCCGGTTTTGTCTTTGTGGAAAGATTGCTGATCAGCTCACGGTAGGTGGCCAGCCCCTGACCGCGGGTGCCCTGTAGCCGGCGCTCGGGTGAAAGATCGGCATCGGCTACTACGAAGCCTCTGTCCATGACGTAATTGCGTATGGTCTGTATGAGAAAACTCTTGCCTGAACCGTAGCGGCCGGTGATGAAACGGAAAGAAGCGCCTCCGCCGCATATGATATCGACATCATGGAGGAGGGCACTGATCTCATCCTTCCTTCCCACTGCAATGTAAGGCAGACCCGTTCTGGGCACCACTCCGCCTTTGAGGGAATTGAGAATCGTCTGCTCTATACGCCTTGGAACCTTCCTGTGCTCATTTTCCATTCATTTTTCCTCCCAGCAGGTCAAGAACATCCTCCCTGTAGTCTTCCACCAGAGTCAGGGTGTCGCCATCGCATTCAAGGATATTATCACCTATTAAGTCAAATAATGCCTCATTGACTGTATCCGCTGCAATGGACGGCATCAGATGCCTGTCACTCAGATATGAGGAAACGGGCTGTCCCTGAAGAAGCAGTGTGAGAAGCTCGCTGTAAGGAATGATGGATGAATCTTCCGCGCCGCTTTCATCATCCGTGCCGAGTCCTGTTTCCACAACATCATTTTCATAATCTTCCATATCCTCTTCAGTGAGCAGGCTGTCCCTTGTCAGCGAGGCATCCTCCCTTATTTTATCCAGACTTGAGATGTCTATCGTGATGGGTGGTCTGGAAGCTTCCTCTTCTGCTTTCCTTTCGGCTTCAATCACTTTTCTGATGCATTCTTCCGCCCAGCTGCATCCGTCAGCTTTCTTGAGATAATGGCCGCATCTGAGCGACAGGCGCAGCAGCCTGTCAGTTTCATGCACTAAGGCATTGAAAGTTTTCAGATCGAAATTCAGGCTGTCATAACGCTTTTCTCTCCATACACCGTCCCTGCATATGTATGTCCTGCAGGGTGTCAGCGTGTACTCCATATTCAAATGTTTCCTTGTTTCATGGTATACGGCATTGATCAGCGGGTGCCACGGGTATTCTTTCTGTATACCGAAACAGATGGTAAAGGGATTTCTGCCGTCAACTGAGATTGCTGATGAAACCTCTTTCCATACAGATGCGAAAACATGCTTTCCTTTATCGGGGTATTTCCTCATTATGAGTGACTGCTCAGGCTTTTTCTTTGCAAATGCGCACAGAGAAGAGTATATCTCGTCATCCGAATGATTGTCCGGATCTCTCAGCACAGCAAGGGCCGTGTCGGTTTTCACCGCCTTCCGTGAAGCATGGCAGAGGGCCGTTTCCACGGACAGGCTGTTTATGACAGCAAAGTCAAACATCCACCGGTGAAGATTCCTCCGCATGACGGCGTCCCCCATGCTTTCATCAAGAAAACCTTTTTCGAAAGCAACCATCCTGTCCATGCTGTCCTGTGCTGATGAGGCTCCGATTCCGTTCAGGAGCTCATAAAGGTAAATATATGCAAGGGAAGGGGAAACAGGTGAGAATATTCCCTTTCTCACGCCTGTGCGCCAGGTGAAGTATCCTCTCAGCTGTCCTATGTTCAGGTCATGGTAGACAGGGAAGTAGCACCGGAGCTCCCCGTTCCATGGTGCGTTGTCCTCATAATCTTCCATGAACTTTCCCTGTATAAGGAAGTTGCGGCATTTCTGAGTGAATGAGCTGCCTGTGTATTCATACAGGTGAATCATTCTGAGTATCCTGTCAGGTACCGCTGAAGATGGCAGATGGAAGTTTTCATCTGATGTTCTTCTCTCTGCTTCAGGACAGACGACCTGTGTTTCAGAAGGGGAGTTCTCAAGAACAATCGTGCAGCCGTTCGGGGTGAGGGCAGAAACCGCTTCATCAAAGAGGCGGAAGACAACATCTTCTTCAGTCCTGCTGTCGAATGTGACACCTGTCCATCTGCTGCCGTACATGCGGAACGGCTGACAGAGGTACGGCCTGTCATGCATCATCTGCAAGTCCTGTCCGCATTTGATGTCGCACCGCTGTATTTCAATGCCTGACATGGAATCCCACTGGCGCATGAGCAGTGCAAGCCATTTCCCGCTGCCGGGATCAGAGAGAACGGAAAAGCCGGGGAAGTCTGCCCACTTATGTTCTTCCCTGATATGGTATTTCGTTTCAGCATATGCACTAAGATCTGATAGTTCCAAAACCTGCTTTCCCTTCTCTCTACAGAATATTTACAGATATTAAGATATTTCCCGAAGCGTATGTCAGTCAAGGAAAGATCTTATATCTGCCGGTCTATGATCTGATGTTTCTTTAAAGGCAAATTCTCATGCGGAAAAAATCAGTTTTTTCTGCCGTGCTGCGGGCGTGTTGAACAGAACACGGACATATGATAGCATCCTGTCTGTCGGAGGGTCTGCAATGTCATCAATCCAGTGAAAATTCCAAGCGCTTTATTTTTCCGGAGGATTTGATGTTTTTGCATCTTGACAACATTACTTTTTCATACCCTGAATCAGGGTGCCTTCTGTTTTCAGATCTGTCATTGTCATTCCGGCAGGGCTGGACTGTGATCGCCGGTGCGAACGGCAGCGGCAAGAGCACTCTCGTTTCCATTGCCGCCGGTCTCACGGCACCGGATTCAGGCTGTGTGCGTAAAAGCGGGGAAGCTGTGCTGTGTCCTCAGGTTTTCGAAGGACTTGGGCCTCAGGACTGGAGCGATATTTTCTGCGGCGATAATCATGTCGGGATGCTCAAGTCCACGCTCTCACTCACTGACGAAATGATAGAAAGGCAGGAGACCCTTTCAGGCGGAGAGAAGAAAAGACTTCAGCTTCTGGCAGCACTGTCTCATTCACCTGAAATACTCATTCTTGATGAGCCGACCAACCACCTTGATGCATACAGCAGACAGCTTATGATCAATGCCCTCAGGACATTTGACGGCATCGGAATAATCGTTTCCCATGACAGGGCTTTTTCCTCTGCTCTTTCATCAAGGACCATCCTTTTCGACAGAGCGGCAGACGGGCTTACGGCATTTGAGGATATTCCGCTGTCTCTTCCTGATGCGCTTGATGAGAGTGAGAGACGGAAGAAAGCAGGACGCGATGCGTATGAGAGTATCCGCTCGGCAATATCGGCACAGCAGATGATCGTCCGGCGTCTTGGAGAGAGAAGCCGCTCAAAGCAGAGGGACCTGTCGAAAAGGGGCATAAACAGCAAAGACCATGATGCGAAGGCCAGGATTGACGGTGCACGGCTGTCGGGAAAGGATGCATCCCTTGACGGTGCAATTAGAAACCACATGTCAATTTCGGCACAGCTTGAAGGAAAGCTTGAAGCGGCCGGAAAACCTCTGATGAGAAAGGAAGGTCTGACTCTTTCCGGCAGCATGAGGGTGCCAGATCTCTCATTTCCTGAAACTGTGATAAACGCCGGCAGCTATCGCCTGAACGTACCGGCTCTTTCAGTCAAAGCCGGATCGCATATAGCAATCACCGGCAGGAACGGCAGCGGTAAAACTCTTTTCATGAAGGCTTTTCACGATTATCTGGAAGAGACGGGTAAGGGGGATTTCGTTCTTTACATTCCGCAGGAATTCACCAGCGAAGAGGAAGGGAGGCTGCTTTCATCCTTCCGTTCGCTTGAAGATGATGAAAGGGGACTTGTACTTTCGGATATGTACCGCATGGGGTCGAATCCGTCTTCGCTGTTCTCGCATGAACTCTCACCGAGTCCGGGTGAGATGAAGAAGCTGGCCCTTGCAATGTCGAGGAGAAAAGGGTGCAGCGTGCTGATGATGGACGAGCCGATCAACCATCTTGACATCGTCTCGATGAAGATTCTCGAGAAGATGTTCTCGCAGGACGGAAAGGATCTGACAATACTTCTCGTAAGTCATGATGAGGCGTTCATTGCCGCCTGCTGTGACACTGTATGGAGAGTTGAGAGAAAAGGGAACAGCGGATATATGATACTCTGACGGCAGCTGTTTCTTTCTTCAGGCCGGCTGTGAAGGCGTGCCGTCTCCAGTCATATATTATGTTTCTGAGTGTTGATGAGCTGCTTCTCAGGAGGGAATTTTCCGGCAAGCCTGATCATGTTATGGAAAAATTTTGAATTTTTCAGAAAGTAAAATTTGTTAAAAGCCATTGCATAATTTATTATGTACATGTAGTATCTGTTTTCACTGCATGTCTGTTTTGAGCTGAAAACATCCGGGGAGAGTACGGACATGGACAGGATGTGAAAATGAAAAGGGATGGCAGCCGTGTCTTTCATATGGAAGGCTCAGGCTGTGCGGAGGGCTGCTATGATTGAGATCAGGCACTTAAGAAAAGTATTCGATGACGATACTATTCCCCTGAAAGACATTGATATCACGATAAACAAAGGTGACGTGATATCTGTCATCGGACCTTCTGGAACAGGAAAATCAACACTCCTCAGATGTATCAACATGCTGACCGAGCCCACATCGGGCAGCATCATTGTCGACGGTCAGGACATCACAGAGAAAGGATGCAACCTCAACGAGATAAGAAAGAAGATGGGAATGGTTTTCCAGTCATTCAATCTTTTCGGACATCTCACAATCATTGAGAACATCATGAATCCCCAGATAACACTGCTGGGCCGCAGCAGGCAGGAGGCGTATGACAAGGCCATGTATCTCCTGCAGCAGGTCGGTCTTGCTTCCAAGGTTTTCAACTATCCTGATGAGCTTTCAGGCGGTCAGCAGCAGAGAATCGCCATTGCAAGGACTCTTGCCATGGATCCTGACATCATTCTTTTCGATGAGCCGACAAGCGCGCTTGATCCTTCGATGATCGGCGAAGTCCAGTCTGTTATAAAAATGCTGGCGAAAAGCGGAAGGACGATGATGATCGTCACGCATGAGATGGATTTCGCAAGGAAAATCTCAAACCGCATCATCTTCATGTATGACGGCTACATCCTTGAGGAAGGAACTCCGAAGCAGATCTTCGAGCATCCCCAGAACGAGATCACGAAGAAATTCATTCAGCGCCTCTCATCTCTTACATACAGGATCACTTCCACCGCTTTCAATGTCGAGGCGATGAATGACGAGCTGAATGCATACGGCGAGAAACTCCTCATCGAGGCGGAAAGACTGAGCAAGCTCATGCTCGCATTTGAGGAAATCTGTATCAACAACATTGTCGCAAACAGCGAGGTTCCCGATGTCCTCGTGAAGGTCGAGTATTCCGAAAAGCTTGATATCCTTTCAATGCTCATCTGCTATAAGGGTGAGAGATTTGATGTCCATGAATCCGGCAGCAAGCTTTTTCTTGATCTGCTTGCAGAGCCCACGACGGAAATCAAGCAGGATGACATAAGCGGAGATCCCATGGGCTATGATCATGTGATCTCAATGCGTTTCAGATGGGTGGAGGAGTGAGAAAATGAAGAAAACATGTCTTTTTTCCGCGGCCTTTCTGCTGCTTTCATCCTGCATCTTTGCTTCTGCGTCTGAATACACGACGATTGAGGAGCTTAACGGAAAGAACATCGGTGTCCAGACTGCCGTGCTTTACGAGGAACTGATTCAGGACAGGGTTCCTGATGCTGTTTTCCAGTATTACACAATGCCCAACGACATGATTCTGGCACTTCAGTCCGGCAAGGTTGATGCCTATCTCATCGAGGAAGTGAGCTACGGGGTTCAGAAAAAGAACCATCCTGATCTTGCAGTCCTGGACGAGCCTGCCGGTTACATCAATGCGACCTGCATCATCGGCAACAACGAGCGTCAGGACAGGCTGCTGTCAGAGCTTAACCAGTTCATTGCCGACAGCTGGGATAACGGATTGCTTGATGAACTTTATGATTACTGGATCGCAGACTTCGATCCCGTGAACGACAAGTGCGACATCACGGGCTTTAGCGGAGAAAACGGTGTGATCAGCGTTGCCGTTGAAGGCGGCTATGAGCCGTTCTCCTTCATAAGCAACGGAAATATTTCGGGTTTTGATGTCGATTTCATCTGCCGCTTCGCACGTGCATACGGCTACACTCCGGAATTCTATGAGGTTCCCTTTGAAGCCATCGCACCCGGGGTGGAAAGCGGAAAATATGATATCGGAATGAACATTGTCGTAAGCGCGGAGCGCAATGAGACGGGAACATTGTCCGATGTCTATTACACAACGCCGATACGTCTTGTCATCATGGGTGAGGACGAGTCTGAGCTCACATTCTTCCAGCAGCTGGCGGAAAGCTTCAACAAGACATTCATGAGAGAAGGCAGATGGAAGCTTTTTGTCGAAGGCGCGGGAATCACGATTCTCATCACGGTGACTTCAATCATCGCGGGAACTGTTCTGGGCTTTATCATCTACATGCTGTGCAGGAAAGGCAATGTCATTATGAACAAGGGAACAAATGTCTTCCTCTGGCTGATTCACGGCATGCCCACGGTACTTCTCCTGATGATTCTCTATTACATCGTATTCGGCTCTTCTTCCCTCAGCGGCACATGGGTATCCGTGGTGGGATTCTCGCTGATGTTCGCCTGTTCTATGATCGATATGCTGCGTGTCGGCTGCAATGCGATAGGAAAGGGGCAGTTTGAGGCATCCACTGCACTGGGCTACTCGGAGAGACAGAGTTTCTTCAAGATAATCCTTCCCCAGGCGGCGCAGCATTTCCTCCCGATTTACCGCAATGATGTGGTCACACTCATCAAGGAAACATCTGTTGTCGGCTACATCGCCGTGCTGGATCTTACAAAGATAAGCGATCTTGTCAGAAGCCGTACCTATGAGGCCTTCTTCCCCCTGATCGTCACTGCGATCATGTACTTCATAATTTCCGCAGTGCTGACAAAGCTCGTCACCATTGTCGAGCATTCGATTGATCCGAAGAGAAGGAAGAAGGACAAGATCCTCAAAGGCATAAAGGAAAAAGACTGATTTCCATTTGACATCATAAAGGTGCGCTCAGGTTTGAGGCCTGCACCTTTTTCATGTCGGCAGAGAAAGTTAATGCATTATAAATCGATAATCCGTCTTCTAAGCTATGTTACATTCCTTATGGCAGTCTTCCTGCTCCTTCCCGCCGCCGTAGCCGCATATTACGGTGAAGAAGAATGCATAAGAGGATTCCTGCTCACATCTTTTGCAATGCTGGTGGTTTCTTCCGTTGCCGTTCTCATCTCCGGCAGTGTAGAGAAAATCTCGATAGGGGTGAAGGACAGCTATCTTTTTGTCACGCTGACATGGTTCCTGCTTGCTTTTTTCGGAGCTCTGCCTTTTTATTTCACAGGGGTGTTTGACAGTTTTGCAGGCTGTTTTTTCGAAAGCATGTCGGGCTTTACCGCCACAGGAGCTTCAATGATGGGGGAAATCGACACTTCCCTCAAAGGCATACTTTTCTGGCGCAGCATGACCAACTGGATCGGAGGCATGGGTATTGTCCTTCTCTTCATCGCCGTGCTTCCGTCCCTCGGGGTGAGCGGTGCATCTTTGTACGGTGCGGAGATGATCGGACCGACAAAGGAAAAACTGCTGCCGCTCATGAAAGATACGGCACTTGTGCTGTGGGCCCTTTACATAGGTCTTTCGTTTCTTCAGGTTGTTTTTCTCTTTTTCGGCGGGCTTGACTGGTTTGATGCCATGACGATCATGTTTGCGACGATGGGATCTGCCGGATTTGCACCTCACAGTGCGTCAATTGCCTATTACGATTCTGTCTATGTCAACTGGGTGTGCATCATCTTCATGTTTCTGGCAGCTGTCAATTTCTCGCTTTTCTTCCACCTGCTGCGGGGCAAGTTCAGAAAGGTTTTTTCGAATTACGAGCTGAAGCTGTATTTCACGATTCTCTGCATTGCAACCCTGCTTGTGACATGCAATCTTGTCATGAAGGGCTTCTTTTCCCTTCCTTCTGCATTCAATCATGCGGCATTCCAGGTCGTGAGCTTCATGACGACTACCGGCTTTGTCAGCGCGGATTACTCATCCTGGCCTTTTTTCTCGCAGATGGTACTGTACATTCTGTGCATAATAGGGGGATGTGCCGGTTCCACGAGCGGCGGCATAAAAGTGATCCGCGTGGGGGCGATGCTGCAGATCTTCCGCAATGCCATGATAAAACGGCTTCATCCCTCCGCCGTCGTGAAGATACATATCGGTTCATCGGGGTTCTCGACAGACACCGTTCAGGCCATAGCGGGATTCACGGGTTTTTATTTCGCGAACATAATTCTGGGAACACTTGTATTGTCTCTCACCGGTTTTGACTTTCTGATCACTCATTCCGCGGTTCTCCTTGCACTGACAAATGTGGGTGTCGGTTTCGGCGGGCTGGGCACGAGTGTCTCATTCTCCATCTTTCCTGACTGGGCACTGTCCGTCCTTTCCTTTCTCATGCTTGCCGGACGTCTTGAGCTTTTCACGGTCTATTCAATCTTCACCCGCGACTTCTGGAGAAGGTAGGAAAAGATTTTCTTGACAGAGCGGAAAATCCGTTACAAGAATATACACACGAGTGTATATGGAGGCTGTATGGAAAAGAAACATCAGGTTGTTTTCATAATGACTGACACAACACGTTACGACATGGTCGGCTGCTACGGGTATCCCGACATGAAGACGCCATGCATTGACAGACTTGCATCTGAAGGAGTCAGGTATTCGAAGGCATACAGCTGCCAGCCTGTGTGCGGACCTGCACGGAGTGCGATCTTCACCGGCCTCTATCCTCATTCCAACGGAAGCTTTACGAACTGCGTGCCTTTATGGGCCGGAGTGAAGACAGTCGGAGAGAGAGTGAGCGAGAAGGGTGTGCACAGCGTGTATATCGGTAAATGGCACCTTGACGGCGGAGATTATTTCGGAAACGGGATCTGTCCCGAAGGATACGATGAACGCTACTGGTTTGACATGAAGTGCTATCTTGACGAGCTGAGCGATGAGGAAAAGATAAAGTCGAGAAAGGAATCCTCGTCGCTTGAAGACGGCGGCATTGATGAGACATTCACATTCGGCCACCGCATTGCGCAGCGTGCGATAGATTTCCTCAGCAGGGAAGGAAAGGATGAGGATTTCTTCCTGACGGTAAGCTTTGATGAACCTCATCAGCCTTATCTGTGTCCCGAGCCGTTTGCTTCGATGTATGAAGGCTATGAACTTCCCCTGACTCCTGCGTATTACGATACTCTTGAAGGAAAGCCTCTTCTTGAAAAACTGTGGGCCGGAAAGAATCTTCATGAGGATAAGTCGAAGCTTTCCATAAAGCCGCAGCTGTTTCTGGGCTGCAACAGCTTTGCGGATTACGAGATAGGACGTGTTCTTGATGCCGTAAGGGAATATGCTCCGGATGCGATGGTGATCTTCACATCGGATCACGGGGAGGCACTTGATGCCCATTCCCTTTCGCTCAAGGGCCCGAGCGTATATGAGGAGATATGTCACATACCTCTGATCATCAAGGGCGGTGCATACTGCAGCGCACCTGAGGGTGCTGTATATGATCATGTTGTCAGCCATATAGACATCACTCCCACGATTCTTGATTATTTCGGAATTGCGAAGCATCCCGAGATGCCGGGTGTCAGCATGCGGCCTGTTATCGAAAAGCCGGATGAGAATGTCCTTCATGATGTGGTGTATACTGAGTTCCACCGCTATGAGATAGATCACGACGGATTCGGCGGCATACAGTTCATGAGAGCCGCGATAACAGACAGATACAAGATGGCGCTTTTCCTTCTCGATGAGACGGACGAGCTGTTTGACACAGAAAAAGATCCGTATGAGCTGAGAAACCTCATCTATGATGAGTCATACGCTGATGTGAGGAAACGTCTTCATGAAGATATCCTCACGATGATGAATGACACCCGTGATCCTTTCCGCGGCTATCAGTGGAGGACCCGGAACTGGAACAGGGAAACAGAGAAACCGGACTGGGAGTGCGATTACTGCACCAGACAGCGTCCCACAGCAGACGATGAACACAGACAGCTTGATTATGATACCGGACTGCCGATAAAGGAATTCGTGCGGTTCAAGAAGAAATACGACAAGCCCGCAGGAACGATATGACGAGAGGAAGAATCACACGCAAGGATGTCGCACTTAAAGCCGGTGTCAGCGAGACGGTTGTCAGCTATGTGCTTAATGCGAACCGCTATGTTGACAGAGCCAAGAAGGAGAGAGTGCTTCAGGCTGTCAGGGAACTGGGATATGTTCCTTCTCCTGCGGCACGCTCGCTTAAAGGCAAGGATGCCCATCATGTTCTTTTCATTGTCGATGACATGGTTTCAGAGTATTTCGGTTCGATAATCGCTGAAATGGAGAAGCTGGTTGCCGGAAAAGGTTTCCTTTTCTCTCTTGCATGTGACAGAGGAGATGAGAATTTCGTACAGACAGTGTGCAACTGGTCTTTCGACGGTATCATCATAGGTTCTGCAACGATAAGAATTGAGGATATTCAGAGGATCATCGATACGGGAATGCCGACAGTGATTCTGTCGATGAATGACTATCCGGCATTCAGCGGCCGCTATGGCCTTATATTCACCGGATTGAAAAGCGGATCTGTGAAAGTGATGGAATGCCTGGGCAAGAGAGGAAGAAAAAGAATTGCATTTGTCGATTCATTTTCCATCAGCGGTTCGCCTGTAAATAAGGCCGACTTCCGCTATATAGGCTATAGGGAGGCTCTGAACGGAGCCTGTGAGATAATAATAGACGGGTGCTCCGGTTCTGCGGAACTCAGGAAGAAGATTGCAGATGTTTATGAGAAGACGCATTTCGATGCGCTTTTCTGCAGAACGGACAGGATTGCAGCTGAAGCGATGATTGCCCTCTCGGCAATTACTCTGGCTGTCCCGTCTGATGTTTCTGTTGTGGGTGTGAACAACAGCAGGATCGCAATGTACACTCAGCCGAGGCTGACAAGTCTTGCGATAAGGAAAGATGAGGTTGCAAAAGCCACACTGAGGCTTTTCTCCTCATTGAGAGTGAGCAGCAAGGAGGAGATTCTTACTGTTCAGCTTGAAACAGATCTTATAGAGCGCGAAAGCGTATAGGAAATTTCATTCAAGGCAAAAAGGAGGCCTATATGAAGAAATTATTGAGTATTGCATTGATCGCACTTATGGTCATGGCAAATGTCTTTGCCGGCGGCAGCAGCGAGGCTGTTGAAGCTACAGCTGATTCCCCGGTCACTCTCAAAGTCGCCAACTATGCTCTGCTTGAAAGCGGCTATGAAGATTTCTGGGCAGGTGTCAAGGAAGGTTTTGAGGCAAAGTATCCCCAGTACAAGATTGAATGGGTCACAGCTCCGTATGGAGAAATTCTCAATCAGGTGATCAACATGGCCGGCGGCGGTGACAGGGTTGATGTCATCTTCGGTGAGGAAGCGTGGGTGCCTCAGCTTTATGCCTCCGGACTTGCAGCTCCCGTGACATCAATCGTCGATGAGGCTTTTGTGTCGGATTTCGATCCGGCTGTAATGGATGTGTTCACCATTGATGGCGACATCTACGGCATACCTCTTTATGTCTCACCGTTCATTCTCTATTACAACACAGAGCTTTTCGAGCAGGCAGGTCTAGATCCGGCAAATCCTCCGAAAACATACGATGAAATGCTTGCTGCAGCTGAAAAGCTTTCACAGCTGACTGATGCCAACGGCAACAAGGTCTATGCATTCGGTCAGACGACTGCATCTGTCGTTGTTTCAGGAAATGCCCTCATTTCCATGATCTACAATTTCGGCGGCAACGTGTTCACCGAAGACGGTCAGCTTGATGTCGACAATGAAGGTTTCCGCCAGGCATTCGAGATGCTGCAGCTTCTTGATGAGAAGGGTTACAATCCCCAGAATGCGAAACTCAAGGATCTGAGGAATCTCTTCGCCCTCGGACAGCTGGCCATGTACTATGATCAGAGCTGGGGCTTCAACGGCGTGAGCTCAATCAATCCCGATGCTTCTTCATTCACGGCATCCGCAGCTCCTCTTGCAGGCGGCAGCGGCACCGGCGAAGCGGTTCTCTGTTCCCACTGCTTCATAGTTGTTGACAACGGAGAGGCAAAGAATGCTGCAACGGATGCCTTCGTGCAGTATGTCATAAGTGAGGAAGTCCTCAGCGATTACCTTGCCAATGTAACTCCTGCATACCCGGCAAAGAATTCCATGTCTGATATGGAATCTGTTGTAAACTCAGGTGTTCTCAAGGGAGCATCCTCTTCAATCAGCAATGTGAGGAAGGTGCCTTATGTAAGCGCGATGAGCGACATTTCCCTTGATCTGTGCACACTTGCACAGGCAGTGACGGTTTCCAACACTTCCGTTGATCAGGCAATCGAGGCTTTCGTCAGAAGTGCGTCGGTGAAGCTCTGATTCATTATTTTCAAAGGGCTGTAAGCGATTGCGGCCCTTTTCCCTTCAGGGAGGTATGTTTTGAGAAGTCTCAGCAAGAAAAAAGGAGATATGTATTACGCCATGATGCTTACCGTCCCGGCGCTCATACTCGCTCTCCTTTTCATTTTCATCCCCATAATAGACTCCGTAATAAAGAGCTTTCAGGATTATAAAGTCAGAAACATAATTGCAAATGTTCCGGGAGAATGGAACAACTTCGAAAACTACACGAAGATTTTCATCTCCGGCTCTCTTCCGAATGCCATTATCAACACATTCTCATTTGTCATTATGGTCATACTCTGCCAGTTTGTCCTGGGCATGGCGCTGGCACTGGTTCTGAATTCAAACGTGCGCTTCGCACGGTTTTTCAGAAGTATCATGATGACACCGTGGGTTGTTCCCACTGTCATATCAGCACTCATCTGGATGTGGCTTTTCCAGCCCCAGTACGGACTCGTGAAATACTTTGTGCAGCTTTTCACGGGAGGGGAGGTCACCGATTTCGCCATGCTGAACAATCCTGATACAGCACTTATGGGCGTCTCTATAGCCGCACTGTGGAAACAGATACCGCTCATGACGCTGCTTCTTCTTGCCGGACTGCAGAACGTCCCTTCCGACATCCTGGAAGCGGCGACGATTGACGGAGCGGGGTCACTCAGAAGGTTTTTCTCGATCACACTGCCTTATCTGTCACCGGTTGTGAAGGTGTCGATCTCGATGTCCATCATAGAAAACTTCAAGCAGTTCCCTCTTTTCTGGACGATGACGGGAGGCGGTCCGGACGGAGCGACCACCAATCTTGCCATACTGAGCTACAGGGAAGCGTTCGTGAGCATGAACATGGGATCCGGTGCCGCGGTCACCACAATCTGGATGGCTCTGATGATCATCACTATCGGTGTATACAACAGGCTGTTCAGAACACAGGATATGTCATAGGAAAGGAGGAGTGATAGCATGAATATAAAAACAGGCAGAATATTATCTCTTGTTCTCAGGTATCTGATCCTTGCGGCAATCATTCTTTTCCTGCTGTTTCCGATCTACTGGATGCTGGCAACCTCGTTCAAGACGAACATGGAAGCTTATAAGTATCCTCCGACATTCTATCCTGATGAACCTTCAGTCTCCGCATATATGTCGCTTTTCACTGAAAACAACCAGTTCTTTGTCTATTATGTGAATAACTTCATAGTATCCGGGATTACCGCACTGGTCTGCACCCTTGTCGCGATCATAACAGGCTATGCAATCGCGAGGTTCAATATAAAGTGGACGATTCTCGTGGCTTCGCTGCTTGTGTTCACGCAGATGTTCCCGATTGTCAGCCGCATGATAAGCCTTTACGGCCTTATGTCGGACATAGGACTCATCAATACCCGTACAGGTCTCGTGCTTGCGATAAGCGCGGCCCAGATACCGTTCTGCGCCACGCTGATGTCATCATTCTTCCGCAATGTGCCGAAGGAAATAGAGGAGGCCGCATACGTTGACGGAGCCGGAAGGAACAGAATCCTCTTTTCCGTGATCACGCCTCTTGTGAAACCCGGCATGCTTGCTGTCGGCATCTATGCGTTCCTGCAGACATGGGATGACTACCTCCATGCTGCGACGCTCATTCAGAGCGATAATCTGAGAACACTCTCGATCGGTATCTCACTGCGCTATCTGGGAGAGCTTTCCTATGACTGGAGCCTCATAAACGCAATCTCTGTCATCGGTACGATCCCGATGGTTCTTGTGTTCTTCTTCTTCCAGAAGTACATGATCAAAGGCCTTGTGGCAGGTGCCGTAAAAGGCTGATGCCGCCGGACTTCTCCACCTCCATTCCTCCCTCAGGGGAGGATTTTTTTTCACAAATCTGTTTGACAAAATACCGCAAATCTGTTTGGCAAATGTTTTATAGAATAATATATTCATTTATATGAACAAGAAATATTATCTAAGATTCATAGATAATATCTTGAAACAAAGTCTGCAGGTTTCCGGAGGAAGAATTTCATACACGACGGATGCTGACATCCATATAGTTCCAATAGGATGCCCCGGACCATAATTGTCTGTTTGAGATTTTTAATCATCTTGATTCCTGTATGTTTTCTTTCTTCAAAACACTTGTTTTTGAAGGGACTGCAGTCAGTTTTTTCATTCAGAATCTGGTTTGAATACGAGTTTTTTTCTGCTTGGAAAAATTCATCCGTTCTTCCTGTACTTTCTGTAGATCACAGTGAAACAGATCACATGGGAGATGAATGTTATTATCCAGGTGATCGGATATGAAAGATACAGCGTGAAAAGAGTCGGGGAGAGTCTGTAGACAGTCATGATCCATATGATCCTGAAAAGGCATACGCCCGTGAGCGTAACAATGGTCGGCAGGAGGGAGTAGCCCAGGCCCCTTATCGAGCCGCATGCTGTATCCATCATGCCGTCAAAGAAATATGTCGGGAAGATTACTTTCATTCTTCCCATGCCGTATGAGGCGACTTCGGGATCCGATGTATAGATTGAAAGCAGCTGATTGCCGAAGATGAGGCCGAGTGAGCCCAGAATTATGCCGACAAGTGCTACAATGACAGTGCATACAATGAAGATCGGCACAATTCTCTCTTTCTTTCCGGCTCCCATGTTCTGGCTTGTGAAACTTGTTGATGCCTGATAAAGGGAGTTCATGGCCGTATATATGAATCCTTCAAGGTTCACACCCGCCGTGTTGCCTGCCACGGCAATTGAACCGAATGTGTTTATTGAAGACTGGATCAGGACATTCGAGATGTTGAAAAGAGCGCCCTGGACTCCTGCGGGAAGTCCTATTTTCATGATGAGACGAAGCTTCGAGCTGTATATCTTCAGTCTTCTCAGATCAAGATTGTATGCTGCATTGCTTTTCATCATGCAGCGTACGACAAGGAATGCCGAAATGTACTGCGATATGATTGTCGCAAGTGCGACGCCTGCAACACCGAGGCCGAAAACAAGTACGAAGAAAAGATTCAGGCATACGTTTATGATGCCGGATGTGAGAAGGTAGATCAGCGGACGTCTGGTATCTCCGACAGCCCTGAGTATTCCGGCGCCGAAGTCGTAAGTCAGCATTGCAGGCATTCCGAGAAAAACTATGCTCATGTAAAGCACTGCCTGGGACAGGACATCATCCGGAGTTCCCATGAGGGAGAGAAGCGGGCGTGCCCCGATAAGCCCTATCACTACAAGAGCGAAGCCGCAGACAATGGAAAGAAGAATCGATGTATGTACGAGTTCGTCTATGTTCTTCTGGTCCTTTGCGCCGTAGTAGCGTGCCATGAGCACGCTGCTTCCGATTGAAAGACCGAGGAAGATGTTGACTATAAGATTGTTCAGGCTGCTTGTCGAGCCGACTGCGGCCATTGCCTGAGGTCCTGTGAACTGACCCACAACTATGATATCGGCAGCATTGAAGAGAAGCTGGAGAATGCCGGAAGCCATCAGGGGAAGGGCGAACTGCAGCACTTTGGGGACAAGAGGTCCGCTGCACATGTCAATTTCGTAACTACGCTTCATAGCCAGTGATGATATTCCTGCGCCGATAATATTTCCAGTACTTTCCACATGAAAAAATATTGAATTCATCTATCACACACCAGCAAGAAGACTCCATCTTATAAACAGAGTGAAAGATTGGAGATGAATTGCTGAAGAGAAAATGAAATAAAATAAAATATTACTAATTAAGCAAATATGATTGAATAATTAAACGATTTTATGGTATAATAAATCATGACCGAAAAGGAACGCATCCAGAAGAACAGCACCATCAGGGAAAACGGTAAAGCCACCCGTCTCCGTCATTCATCCATGCGTCCTGTTGTCGTTGAAATGAAGCTTGATCTCAAGTGCCTGAACAAGAGTGAGAGAAACAATCTGTGGATGTATTTCACCCAGTGCCGCTGGCTTTGCAATTATCTCATTTCTCTTGATGCTGATGCATTCAAAGCGTTCGACACCAGAACAAGGAACATCACCTCCCTTGATAAGGATGGCAATACTGTGGAAAGACTTCTCACACTGCCTGCCAAATTCATCCAGAGTGTGTATTCTTCCCTCAAGCAGGATATGTCATCACTTGCCGAAAAGCGGAATAAGACAGGAAAGAAGAACGGAAAACTTAAATTCAGGTCTTCCTATGATTCAATAGATCTCAACCAGTATGGAAACACTCACTGGATATGTTACACA
>CASFTW010000031.1 GCA_949297785.1 uncultured Spirochaetales bacterium
CAACAGGGAATCCTTTGGAAAATAAAGAATTAGCCCGGGATTTCTCCCGGACTGCATGCCTATTTCTGATACCTAATTTCTAAAAGTTACAGATTAAATATATGTCCAGCCTTCAGTTACACATGCAACATCATTGCCTTCGATGAATTCCCTCATGAGTATGAGGGCTGCATTGACACTCTTGCGGCGCACCGATTCCCTTCCCCATGAGGAGAAATGGAGACATACTGACTGAGTCTTTCTACCCCTGCCGGAGAATGCGAAACAGACGGTGCCCGCCTTTTTCGTCTCGCTTTCTCCGGGTCCGGCAACGCCGGTGATGGAGAAGGAGAAGTCGCTTGAGGTAAGGCGGAGTACGCCTTCACTCATCTCGGCTGCGCATTCCACACTTACGGCGCCATGCTTTTCTATCGTCTCATTTCTTACAGAGAGAACATTTTCCTTGACATCATTCGAATAACTCACGACTGAGCCGCAGAAATAAGAAGAAGATCCCGCAAGATGCGTCAGCATCGCCGATGCAAGTCCGCCGGTGCAGCTTTCCGCACAAGACAGGGACAGGCCCTTTGCCCTGAGAATTTCTACAAGAAGGTCAAGGGAAGATGTACATCCGTCGGCAATGAGCTGACTGCCGCATATCCTTCTCAGTTCGCTGACGGCATCATCCATCTCCTTTTCGCTGCCGCCCGACAGATACAGAGATATCTTGTAGTCCTGGAAACGGGTTGCCCAGTTGAGGGACGGATTGATCTGGTGTGTGAGGTCTTCAAGCTTTGCCTCGGCTATGATGAATGAAGAATACTCGCGCCTTTCCTCTTCATCATGTCCCGAAAGTTCTGCAAGAAGAGGCATCACAACATCCTCGAACATCGGGCTCATCTCTCCCGGCGGTCCGGGGAGGGAGATTATCAGGCAGCCTTCCTTTGTCCTACCGTAAAAGCCGTCTGCGGTGCCGTTGCTGTTTTTTATCCTGCTGAAACCGCGGGGAATGTAACACTGTTTCTCATTTGCACCCATCAGCCTGTCACCGAGTTTCAGCTTGAGGTCATTCCAGCTGTCCTCATTGATTTCCAGGGGACTTCCGGCGACATCTGCGATGCACTGTCTTGTCATATCATCACTGGTAGGCCCCAGTCCGCCGGTGATGATCACAATATCGTTTTTCCTGACTATGGCAGAAAGAATTCCCTCAATCGTACCGTCATCAGGCACTGCGGCTATCTGGCTCATGTGGATGCCAATGGAAGTAAGGCTCTTGCCGACAAGCTGGGAATGCCTGTCCTGGATGATACCCCGCGTGATTTCCGTTCCTATGAGAATAAGTGCAGCCTTATACATTCTTTATGCCCTTCTTATGAGAAAACCTGCCATAGGCCATCATGCAGAGTCCTGAGACCACCGATACAGCTGCCACCCCGATCGAGATATATGCAAAGAGATCAGTATGCTTTACATAGAAGGTGAAATCATCATCGCTCTTCGTCTCATACACAGGTACATCATAGATGTGATAGGTCATCTTGAACTGCTCGACAGGATCAACGATCTCCCCGGTGGGAAGAATCATGCAGGTGTAGCCGCTGTTTGTGCTCCTCACCATCGTCTTGCGGGTTTCGACAGAGCGGAATGTCGCGATGGCCGCATGCTGTACGGCAGCCTCGGCACACCCGGACCATCTGTCATTTGTCATGTTGATGATCAGATCGGCACCGTTTCTAACAAAATCGGCAGAAATGTCTCCGAATACATCCTCATAGCAGATAGGTGTCGAGAACTTCACGCCGTCACTGTCAAAGACAACGGGATCATCACCCTTCTCCCACCAGTTGAAATCAAGCGACACAAGGATGTCATAAAGCCAGGGCATGCTGTCCTTGTACGGGAAGTGTTCTGTGAAAGGAACAAGATGCTGTTTTGCATAGCTCTGCTTTATCGTTCCCTCATCAAAGAGGATGACGGTGTTGTAATCAGTTCTGTTGAGTTCTCCTGTTACCGGATCTATCGGAGGCTTGCTTTCATCCTTGAGCACCCCGCGGGGATTTCCGGTGAGAAGGGGCTTGTCCAGTTCCTCTGCAAAAGCGACGAAACGGCGTACAAGCTCTGCCGTCTCACTGTTGCCGATTGTATTGCCCACCCCTTCGTATGAATAATTCATATGCCACCAGACGGAAGGAACGAATGCGGTTTCCGACCAGACTACGATATCAGGGTCATAACGCAGAGCCTCAAGTGAAAGCCGTCTCAGGTTGTTGAAATTCTGAAGATACGTCTGATAGCCGCCTTCCCATGAATCATGATTATGCTGGATTGTTGCAACTTTCCAGTATCTGTCCGGAATTCTCTCCTCCTGAGCGTTTATTGAAACGATTCCGTATCCAAGCCACATAGCGAAAAGAACGGCATAGATCACCATGAAGACAATGCTCTTCCTGAAGTAATGGAGAATATTCGCATCCGAGCCGGAGAACACGCCCGCAACATAATAGCCGAGCCATGCCTGAGGCAGGATCATCATTATGATGATTGCCCATATTCCCGTGATATCGGCAATCTGAATGAGAGGAAGATATTCATAAAGGGCATAGCAGATCGTACCGTACGGATAGCCGGCAAACCAGTTCTGTGAAAGATATGCGTAGGCGGCCCAGATAAATGCCTGAGGTATGAAGGCATACCTACTGAATGCGCTTGCGGCGATCTTCAGGGCAAGGAAAAGCAGCAGCATCTCCCCTCCCTTTATGACTGTGACTATATATATTGCTCCGGGATGGAAGCCGGGCAGCCAGTAATTGAAAAAGCAGTAAAAGATCACACCGAAGAAAAACCCGTATGCCCATACAACTTTATAACTGGTGTTCTTTATCACGGCGAATACCGGGATAAGGGCAAAGAATGCAATCCATCCCCAGCCGGAACTTGTCACAAATCCTGGGAAGGCAAGAGACAGAATGAACGCACTTATAATTAAAACCAAAACCTCAGAACAGTAAGTTCTGAGGCCTCTTCTGACATAATAGTTCTTCAATGAATGCTCCGACAATTATTCAAAATCTTTGGAACTGGAATCTCTGAGATTCCATACTGCATCTTTCAGCTCCTTGCCGGGGCGGAAGATTGCAACTCCGTGTGTCTCAACGGAAACAAGATCACCGGTCTTCGGATTGCGCGCTTTCTCGCGGCCTTTGCGGGTTCTGATCTCAAATGTCCCGAATCCTCTGAGCTCAATCACGCGATCCTCCTTGAGACCATCCTTGATCTCCTCGAAAAGTTCATCGATGACTTCATGAATATCTGTACGGGAGAGTCCGAGCTTGTTGTGCAGGCTCTCAATCATCGCAGCTTTTGTCAATTTATCTTCCATGTTCATTTCTCCTGAGAAAGTTCAAATTTTATTTGCCCCACGAAAAATTAAATCAGGCAAGCTTTGCAAAAGCTTTATACATGCGGGATTTCTTCCTGCTTGCAGTGTTTCTGTGAAGAACACCATTGCCGGCAGCAGTATCGAGAAGCTTGAAGCTGAGAGCCATTGCTTCCTGTGCAGCAGCCTTGTCCTTTGCCGCTACTGCAGCATCGAACTTCTTGATTGCCGTACGGACTGTACTCTTGGCCTGACGATTGTGCATTCTGCGTTTTGCATTCTGGCGTTCTCTTTTTTCAGCAGATTTATTAGACACGCTATTCCTCCGTTTCTATATAATAGAAATTTCATTAATTTTTTCAGGCAGTCTCATGACTGCGATTATGTAAACTATCATAAAGCCTAACTTCGGTCAATACAATATTTTAAGAAAATCGTTTTGTTTAGTCCGGGCTGAAGAGATCGTCCTGATACTCTTCGTTGACACACCAGTGGGCACTCTCCTCATCGTAATAGAACTCCTCGAAAGGAATATAGAGAGTACGGTTCTCACTGGCACTGAGAACCACCTGGCGGGAAAGAATATTGACCTCGCTAACCCTCCACAGATCATGGTCGATCCTTATCTTCGTTCCTTCAGGCGGCATGTTCGCCTTTTCCTCAACATAATAGTCATATTCATAGGAAAGGCAGCAAAGAAGACGGCCGCACGGCCCTGATATCTTCATGGAATTGAGAGAAAGATTCTGTTCCTTCGCCATCTTGATGGATACAGGCTGCATCTTGTCGGTTATGCAGTGACAGCAGTAATCCCTGCCGCACACGGAGAGCCCCCCGATAAGCCGGCTTTCATCCCTCACTCCCACCTGACGCAGCTCTATCCTCATCTTGAAAACAGCGACGAGGTCCTTGACGAGATCACGGAAGTCAACCCTCTCATCAGCCGTGAAGAAGAATATCACCTTAGATTCCCCGAGAAGGAAATGACTTGTGATGAGCTTCATGTTCAGACCGTGCTTTGCGATCTTTTCCTTGCAGATGCTGCTTGCCCTTTCCTCCCTGGCACTGTTCTCGTTGTACTTTGCCATCTCGGAAGGTGTTGCCAGATGATCAAGCCAGGGCACATCGCCTTCTACTTTTATTTTCTCAGGTTCCTTTGCAACCTGACAGCCCATGCAGTATTCACACTGATGCACGTCACGTCCTGACAGATCGTCTGCCTCCTCTGCCGGCTCTTCCTCATCAGTGCCGAAATGCAGACACGCACCATGCACATCGGCATCTCCAGCACATCCCCCTCTCCCCGGCTGAGGCGCAGGTCCCAGTACAAAACCGAGATCCAGACCGTAACGCGTATCATAGATGACCGGAGTCCCGGCATAGAGGACGGAGTCCCATGCCGCCAGTGTTATATCATTATATGAAGGATTCTTCACCACATATACGTAGGCGAATTCCTCACTGTTATCTCTTTTCTGTTTCATATAAAGAGAAAATTAACACATGATGAGGCAGCTTTCAAGGCTTCACAACAATTACGCTTTTGATGTATACAGGGAACATGCAAATCAAGAATCTGAATTTTTCCTCCCCTTTCTTTCTCGCGCCGCTTGCAGGTTATTCCGACACTCCGTTCAGGAGGATCGCCCGTGAATGGGGAGCCTCATGTGCAGTAAGCGAAATGGTGAGTGCGGAAGGACTTGCCAGGGGCAGTGAGAAAACCGAGGATCTACTGCGCCGCTATGACGGAGAAGACCAGTTCATCATACAGATTTTCGCCCCGTCCCTTGATCCTGTCAGCCGCTGTCTGGACAGGCTTCTCCGGTACAGACCGACGATGATAGACATAAACTGCGGATGCCCTGTGCCGAAGGTTGTGAAAACCGGAGCCGGATCTGCAATGATGAAAAATCCCGACGAGATAAACCGCATCGTATCTTTCCTCACAAAAAATACGGATGTGCCCGTAAGCGTGAAATTCCGCCTCGGATGGGATTCATCCTCAATAAACTACATTGAATTCGCCGATGCATGTTACGATGGCGGCGCTTCAATGATGACACTGCACGCACGGACAAGAAGCCAGCTCTATTCAGGCAGTGCGGACTGGAGCCACATAAAAAATCTCAAAGAGCATTTCAGAGATAAAAATGCAAGCATCTTTGCCTCCGGTGACATTTTCTGCGGAGCGGATGCAGTTGAGGTTATGAACATAAGCGGCTGTGACGGCGTGATGTTCGCACGCGGGGCAATCGGAAATCCTTTCATATTCAGACAGGCGGAAGAAGCGGTGAAAGGGAATGACTTCTCACCTTCTCTGGAAGACAGAAAAAAAACCTTGCTTGCCCACCTGTCTTATATGATCAGCTGGTACGGCAGCGAAACGGCATGCAGGGATATGAGAAAACATGCTGTGGGATATGTAAAAGGCATAAAAGGTGCAAGCCGGGCAAAACAGCTCATAAACACGGCATCAAGCTATGAGGATTACCAGAGGGCAGTGGATGAGCTTAAGGAGTGAGGCCTTCCCTCTCGCTTTTCCCTGCTGTCAAAAAGAAAATATTTTGTTTGAGTTTCACTCTCCTTGGTTTTAAAATGTAGATAAAGCGGTCATGCCGCAATCTGTGACAAGGAGGGTTTGTATGCGAGTTCTGATTCTCGGTTCCGGTGCCAAGGACCACGCCATAGCATGGTGGTTTTCCAAAAGCAGCTGTCTGAGCGAGCTGTTCATTGCACCTGGCAATGTCGCAACTGATCAGTTTGCGATCAATCTGGGCTCTATTGATCCTTCAGATCCGGTTGAGGTTTATGAGGCCTGTGTCGAAAACAGAATTGAATTCGTATTCATCGGAACGGAGGCTCCCCTGTTCACCGGCGTTATCGATTATCTTAATGAGCGCGGCATTTCCACTTTCGGAGCTCCGCGCAGGGCAATAAAGCTTGAAGCCGACAGAAATTTCGCAAGAGCTTTCACAGACAGGCACAACATTCCCACACCGCGCAGGAATCTTTTTGAAAACAGTGCGGCTCTTGAAAAATTCCTGAACCGCCACAAAGGCGAGCATTTCGTACTGAAGTCAAATACTCTTGCACCGAGCCGCATCATGCTTGATTCAAGCAATACGGACGACCTGCTTGCTTTCGCTTCCAGACTTTTCGAGCGCGGCCCCGTACTTCTTGAAGAACACGTTAAGGGAATGCATCTTACGGCAACACTTCTGATTGACAACAACGGCTACCTTGCCCTCCCGCTCACATCCGACTATATGTACACAAGCGAAGACAAGGGAATTCCCACAGGAGGCATGGGTTCGGTCTGTCCGATTCCCGTTTCCGATGAGATCATACAATCGGCAAGGGAGCTTGTGATTGAGCCGACAATATACGGAATGAAAGTGGAAGGTCTTTCATACAAAGGTGTCCTCACGATTTCCATAATCATAAACGAGAACAACATACCTGTGGTTGTGGATTATCACATACGCTTCAACGATCCCGCAACACAGGCCATGATACCGCTGATCCAGAATGATATAATGGACCTGCTCAAAGCGATGAAGGAAGACAGGCTTTCAAAAGAAAGTCTGAAACTCAGAGAAGGAAACACTGTTGCAGTCGTCATTGCAAGCGAGAACTACCCCATGAATCCGGCTACGGGAAGAAAGGTGGAAAGTGTCAATCCGATACTGCTTTACAATACCCTTTCCCAGCTTCCGCTCATCTTCACAGGAGCGGTGAAAGGCAGCAATGCCGACGATATAGTGACATCAGGAGGAAGATGCTTCACCGTGGTCGGCAGGGGAAAAACGATAAATGAAGCGAATCTCAATGCCTACCGCTATGTGGACAGATTCAGGTTCGAAGGTTCATGGTACCGTGAAGACATCGGAAACGCCTTCATGATACAGAATGAGAACTAGCGGGCTTTTCTCCTGAATTCATAAAGAAGTATTCCGGCAGCTACGGAAACGTTGAGCGAATCTATGTGTCCGCCCATCGGTATGCTGGTTATGATGTCACACTTCTTTCTCACCAGCTGGCTTATTCCGTCCCCTTCCGATCCCATCACGATTACGGATCTTTTTGCGAAATCGGTTTCATATGAGGATGTGCCGGACATATCCGCACCGTATACCCAGAAACCGTTTTCTTTGAATGTCCCGATTTCCCTTGCGATATTCGTGACTACCGCGATGTTCACATACTGGGCGGCCCCTGATGATACTTTCACAACTGTCTCATTTGCCTGTACGCTGCGCCGCTCGGGAATCACGACAAGGTCGACTTTGAACTGATCGGCAGAACGGAGTATTGCTCCCAGATTATGAGGATCGGTTATGCCGTCAAGCACAAGAACAAGATAATCCCTGTCTTCTTCAAGCGACGAACAGAAATCTCTGACTGAAACCTCAGTGAGTCTGGATGCACCCCTTCTCGGACCGCCCATATCAAGGATGGCATCACGCACATCAGTACCGGGAAGCATTCTCTCAAGCTCCTGTCTTGAGACTTTCCGGACAGCGACTTTTCCTGTGAAACGTGCCTGCTGCTCAAGCTGTGCAGCCCTTGCACCGGCAGAACGTACAATATAGAGCGTTGAGCCGGCAGCTGCTTTCTTCAGTGCTTCCTCAATCGCATGGAATCCATAAACTTTTTCACCCATAATGACCTAACGCTACCTGTTAATGAAGCTTTCGTCAACGCGTGCCCCACAGCATTGCACAATACCGGCAGGCAGACGCGAATGACATCTGCCGAGTATCTAAAAAAGGGCTCCGTATCAGAAGCCCTTAATCTTATCTTTCGAAAGGCACCGGTGAGGGCGATGAGTCTTCCCCCAGAGCCGATGCAAGTTCCTTCATGAGTCCCCTGGCTTTTAGGCCGAGGTGTTTGGGAGTCTCCACGATAACCGTAAGATACATATCACCGCGGTCATCAAGATTTCCCTTGAATGCAGGAACCCCGCGATTCTTGAGTCTCAGGCTCTTGCCGGACTGAATGCCGGAAGGGATGGAAACCCTCACCTTTCCGCCATCCACGACAGGAACCTCTATCTCGCATCCGAGGGCTGCCTGAGTGAATGAAATCGGCACCTGAAGGAAAACATTGCGGCCCTCCCTGACAAAGTACTTGTCATCCTGGACACGTACGAAAACAATCAGATCACCTGCAGGTCCCCCATTGGGGCCGGCATTGCCTTTTCCCCTGAGAACAAGCTTGGTTCCATCTTCCGTGCCGCAGGGGATTGTCACGGAAAGCTTCTCATTCTTCTTCTTGAGTCCGGTTCCACGGCATGAGGAACAGGGATTGTCGATAACCTGTCCGCGTCCCTGACATGTAGGACAGGTTGACGCCATCTGGAAGAATCCGTTGCCGCGCGTAACCTGACCTGAACCATGACAGGTGGGACAGGTTTTAGAACCTGTGCCTCCCGTACCGTGACAGGTGTCGCAGGCATCATCGTGGGAATATGAGACATCAACCTTGGTTCCGAAAATAGCATCCCTGAATGAAATCGTGGCAGTGTACTGAAGTGATGAGCCGCGCACGACATTGGCGGAAGAACGGGAACGGGCGCGGGATGAGCCGCCTCCGAAGAATGAATCGAAGATATCGCTGAAACCGCCGAATCCGCCGCCGGAGAAGAGATCGGAGAAATCCCTGTAGACGTTGGAGTAGTTTCCGGCTCCTCCCTCAACACCGGCAAAACCGAACTGATCATAGTTCTGTCTCTTGGTCTTGTCGGAGAGGACCTCGTAAGCCTCGCTGGCCTCCTTGAAACGCTCTTCAGCATCTTTATCATTTGGATGGGTGTCAGGATGGTTGGCCATTGCAATTTTACGGTAGGCTTTCTTTATTTCCTCCTCTGTTGCGTTCTTTCCTACCCCGAGCACCTCATAATAATCACGTTTTGCCATTTATTACCCCTTACAAAACATGCCGGATAGTATAACCCGGCATGCTTGTCTCCCGATTGAGCTTATGCTTACTTGACTTCTTCAAAGTCCGCATCTACGGCATCATCACCTGCATTGCCGGAAGAAGAAGCACCTGCATCAGCAGTGTTTCCGGCTGCGGAAGAAGCACCAGCCTGCTGCTGGGCCTGTGCAGCCTCATATACCTTCTGACCAAGTTCCATGGAAGCCTGCTGTACAGCATCTGTCTTGGCTTTCAGCTCCTCTGCAGAAGCATTGGAATCAGCAAGAGTATCCTTGAGCTCCTTGAGAGCAGCCTCAATCTTGCTCTTCTCGCTTTCAGATACCTTATCGCCGTAATCCTTCAAAGCCTTTTCAGTTGCATACACAACACTCTCTGCATTGTTCTTGGCCTCGATAGTCTCCCTGAGCTTCTTGTCTTCTGCCTGATGTGCCTCTGCATCCTTGACCATCTTTTCAATCTCGGATTCAGAAAGACCGGAAGAAGATTCGATCCTGATCTTCTGCTCCTTGCCCGTGCCGAGATCCTTTGCACTTACGTGTACGATGCCGTTCGCATCGATATCGAAGGTGACCTCAATCTGAGGAACGCCTCTTGGTGCGGCAGGGATTCCGACAAGGTCGAACTTGCCGAGTGTCCTGTTCTGGCTTGCAAGCTCTCTTTCACCCTGAAGGACGTGAATGGAAACAGCTGTCTGGCCGTCTGCTGCAGTTGAGAAGATCTGGCTCTTCTTTGTAGGAATTGTCGTGTTCCTCTCAATGAGCTTGGTGTTCACGCCGCCGAGAGTCTCGATACCGAGTGAAAGTGGTGTGACATCGAGAAGCAGGACATCCTTGACATCTCCCTTGAGGATACCGCCCTGAATTGCAGCACCGACAGCAACAACCTCATCCGGGTTCACACCCTTGTGCGGTTCCTTCTTGAAGAGCTGCTTTACAAGCTCCTGGACAGCAGGAATTCTTGTCGAACCGCCGACAAGGATAACCTCGTCAATGTCATCTGCAGTGATTCCGGCATCCCTGAGAGCATTTACACAAGGAGTCTTTGTCTTCTCAATGATCGGAGCGATCATCTGTTCGAACTTAGCACGTGAAAGTGACATCTGCAGGTTTTTCGGACCTGTTGCATCAGCAGCGATGAACGGCAGGTTGATATCTGTGTTCTGTGAAGAAGAAAGAGCGATCTTTGCATTCTCCGCAGCTTCCTTCAGTCTCTGGAGAGCCATCTTGTCCTTTGTAAGGTCAATTCCTGTCTCGCCCTTGAAGCTGTCAGCCATCCAGTTGATAAGCATCTGGTCGATGTTGTCACCGCCGAGGTGGGTATCACCGTTTGTGCTCTTTACCTCAAAGACACCGTCTCCGAGCTCAAGGATGGAAATATCGAATGTACCGCCGCCAAGGTCATATACTGCGATGATCTCATCCTTTGAAGTATCTTTGCCGAATCCGTATGCAAGAGCAGCTGCAGTCGGTTCGTTCACGATTCTCTTCACTTCAAGGCCTGCGATTCTGCCGGCATCCTTTGTTGCCTGTCTCTGAGCATCATTGAAGTAGGCAGGTACCGTAATGACAGCTTCCGTAACCGGCTCGCCGAGATAATCCTCAGCTGTCTTCTTCATTTTCATGAGGACTTCAGCTGAAATCTCCTGCGGTGAGAGAAGCTTGCCGCGGATGTCGACCTTGATCTCGTCATTCGCTCCGCATACAACCTTGTACGGTGTAAGCTTGATCTCTTCAGTGACTTCATGGTACTTGCGGCCCATGAATCTCTTGATTGAATATACTGTGTTCTCAGGGTTTGTGACCATCTGGTTCTTTGCAGGACGGCCAACAACACGCTCTGTCTCACTCTTGTAACCTACAACTGACGGAGTTGTCCTGTCTCCTTCAGCATTTGTAATAACCTTCGGTTCATTGCCTTCCATTACAGCAACACAGCTGTTGGTTGTGCCGAGGTCGATTCCAATAATCTTTCCCATATTTATAATCCTCTCTTTATCTCAAAATTAAATCTTTTCCCGATTCCGCAAGCTAATTTAATAAAGCCTGATGCAATCGTCAACTCTTTGGTTTGCCTACTTTCACCTTCGCCGGTCTGATGACTCTGCCGTTGAGCTTGTAACCCTTCTGAAGCATCATCGTGACAGTGTCTTCATCAAGGCCGTCAACCTCTTCCATAAGGCAGGCCTCATGCTCATCGGGATTGAACGGGACATTGTTCTCATCGATCACCTCAAGGCCCCAGTTGGTCTTGAGAATCGTATAGAGACGGCCCTCAATCATTCTGACACCTTCTTTCAGGGCATCAAAATTACTGCTCTGTTCTGCTGCGTCAAGCGCTCTTGAGAAATCATCAAGAGGCCCGATGAGATCCTTTACGAGAGCCGTATTGGCATAGCGCACCGCATCTTCCTTATCACGCTGCAGACGTTTCTTGTAGTTCTCTGTATCGGCAGCATTGCGGATAAGCTTGTCCTTGAGAGATGCAATCTCTTCCCTCAGTTCCCTGTTTTCTGCTTCAAGCCTGTCACAGGCCTCTGCCGCCTTGTCAGTTGCCGGCTCTTCTTTTTTCTCATCTCCTGCAGGAGCGGAAGCTTCATCTTCCATTGTCTCGGCAACCACTTCCTCGCGGATCTCTTCCTTGTCTTTTTCCATAGTCGTACCACCAGTAGGTTTCTTATTCTTTTTCCTGCTCATAAAAAAACTCTCCTGTATCAGGGAGCATGTGCAGCCCGATATCATTTTCAGGTGCAAATGTAACATAATAATAGTTTTACTGAGGGTCAAGTAGCTGAAAGAAAAGAGGCTGCAAAATTACAGCCCCAACTTCATTTTCTCACTCATCATCCAGAGGAATCTCCTCCTCATCTCCCATGTATTCATCTTCCGGAATATTCTTCTGCACTGCAGGAGCAGGTTTTTCAGAATTACGCTTTGAAGTCTCAAGCTGAAGCTTCACGAGACGGGCTTCCTCATCCTGTCTCTCGCGTTTCGCATTCTGGGCCTGCAGGCGGAGACTGTCAAGTTCCTTGCGGGCCCTGGTAACCTCATCTGTGAGGCTCTTATGTTCCTTCTGCAGATTGAAAAGCTCTTCCTTGGCAACGGTGACTTTATTCTGAGTCTCGCTGAGGCTGGCCTCGGAATTCGTAAGACGGGACTGGATCTGACTGATCTTCTCGCCTGTGCGGGAAAGACTCTCACTCATACCCTGATTGAGCATTGAGACAGCCTCCTTGATCTCTGTCAGCTTTCTTGTGAAATTGCCAAGCTGTTCTGTTGAAGTCTGGACCATTGAGTCAAAGATGGCACTCACACGGCTGACTTCACTGTCCATGGCAGTCCTGAGATCCTCACGGCACTTGTCGACATAATTCTCTTCCTCGCTCTGTATGAGAGACTTCTGTTTCGCATGGCTCTGCTCAAACTGTCTTCTCGCTTCATCAATTTCGCTGAAGACAGTGCGGCTTGCAGACTCGAATTTGAGACTGAGCTCGGATGAAAGCTTTGTGAGGTTGTTTTCCGCTTCGATCAGGGAAGAAGAAAGGCTTGATTCGCTTGCACTGGCAAGTTCCTTCACTTTTGCCTGGAATTCACCATATACACTGTCACTGCCGCTCTTGAGAGCCTGCGCCTGTGTCTCGATCTCAGCTTTTCTGCCATCAAGTGAAACAAGGGCTTCCTTCAAACTCTGCATGAAAGCATCAAGCTCACTTCTGCGCTTGTCCAGATTCCCGTCAAATGATGCCTTGTTTTCATCAAGGGAAGTTCTGAAAGCTTCCTCTTCCGTCTCAAGATCATGCTTGAGAGTGCTGAAAAGAGACTCAATTTCACTCTGCACACTCTTCTTTTCCTCTTCAATGGAAATCTTCTGCTCTTCAACACCCTTCTCCACTTCTCCTCTGTAAGCCTCGACACGGAGACGGACATTCTCAAGTTCAGCCTTGAGAACGGCAGCAGAAGATGCAAGATCGGAACTGGTCCTGCTGCTTGATTCATCTATTGATGCCATGATCCTGGCAGCCTCATCATTAAGAGCGGCTATCTGGGAATCGGCATTATCCCTGATCTCACTGAAGTGCTGATCGAGTTCCGCCTTCAGGCTTTCGCAGGAAGCCTTGAATTCATTGCTTATCCGGTCCCTGTCCCCTTCAAACGCACTTCTGTCAGACTCAAGCGCGCTGCCGACTTCACTTCTGTAGTTCTCAAGCTCTTCTTTTATGTTTGAAAGCCTGTCCTCATTCTGTGCAAAAAGAGAGGAAAGGCTGTCTTTCTCGCTTTCAATGCGGGAGACGGCTTCATTGCTCTGATTCTCAACCTCATCCTTCTTGTCTTCAAGTTCCTGCAGCGAAGCACTTACATATGACTTGAAATCACTGCGGCTGGCGTCAAGCTCATTCTGAAGTTCAGAAACAAAGGCGTTGAAATCCTGTCTGCTGCTCTCAAGCGCGGATGAAAAGCGGGACAGCATCCCGTCAGCATCTGCCTGATGAGAGTCGGCAATAGCCTTGAGATTCGCACTCGTCTGTTCCTCAAGACTTCTGCATCCGTCGGCGATGGAACCGAGATTCTGCTCAACAGCCCTGGCCTCAACACGGAAAGACTCGATGAGGTCATTCACCTGCTGGGCCTTCTCCACCTGGGCCTGCACAGTACGTATTCTGTCTTCCGCGTGTTCGGTCTGCACCCTGAGCTTGTCCAGCGCAACCTCGTAAGACCGGCAGATGGACTCAAGCGATACAAGATCGTTTTTATGGTTTGCAAGATTACTAAGACTTGAATCAAGGGAGGCGATGAGATCCATCACTTCTTTCTTTTTCGCCTCGACTCTTTCGCTTGCATCTTTCGATGTCTCGTTTATCCTTGCCATTGTCTGCTGGCTTTCCGTCCTGAACATGGAAATCTTTTCCTTGACGGTCTGCAGACTCCGGCTTTTCTTGTCTTCCGCCCTGAAGGCCAGTATTATAATCAACGTGACAACAAACAGTGCAACCGGTACAATGTAAACAATCATAACTCAAAGAACTCCTACACCTTCAATCAATGATGATTCTATCAAATGATTGCCAGCTCGTTAATAGCAAATCAGCAAGAGGGTACTTTTCTTTTTTTACGGCATCTTTACGTATAAGGAGGGTATGCATTCCGGCATTTGAGGCTCCTATGACATCCTTGCTGTAGCTGTCACCGGCATAAAGCGTCTCGTCGGCATTAAGATCAAGCTCCCTGAGCATTTCGATGAAAGGCCTGGCATTCGGCTTGAGGTATCCCGAGTCTTCTGTCGAGGCCGTATAATCGAAAAGGCCGTCAAGTCCCAGGGCCTCAAGCTTTCCCTCCAGAGGGAAGTCAGACAATGCGGCAGTTATATAACCGCAGTCCCTGAGTCTGGAGACAGACTGTCTGACATGATCGAAAGGCGTCAACATGCCGTAGCTCCTCTGCCACGGCTCAAGCAGGTATTTCTCATATTTTCTGATATAGCTGTCAAGGTCAAGCTTCATACCGGAAAGCCGGAGCTCCTTTGCCCTGAATTCCCTCAGGCTGAGAAGAGGTCCCGCCTCAAGCGCATCCTCCTTTCTCATCTTCTGTCTCATCGAATTGTAACGCATGGAAAAGACAGGATGAGAAAGCGCACAGCGAAGAAGATAGATATCAGTCTGCCATTTCGGATAAAATGTTCCGTCTATGTCAAAGCATACGGCCTTTATGCCGTGTTCCCTGAGATAACCCATCAGTGCGCCTTCTTTTTCTGCTTCATGTTTCTCACGATCTTCTCGGCTCTTTCCCTCTGTTTGCCAAGTCTGGCCCTGCCTCCGGGTTTTCTGCTGATACCTTTCGCCTTCGCCTTTGAAGATGTGCTCTTTTTTATCACATTATCTATTTCAATTTCGCTTTTCTGCGGTCCTTTTTCATTCAGGGAAGGATTTCGCCTCCTTTCCCTGAGGGATATCTCGATTGGGATATACGGAAGACCGAGATCCTTTCTCATGCAGTTTTTCAGATAGCTTATATAAGTTTCGGGGAAATCCTTGATTCTGTTTACGAAAAGCAGAAACCGCACCGGGGTGACGGACACCTGAGTGGCATAAAGAACTTTATAATGGCCCTGTGCACCGCGCGGAGGCTGATACTCATCTCCCCATTCCTTCAGATGTTCATTCAGGCAAGACGTGTCAACTCTTTTGTTGAGCTGTCTCCAGACGACCCATGCGGTATCGAGAAGTGTTCCGACCTCATCTCCGTTAAGTGCACATACGGGAACGATCGGAGCGAAATTAAGCACGGGGAAAAGGAAGCGGACTCTGTCCTTTATGGCTTCAAGTTCATTGCCCACGCCCTTGAGAAGATCGATTTTGTTCAGGCAGATGATCACGCCTTTGCCGCGACGTACGATAAGGGCGGCAATCTTCTTGTCCTGTTCCGAAAGGCCTTCCTTCACATCGACCATGAGGAATACTATATCGGCTTCGTCTATTGTTTTTATAGCCCTGTTGACAGAGTAATATTCCACATCCTCCTCAACCTTGCTCTTTCTTCTGATGCCGGCAGTATCAAGCACGGTGTAGTCAGTTCCCTTGTATGTGAAGGTGCCCCTCATGACATCACGGGTTGTGCCGGCGATATCGCTCACTATGGAAACGCTGCGTCCCGTAAGAAGGTTTGTAAGAGTGCTTTTTCCTGTATTTGGCTTACCGAGAATGGCGATTTTCACACTCTCATTCTCCTGTGGAGCCTCATCCGCACGTTCAAGGCTGAGCATGCCGAGCAGAGTATCCTCAAGCTCCTCAATCCCCAGCCCGTGTTCTGCCGAAATCCCGACGATACGCTGATAACCGAAATTATAGAAATTCCAGATGAAATCCTCTCTTGAAACATCATCTATCTTGTTCACGACAAGCACGAGCTTATCCGTATACGGACGCAGGGTTTTCAGAAGCATCTGGTCTTCCCCTGTGACTTCACTGCAGTCCATCATGAAGATAATGCAGTCGCTCTGGTCCAGCAGGGAAAGGCTTTTCTGCGCGACAAGGGAATCCATGCTGTCTTTCTCGATTTTGATTCCACCGCTGTCAACAAGCGTGACAGGATGATTTCCAAGCAGCCAGCGCTCCGGTATGGGGTCCCGTGTGACACCGGGAGTCGGATCTGTTATTGCCCTTCTTCTGCCTATCAGGCGGTTGAAAAGCGTGGATTTGCCCACATTCGGACGCCCTATTATGCTGATGAGAGGAAGCGCGGTATCAATATCGGCTTTATTCTGTATCTCCAATTTCTGCATGAAACTTCTCCAGTAATTTTTCTATGTCACGACAGCTTGTCATATTACCTGCCTCTTTTGCAAGTGTCAGACAATCGGAATAATTTATGCTCCTTATGAGTTTACGGGCATTAAGCAGACTCGCGGGATTCATGCTGAGCGTATCGTAGCCAAGCCCTATCACAAGAGGGATATAAAGAGGATTGCCGGCCATTTCTCCGCAGATCGCAAGACCGATTCCCTCTCTGTGTGCATTTTCAGCCGTCAGGCGGAGGAGACGCAGCAATGCAATATGATACTCATTATACAGGTAGCTTATTTTCTCATTTCCCCTGTCAACCGCGATGGTGTACTGGGTAAGGTCATTGGTTCCGACAGAGAAGAAATCAACCTTGCGTGCAAGGATATCACTCGTAATTGCGGCAGAAGGAACTTCTATCATCGTTCCCACCTTCATGTCCTCGTCAAATGCAATGCCTTCCTTTCTGCACTCTTCCTTGACTTCCTCGAAGAAATCAAGGACGGAGTCAAGTTCATCGCTGCCGGAAATCATCGGGAACATTATCTGCAGCCTGCCGCTTGTGGAAGAGCGGAGTATTGCCCTGAGCTGGGTGCGGAAGATATCCTTCTCACTCATGCAGAAGCGTACGGCTCTCCAGCCAAGTACGGGATTATCCTCATCACTCTTCATATCCTTTATGATTTTATCCCCTCCCATGTCATAGGTGCGGATTGTGACAGGTCCGCGGTTTCTGAATCTGCGGGCAAGGCGGCTGTAAACGGCAGTCTGCTCATCTTCACTGTATGTCTTGCCTTCCTCCATAAGCAGGAACTCAGTCCTGAAAAGGCCGACACCTTCAGCTCCGTTCCTGAGGCTCGGCTGTACGAAATCAAGACCTTCTATATTGCATTCAAGATATATTCTCCTGCCGTCCTTCGTTATTGCGGGAAGAACGGCATCCTCGCTGAGTTCTTTCTCCTCCGCAAGGGAACGTTCCCGCAATACGTTTATACGCTCTATTGTCTCATCATCCGGGTCAATGTACAGAGTGCCGGTGTATGCATCAAGCGCAACAAGACTGCCGGTCCGCACAAGACTGCTGGCATCTTTGAGGCCCATTATGCAGGGAATGTTCATGGCACGGGCAAGGATTGCCACATGTGAAGCCTGTCCGCCTCCGTCAAGACAGACAGCAGCAATGTATTCCTTGTTAAGTGACATAAGCTCGCTTGGAAGGATGGTATCTGCGACGAGGACTGATTTCTCCTCAAGTCTGACTCTCAGAAGGCTTTCTTTCGTAAGGGCGGAAATGATTCTTACAGCTATGTCCTGGATATCGCTTACATTCTCCCTTGAAGCAGACGTTCCGGCAGAAGAAAGGACATTGATGAAATTCTGCGCTGCAATTTCCACGGCAGGGGCAGCCTTATAACGGCCGGCGGAAATCAGATGGGCAATCTCCCTATGGAATTCCGGATCCTGAACCATAAAACTCTGGGCCTCGAGTATGGAAACTTCCTCATCTCCGCAGGCCTTGTCCATGAGCTGATGAAGCGTTGCAACGACCTCGGCACAGGCGTTACGGAAAGATGCAAGCTCGGCTTCGCATTCTTCATCGGTTTTGCACTTCTCATGCGAGAATACAGGCCTGTCATGTCTTATGGACAATGCCTTCAGACACACATAACCGGTGAAGATGCTTTTTCCTTGTAATACTTGCATAGCTTAATAATACTATCCCTCTCCATCTGTGGTAAAGTCTCATTTTTCCTGCTACAATCCACAATATGATCGAAGACGATGACAGCTTCATACAGAAAGAAGGACTGGACATTCAAAGCGAGGAAGAAGAGAGCTCGGGAACAAGGAGCCTCGTAATCTATTCCGTCATCTTCATCATATGGATTCTGTGGAGTTTCTTCTGCTTTCTTTTTTTCAGGGACAGAATAGCAGCTGCCGTTGAGGAGAGCGGAATCATGCCGCTCATTCAGGAAATGAATGAAGAAGAACTGATTCTTGAGACACGGAATGTCGAGCTGATCTATCCTTTTTTTGACGGTTCAACCGTAATGACAAGTCTCCGTGCCGAGCGCCACGGTAGCGATATTTACCACGACACAGTGGAAGCCCTTATAAATGAATATGCATATGATGCCTATGCACTGGGAGCCGTGAATCTTGTGAATCCGCAAACAGATCTTATCGGGCTGACATGCAGCAATGGCATATGCTACGTAGACCTCAGCAGTGAAATACTGGACAGCCCGGCGCTGACAGACTATACGGCATTTGATCAGATTGAGGACACACTGATGCTCTTTGATGATATTGAGGAAGTTGAATTCCTGATAGACGGAGAGAAACTAGATTCTCTCAATAGCACAAGCAGTGCCGGTTGACGGATCAATTGTAATGATGACCCCCTTTATTTCACCAGAGCCGTCACAGATTTCACTCTTATACGGAACCTGCGTAAGCTGGCGCCTGATGGCAACCTCGCTTTTTGATCCTATGATCTGATTCTGCACACCGGTCATGCCGAGATCCGTGATATAAGCAGTACCGCCTGGAAGTATTTTCTCATCCATTGTCTGGACATGCGTATGAGTACCGACCACAGCACTTGCGATTCCATCAAGATAGAAGCCCATCGCTTCCTTTTCCTGAGCATTCTCCGCATGGAAATCGACAAGAACAATGCAGCCCTGTTTCCTGAGTTTCTCGGCAGTTTCCCTGACTGCAGTGAACGGACAGTCCGCAATGACAAGATCCACTCTGCCCTGTGCGTTTATTACAGCCCATCTGACACCGTTTTTCTCAAGCACGACATAGCCGTGTCCCGGCACCGATTTCGGATAATTGACAGGGCGCAGAAGGCAAGGTTCACTGTCGAGAAGCGGATATATCTCGTATTTCTGCCAGATATGATTGCCTGATGTGACTACATCGGCTCCATATGTTCTTATTTTCTCCCAGTCAGAGACGGAAAGGCCGAATCCTCCTGCGGCATTCTCGCCGTTGACCACGACAAAATCCGCATGAGTTTTCCTTATTAAAGACGGGAGGGACAGGAAAAGCGCTCCCATCCCTGCATCCCCGCTTACGTCTCCGATCATGAGAACTTTAACGTCAGCCACTATTTTGCGTACTCCACAACTCTGGTTTCCCTGATGATCGTAACCTTGATCTTGCCCGGATAACGGAGCTCGGCTTCAATTCTGCCGGCAATACCCTTCGCAATATCTTTGGCATCCTCATCAGAAACAGTATTGTTGTTCACCATGATTCTGAGCTCACGTCCCGCCTGAATAGCAAAGGCATTATCAACGCCGTCAAAGCTCTTTGCAATTCCTTCAAGGTTTTCAAGACGCTTGATATAGTTGTCAAGACTTTCCCTTCTCGCACCCGGACGCGCGGCGGAAATGGCATCTGCAATCTGTACGATGATGGATTCAACACATATCGGTTCAACATCGCCGTGATGAGCATGCACTGCATTGACAACTCTGGGATCCTCACCGAGTCTCTTGACAAGATCCGCACCCATTTCAGCATGGTTGATCTCACTTTCGGTCTCGGCACCTTTTCCGATATCGTGAAGAAGACCGCCGCGCATCGCGATTTCGCTGTTCGCGCCGACTTCACTTGCAATCATGCCTGCAAGTATTGCGACTTCCTTGGAATGGAAAAGCACATTCTGACCATAGCTGGTCCTGAAATAGAGACGTCCGAGAGCCCTGATCAGTTCAGGCCCCATATTATGGATACCGAGGTCGAAAGCCACCTTCTCGCCTTCATCAACGATGATGCGGCCGACTTCCCTGCTGACCTTGTTCACCATTTCCTCGATGCGAGCCGGATGAATGCGTCCGTCCTGAACAAGACGCTCAAGGGCAACACGCGCGATTTCCTTTCTCACAGGGTCAAAACATGAGATAACGACCGCCTCAGGCGTATCATCAATAATGATATCAACACCTGTGAGCGTCTCCAGGGTACGGATATTGCGTCCCTCACGCCCGATGATCCTGCCTTTCATCTCATCAGAAGGAAGTGAGACCGAAGCCGTGGTGACTTCTCCGCTGACTTCTGTCGCAAGACGCTGGATTGATTCCACGATTATATCGCGGGCAACCTTGTCAGCAGAAAGCTTTGTCTCGCTTTCAATCTTGTTGATGTAGACCTGTCCGTCATGACGGGCCTTCTGCTGCATCTGCTCGATAATCACAGACTTTGCCTCTTCCTGGCTCATGCCTGCGATCTTTTCCAATTCACTGATAAGGCCTGCTTCTTTTTTCTCCAGTTCCTTTTCCTTGCTGGTAACAGCCTCATCCCTTTCACCTAGTTGCTTCTTTATCGCATCAAGCTCGTTCTGCTTGTGTTCCAGATTCTCTTCTTTCTGCAGCAGCCGGCGTTCTGTCTTCTGCAGTTCTGATCTTCTTTCCCTGGCCTCCCGCTCGCTTTGCTGGGTTTCCTTCAAAATCCTGTCGCGGGCTTCAAGCTCAATCTCACGTGCATGAGATTCAGCTTCGGCTACAGCTTCCTTATCCAACCGGACAGCCTTCTGTTCGATAGAAGAAAGCTTGAACTTGGCCCAAATCCATCTGCCGGTATAGCCGATGGCGATGCCTGCAAAACAACTAAGGAAGATATACAACAATGTCATATTAACCTCCCAAAGTCATATTATTTTTCATAATAATAATTCATCACAGATTCGGTCAAGGAGGTATTTTTTACAAAATTGAATAAAGAAACCTCAATTTGCGGGACTATAGTCTAATCCTCAACCTTCCTCTTTGGAGGTCTGCCCCTCCTCTTCGGAGCAGGCTTGGGAACAGGAACA
>CASFTW010000032.1 GCA_949297785.1 uncultured Spirochaetales bacterium
ACAGCCATCGAGACTGTAAGTGAAAGGCAGCAGTCTGCTACCTCAGCTGCAGATTATTTTCCTTCTTTTGACTAGCTAAGAGAGAATGTCCATAAAAAATGAATTACACTCTCATACAAGTCATTGTATTACAACGATTTTCTCATTATATATAAATTTAAATCATTCCCACTCAATAATTTCATTGTCTCATACACTATCTATGGTGTCATAGAATCTCAAATAAACACTATATATCTCATTCATCTCACAAGCATCAGATGGTTCAGGAATTACTGGTGCCAAATCTGGGTCAGACATTAAGCTTCACCCTTATTGGGGAGACGAGTAGGCACGAGAGTGTAACCTATTGCATTCAGTATCTTACATACTGTAGCAAAAGAGGGATTACCATTCGGAGAGAGTGCCTTATAAAGTCCTTCTCTGGAAATCCCCGCTTCCTTTGCTGTCTTTGTCATACCTTTTGCTCTTGCTACTGTATCTATCGCTTTAATGAGAGCAGAAGGATCCTTCTCCTTTGCTACCTCATCAAGATAAAGAGTCTGAAGCTCATCAGTATCAAGATATTCAGCTGCATCAAATTTAGTCAGTTTCTCCATCTTCACACTCCTTAGCAAGTTTCTTTGCTGTCTTTATATCATCACTCTGTGTCTTTTTATCTCCACCGACCAGGAGAATGATGATCTCTGAACTGCGGTCCATGAAATACACGCGGTATCCCTTCCCTACATCAATCCGAAGCTCAAAAACCTTATCACCAACGAACTTCGAATCTCCGAAATTACCTTGCTCCAGCCTTTCAATCCTGCGCGCTATTGCAACCTTAGCTGAGTTATCCTTCAACTTTCTAAACCACTTTGCAAACCGCTCAGTTTGTAAGACTTCTTTCATGCTTATAGTGTATACTATAGTTCACACACAGTCAATCTGTCAAATTTAGAATAGAATGAATTTTGTTTTGAAAACATGATCGTTCATATCTATTCTTCCATTATGCCTCTGCCACTCGTCTAAGTAACATACAATGCAGTGAACTACTTCTTCATGTGTTACCCCTTTATGGGTGCATATCAACTACCTATTGTTCAAAGAAACCCATCTCTCCTGAGATTTTTTTCCTATTATAATGATAGAATCCAATCATTTCCTTATACGCCTTATTGATATAGGTCTCTTCGTTCTGAATACATTTTTCTGCTTGGATGAACCAGACCAATTTCATTTCTGTTTTTTTCAGGAATTCATCCAGCAAATCCTGACGTAATGCAACCGCTTCACAATTATGTGTAAAGCGCAAATCGAATGCAGCAAGCCTGTTCTCTTTGTCGTAGAATGTACTATCACATTCTTTACGATACAATTCAAGTTCTTTAACCAATTCAGTACATGGCATTCTCCAATCTATCCTTTCTTTCTTGGAGTAATCATATTCTTCTTCCCAAGAGAATTTGTCTGTTGCATGAAGAAATCCTTTAAACTCTATTTGTCTCTTCTGGCCATTAGCTGCTTCCAAGATAAATAATTCACTTTCTTGTTCTCTTTCTCTTAGCTCATTGCATGAGAGGGACCACGGATACTCCCTATTGAAGAGTGTATAGCTCTCATATCGTTGCAGAATATTCCAAGGAAAACTCCTTTTCCAATTGGAGTCTTTTGATAGAAAAGAGAAAGCTTTACTCGGGATGAAAAAGGCGTGTAACAAAGCCCATTGAGTATACACATTCTGGATATGACTATCATGACCTGGCTTGAAGTATCCATCCAGTATGACCCAGTAAAATCCATTTTCATCTTTCTGTATGAGATTGTCACCTAGTTTCTCCAAGAAGAACCTTGGTGTTTCCAGCCATTCCTGATTAGAAATATCATTGTTGAAACTGTCAACTTGAGATTGCTTGAAGTAATTCTCCAGCTCATCAAATAATGGGGTATCTGTACTCGCAAGGAAATGTTCATTGAGCGTCGGATCAAAATCCCTTACATATGGATCCCATGGACCTTCATATTTTGAATCATTCCTTTTGTAATCCAAGAGTCCTGAACTGATCATCGGACAATTGTCAGCAACCCTAGCAAGAATGTTATAGAATGCAATCCACTGATACTTCTTGCCTATTCTCTCAACACACTTTGATAGCCTTGAACTAAGAGGTGTTTTCTGGTTTATCTTCCTATCGATATCATTGAATAGCGAATCTTTATATTCCAATTCGTCGCGAATGAATACAATAGCATAATTATACAAGTTGAGGATATCGACATCAAACCGCTTAAGCGCTCGCTCAAATACGTATCTTCCAAAATCTCCATACCATCCAAATTCTTCCAAATCCATTGAACTTTTGATAAGTGATGAGCCATAGTGTTCCTCTGAAAAACTGTTTTTAGAGAAATCCTCACCAATTTTAGGAATCGGTGCCGAACGATAAGGCGGAGATATTCTGGTCTTGTCTATAGGTCCGGAGTATTCCGGATTATCTGTCAGGAAGAGCTCTATCGTGAGTCGAGCGTAATCTCTTAATAATATATCTGGGTATACCTCATCTTTTGAGAATATGGTAATATAAATATATTCTGCTAGTTCCTGGAACTCCTGGGTATGTGGTTCTATACGCTTACTACATGCGCCAAAGATAATGCCATAGAGTCTCTGTATGATATATGGGTCGTTGACACTTTCGAACTTTTTCAGGATAGGTAGGCAGAGATTGAAATCGATTTTGAGGATCTCAATCATCGCTTTTGATGCCCGATCCCTTAGTTCTCGATTCGTTGCAGTAAGAAACCAGCTCAACAATACAAGAAGTAACCTTGCCTGGTCTCTTCCCATGCCATTCAGCTTATCTCCTGAATCATACAGTTCGATGAGATTCAAGGCTCTTGGACTTATTTCTTCAAGCAAGTTTATCACCGAAGTCCATATATGATCCCTCTTATTTAGAGGAAGAGAATACAGCAAGGAATGAAGGAATTCTGCATTGAGAGGATGTTTGTATTTTACACTGTTATGGATGAGTACATCATATACTGTACTGCACAAAGGCTGATATTTCCGCAACAAATACAAGAACTCATCCTTTCTGATTGTCTCCTTCCGTCTCCATTTGAAAGAGAGTATATATCGGTTGATGATATAACCTTTGTTTGAATCGTCTACATTATCAAGAATATCAATACATTCTTTGCCGTATTTTTCTGCATAAAGCGCACAGATATTGATGAACAGGTCGCATGATATTAGGTTGATGACTCTATCTCGGATTAACAAAATATCATTTAATATTTTAGACCTAATCTCTTCTTCTGATTGCGAAGACATCACGATTGCCTTTGCAAGGAAGTAATCATTCATCTGGTCAAATGTGAAGCTGTAATAATCTTCGGTTTCGTCTTCCTTCTTGCCAGGAAATGTAATGAGAATTCCCTCTTCAATGACTTTCTTGAGAAAGGGCAATGGGGTTACTCTATATTCCTGCCAATAGTTCAGAGCAAGTATCTCTTTTTTGGAAATGCTTCTCTTTGAGTGGGATGCAAACCATTTCACGAGTTCATATATCAGTGGTTGCAAAATGTTATCCGACTTGGAATACCCTAGAGTATAAAGATGATGTGACATATTCTTCCATATGTTTTCACTTGCTCTGTATATGAGCCTGTCATAAAGGTCAGGTAAGGAAACCTCATCTCCTTCATAAGTCTTGCAGTACAGCTTTAGAAAGAGCGGATTGTCCATATTTGTCTGGAAAAACTCGTATAGCCCAAATGATATATTATAATAATTAAAGAAATCTCTTGCTGCTTTAATTGAAATGTCTTTGAATCCGGCATGCTCAAAGTGACAGATTTCTCCGTCTTTTATGCTTTTGCGTATGTTCTCGCTAAGAATCTCTTCTCTGTATTCAGGTCTGAAGGAGAATGCAAGTCTAACGAACGAACATTTCTCAATCTGCGATACTATCGCAGGCAGCTGCATCTCCCAAAGGCTTCTGTCTGTAGTCTCATTGAGTGCATCAATGAAAAGCATTATCGGGCTGCGCTTTTCAACACCTTTCATTTCAAGAATACTGATTAATTCATTGAAGGTAAAATTAAGCCCGCAGTTTTCCATTATCTGTTTTTTTATAGGGTTATTCGATGAATACATTCCAGCAAAAAGAAACAATGGACTCCGTCCTTCTTCCAAAAGGACCTTCGTTTCATGTGCGAACAAATGTGATTTCCCGGTTCCAGCTTCTCCTGAAACGGCGAGGACTTTACCTGTTATCAAACTCTTCTCATTATCTGAAAAGCGAAGGAGCTCCGGTAACTGGACAAGTTCTTCAAGATTTTTGATTGCATCGTATAGCCCGTCGTATTCCTGGTACCAATTTCGGTCTGATGCATCATCCTTGTTCTTATCTAACAAATCTTTATTTTTTTGTTCAAGCTCAGACTTCTCTGACATAATTTCGTTTATATCTACTATGACTTCCTGCCTGACTAATTCATACCATTCGAAGGCATCAGAAATATTATTTGCATAAACATCAGAAAGCTTTTCAACAGCCTTATATAATCTGATGAGATATTTTCGATGCAATGGATGCTTCCAATATATCGAGTCGATTTCGTTTTGAATTGCTTTCTTCTTTTTATTGACATACTCCAACGCATTGCTATCCAAGGAGAACAACGACAGCAGTACTTCAGATTCTGTGCTGACGTTGAATCCTGCTTCGAAACGATCCCCAAGTAATTTTACCATACACTCATCGTGTTCCCGAATCCATTCATCCGACATAAGGGGTTGCCCGAAGTAATACTCTTTTAGATTATCGTATTCCCTTACAAGATCAAAAATCGTATCTCCTGCAATGAGAGTCAGCGTTATGCCATTAGATTTTAGAAGATCTTTCGTAGCTTTATATGTCTTAGCTGATGGATAAGGTTGAAGGTTGCAGAATAGAACAAGTTCATCCAGTTTGTCTTTGTAGTGTGTGACAGCTTTTGTACATGAGTCCAAGATTGCATTATAGCTAATCTTTTTGGAGAAGTATTTCGCTTGAAATCCAATCCATGTCTTTTTTTTCTCGTCGTAGATTGGTTCTGTTTCAATTCCTGGATTATTAACAACTGATTGAAGAAATCTCTGATGGGATTCTTTTTCTGTAAATTTATTTACGAAAAGTTGCCGACATAGCGATTCGAATCTAAATGCATTACTCAGCCCATCTGCTGAAGACTTCACTTCAAAGCTTGCCCAACTCAGATGTGTTCTAATCATAAATACAACAGTCTCCGTATAGTAAGTATGAATCATAACATTCCATACAGCTTGATAAAACTATCTAGAACTTAATATCTATGATATAAATACATTTTCCATTAACAGTTATTTAACATGTATTCTGAGTTTGTATGTAAGGGTCCTCCGGATAAAAGCCAATTTACAAAATGACAAATAATGATAATGAAAACCTTAAACAACTTAGTGTCGATTAATAGGTCAGAAAGACAAGACGCTTATGCCCTAACATGTGTAAGGATAACCCAGTCTTGCCCTAAGATTCAAACTAACTTAAAATATAATTAAAAATAACTTATCTCCTCATATAGATTACATAGTTTAATTGAATTTTTTAGAGAATTTTCATCAAATGTAAGATTATTGCTTCTTAAAGCTCTGCTGAAAAAGCAGAGCTAATTTTATATATTATAGATAAAAACCTATTATAGCTTCTGAAACCGATTATTATCATTCCCATTCGATTGTGGCACAAGGTTTCGGCGACAGATCAAACACAACTCTGTTAACGCCTTTGACCTCCTTCAGGATCCTGTCGGTGATGCGGGTAAGAAGTGAGAACGGGATCTCTGGTACGACTGCTGTCATTGCATCCTTTGTATTGACAGCTCTGATGATTACAGGATACTCGAAACATCTCTTGCCGTCCTTGACACCGACAGACCTGAAATCAGGTACCGCCGTGAAGTACTGCCAGACCTTGCCTTCAAAACCGTTGGCGGCAAACGCCTCCCTGAGGATCGCATCGGACTCCCTGACACATTCAAGACGGTCTCTTGTAATTGCACCGAGACATCTCACTCCGAGACCCGGACCTGGGAACGGCTGGCGGTAAACCATGCTGTCAGGAAGGCCGAGCGCCTTGCCGACAACCCTGACCTCATCCTTGTAAAGGAACTTCACAGGCTCGACAAGCTCGAATTTGAGATCTTCGGGAAGACCGCCTACATTGTGGTGAGCCTTCACGCCGTCCTTGCTTTCGAGAATGTCGGGATAGATTGTTCCCTGTGCGAGGAATGAAATGCCCTCAAGCTTTCTTGCCTCCTCATCAAACACACGGATGAATTCCTCTCCGATGATATGCCTCTTCTTCTCGGGATCGCCGACACCCTCAAGCTTTCCGAGGAAACGGTCAACTGCATCGACATAGATGAGGTTTGCATTCATCTCATGCTTGAAGACTCTGACAACCTGTTCGCTTTCGCCTTTTCTCAATAGTCCGTGATTCACATGCACGCAAACAAGATTCTGTCCTATCGCCTTGATGAGCAGTGCGGCAACGACAGATGAATCCACCCCGCCTGAAAGAGCGAGAAGCACACGTCCGTCCTTTACCTGTTCCCTTACAGATGCAACCTGCTCTTCAATGAAAGCATTTGCAGCCTCGATTGTCTCTATTCTCTCAAGAGATGCCGGCCTTACATTGTTATCTTCCATAGTTTTCTCCTACAGACTGGAATTGTAACAGCAAAAGCGGATGCATGGGAATTATCTGAAAGTGCCCGATTCTTTTTAACCGATGAGAATGCTGTCATCTCACAAGCAGATGCCTGTATTTCCTGTAAAGCCCCCTGAACTGGTCATATGTAAGTCCTAGCAGACGGGCAGCTTCCTTCTGGCTGCCTGATGCGGCGGTAAGCGCACGTGAAAGGAAGATGAGATCAAGCTGTTCCTGAGCAAGCGAGAAATCTTCAAGAGGCATGCTTTCAAGCTTCATTCCCCTTTCCTTCTTTTCCTCATCAGCTTCAGGAGGACGGTTTTCAGGCAGTGCTGTCTCCGGCTCTTCTTTTTCCTCTGTCCTGTTTTCAGTACTTACTGCAGGCTTGAAAGGATTCCTGAACGGGTTGAAATCGACTTCGCTTATGAGAGGCCCCTCGCTTCTGTACACAGCCCGCTCGACAACATTCTTCAGCTCCCTGACATTGCCGGGCCACGAATAAGAAAAAAGACTGTCCACAACTTCAGGTGAGAATACAGGAAGTTCCTTCCTTCCGCATTCATCTGCCATCTTTGATGCGAAGTATGTTGCAAGCATGATTATGTCATCACCTCTTTCACGGAGAGGAGGAAGGAAAAGGACTTCAAATGAAAGACGGTCCAGAAGGTCTTCCTTGAATTTTCCCATCCTGCACAGTTCGACAAGATCCGCATTGGTCGCTCCCACAATGCGCACATCACACTCATGAGTTACGGAGGAGCCGACTCTCTCATATGTGCCGTATTCGACAACTCTCAGGATCTTCTCCTGAACCTCAAGGGGAATCAGGCCGATCTCGTCAAGAAAAAGAGTTCCGCCCTCTGCTTCCTCGAAACGTCCCTTGCGTGTTTTCACAGCACCGGTGAAAGCCCCCTGCTCGTAACCGAAAAGTTCCGATTCGATCAGAGACGACGGGAGAGCGGCACAGTTCACTGCAACCAGGTTTTTCTGCCACCTGGGCGACAGGTAATGTATCCTCTGTACGGCAAGCTCCTTTCCGCTGCCCCTCTCTCCTATGATGAGCACAGGTCGGTCAACCGCCGCGACACGTGAGAGTTTATTCTGGAAATCGAGAAAGACATCGCTTTCCCCTATTCCCATCTTGAGGTTGTCATGTATACCGCTCATACAGGTCAATATTACCACTATTGGGCTTTTTTACCAAGATTAAAGACTGATGACACAACGTAAAGCATGAACAAAATCTTAAGACACAAGGCATTAGTATTTTTGGCATGCTTTGTGCTTAGATATTTGTGAAAATTTTTGCGAGGTGAAAATATGGGAGTATTTTCCAGATTCAAGGATATTGTCAATGCAAACATAAACGCACTTCTGGATAAAGCTGAAGATCCGGAGAAGATGCTCAAGCTAATGATGCAGGAGATGGAAGACACGCTGATCGAACTGAAAAGCAGCTGTGCCGCACGCATGGCGGAGAAAATAAGGCTTGAGAGGAAGATCAGCGAACAGCAGGCACTGGTCAGCCGCTGGCAGAGCAGAGCCAGGATGGCAATCGACAGAAACAGGGACGATCTTGCACGTGAGGCCCTGATCGAAAAGAGAAAGGAAAACGAGACTCTTTCCTCCCTCATGTCTGATCTCGGCAGCTATGATGCCATGATAAAGGAAAGCCGCGACGAGATCGGTCAGCTGGAAGCAAAGCTCACACAGGCAAGAGGCAAGCTGAAAATGCTTCAGGAGAAGCAGAAGGCCGCGAAAGAGGCGGATGCGCTCAACAGGGGAATGAACCGCAATACCGATATCCACTTCGATAATCTGGAAAGCCGCATAGACAGGCTGAATGCACAAAGCGAGCTCAACAGAAAATCCCCTTCTGCCGATGAAACTTTCCGTTCAATGGAGGAGATGGAGGAAATTGAAAGGGAACTTGAGGAACTCAAGAAGGGGAAGAAGGAATGAGCGCTGTTCTTATCACACTGATAATTGCCGCGGCAGTGATCATCCTTGCGGCAATGGACAATTACTACGGCCTAAAGAAAAAGGAACTTGAAACCAAGCTCCGCATGGCCGAGATGGATGCCGGCATCGCACCGGGGACCTACTCAAGGCTTTCAAAGAAAGACCTCAGGAAGGCCCGCAGGAGCCGGGATATCCCATCATGGGATGAGATGGAAGCAAAACGCACTCATGCGCACAGCGAAGAAGAGGAAAGAGAGGAGCTTCTGAAGGGTATCTCGAACCTCAGGACGCGCATAGACAATATCGACACTATAATGCACAGCAGGAAGGAAGGAGAGAAAACAAAATGACTGACAGATGGATGAGAAGCCCCAGGGGTAAGATTTTCGGCGTGGCAACGGGCCTTGCCGAGTGGAAGGATCTTCCGGCCGAGCCGGTAAGGCTCATCGTTTTCTTCACGATTCTCTTCACCGGATTCTTTCCCGGTGCGATTATATACCTGATCATCGCCCTCTTCCTGCCGCTCCGGCAGGAAAGTGATTACTACGAACCTGCGGGAGAGAGAAAACACACAGCAGGCAGATACGATCATATTTACAAAAACGCTGATGACGTACACTATGAAGAGACAGGCAAGTCGACAGAAGACCTGAAAGCAGAGTACGAAGAACTGAGAAAGAAAGTCGAGACCATGGAAAACGAGATGTTCGACAAGGAAAGGGAGTGGGACGAGAAGTTCAACAGGGAAAACTGAAAAAATGATGCGCTATTCCAGAACGAAGATAGTAATCCTTATCATAATATTCGCAGTTCTCTGGATTTCCACATGTGTGAATGAAAAACTCCCCTACGCTGATGAGACAGAAGTCAGGATAGATGTTCAGACGGACAGCGTGATGATCACATCAAGCATGGACAATGTGCTGAGGATCATGTCATCTGACACAGATGAAATCCGCCTTGAAAGCGGCGGGGAAGAAAAAATCATAAACGGCACAACATACAAGGTGGACAACCCGTCAGATGCCGTGATCTTCATCCCGTCTTCCTATAGCGGCATTTATGTGAATGCCCTCGAGAGGATTGAGGTCTCCTCGCTTGAAGGTTCCACGATAAGCATAAACAACGTCAACAGCGGCATAGATATCAGGAACGTGAAAGCGGCAGACCTTTCCGTGGCTTCTGTCTCCGGCGACATATCAATCAGCGGTACCAGCTGTGACGGTCTGCTTGATATAAGAAACACATCCGGAGACATATTCATCCATGAGAACAGCCTCCATGACATTGATATCGAAAGCATATCGGGAGACATTCTCATAGGGAACACAGAGGGACATGACTGCATGGCAGACCTCAAAAACGGAGACATCGGCGCTGAAGAACTCACACTCTCCTCATTCTCGGCAGAAGTCCTGAACGGCAGCATAAGCCTCACATCACTCAGCGCGCCGTACATAAAGCTGACATGCATGAACGGCGATGTGACGCTCTCTCTTGAAGATGCGGATGAATACACAAAGGTCATAAATTCGGTGAAAAGTGAAGGAAACCTTTCAAAGAGAATGGAAATCGAAGCCGGAAACGGGGATGTGATTTTCCTCTGACCGGGCCTCATCATCATTTTAGAAATTTCACACTCCGCACCGCTGATTTTTATTGACTTCAATCTCCTCTTCTGCTTTCTTTAATGCTAAGGAGAATGAAAAATGTCTTACAGATTCAACCTTAATGAAACAAGCTACCACGGCAGCGGTGCGATAAAGGAAATCGCAAACGAGGCAAAAGGCCGCGGTTTTAAAAAAGCTTTCGTATGTTCCGACCCGGATCTCATCAAATTCAATGTCACAAAAAAAGTTCTCGACGTTCTTGATGAGGCGGGACTTGCCTATGAAGTCTACAGCGACATCAAGGCAAATCCGACTATTGAAAATGTCCAGCATGGTGTCGCAGCTTTCAAGGCAAGCGGCGCCGACTACATCATCGCCATCGGCGGCGGTTCATCAATGGATACGGCAAAGGCAATCGGTATCATCATCACAAACCCCGAGTTTGAGGATGTCCGTTCCCTTGAAGGCACAGCACCCACGAAAAATGCATGCACTCCAATCATCGCCGTCCCTACAACAGCAGGAACTGCAGCAGAGGTGACGATCAACTACGTTATCACCGATGTGCAGAAGAAGAGAAAGTTCGTATGTGTCGACCCGCATGACATGCCGATCATCGCAGTCGTCGATCCCGACATGATGGCTACAATGCCGAAAGGCCTCACAGCCGCCACCGGCATGGATGCCCTCACCCATGCAATCGAAGGCTATACCACAAAGGGTGCGTGGGAGATGTCCGACATGTTCCACCTCAAGGCAATCGAGATCATCAGCAGAAGCCTGAGAAAAGCTGTTGCAAATGATCCCGAGGGAAGAGAGGGAATGGCACTGGGACAGTACATCGCCGGCATGGGATTCTCCAACGTGGGACTCGGCATCGCACACTCAATGGCACATACGCTCGGTGCAGTATATGACACACCGCACGGGGTTGCATGCGCTATGATGCTTCCGATCGTCATGGAGTTCAACCAGGAGACAACAGGCGAGAAATACAGAGAGATCGCACGCGCGATGGGTGTGAAGAATGTCGATTCCATGAGCCAGGCTGAATACAGGAAGGCTGCAATTGAAGCGGTGAAGAGCCTGAGCGAGGATGTCGGAATCCCGAAGACAATCGATGCGATCAAGGAAGATGATCTTGAATTCCTTTCACAGAGCGCAGCAGCTGATGCATGTGCTCCGGGCAACCCGAAGGAAGCTTCCATTGAAGATTTCAAGGCAATGTTCAGAAAGATCATGAAATGAGCAACACAGTGCTCACATCGTGCAGAAGCCGGGTTCTCAGCCCGGCTTTTGTTGCACTTTGGTGTATTTTCTCCAATCATGTTGCAAATCCTGCATCATTTTTGTTAACATAAGCCAATTTGTGCAGATGAGGCAGGAATCAGAATGACTCAAGGCTACTTAATTCTATCCGGCGGCGAGGTTTTCAGGGGAAGGCTCTTCGGTGCGTCCGGTAAAATATCAATCGGTGAAATCGTATTCAACACAAGCATGACGGGCTATCCCGAAATCCTCACGGATCCCTCCTACAACGGACAGATCGTGCTTTTCACATATCCTCTGATCGGCAATTACGGTTATGACGGAATATGGGCCGAGAGCAGCAGGATGACAGTATCGGCCCTGGTTGTGAAAAAGCTCTATACAGGTCCGGTCCCGCCGGGAAGGAAGACTCTTGATGAAGCCCTGGCACAGGAGGGGATCACAGGCATTGAAGGCATTGATACAAGAGCTCTCACACTGAAGATAAGGGAAGAAGGAAGCTGCAATGCTCTGATCTGCAGCGAGGAGAACCTTGCCGAAGGCCTTGAAATGCTGAAGACATTCCCTTCCATCACTGAAAGGGATCTCATTCACGAAGTGGCTGTGAAGGAAAAGGAATTCAACCCGCTGCTGGGAGACGGATTCACCCTTCCCCCGTCAGATCCTGTCCATCACATCGCAGTAGTCGATTTCGGCATAAAGCTGAGCATAATCAGTAACTTCTACAGGAGAAACACTGCAGTCACCCTTCTTCCTCCTTCATTCACGGCAGAGGAAGTGCTTGACGGTACTTATGACATGCTCTTCCTGTCAAACGGACCGGGAGATCCGGCCCTGCTTCAGGATCAGGTGGGCGAAATAAGGAAATGCATTGGAAAGATTCCGGTATGCGGAATATGTCTGGGACACCAGCTCATAACATGGGCACTCGGCGGCAGGACAGTAAAAATGAAATACGGTCATCACGGCGGGAACCAGCCGGTCAGGGATCTGGAAAGCGGCAGAAGCTTTGTCACTGCACAGAATCATAACTACATGAGTGATCCGTCAGCACTGCCTGAAAGTGTGAGGATATGGTTCACAAATGCGAATGACGGCACTGTGGAAGGCCTTTTCGAACCGGATCTTCATGTAAGGTCGGTCCAGTTCCATCCTGAGGCCAGCCCCGGTCCGGATGATGCCCTCTGGATATTCGATTCATTCCTCAAGGAGATTGGAAAATGAGCAGGCGTACAGACATAAATCATATTCTCGTAATCGGTTCAGGCCCTATCGTCATCGGGCAGGCCTGTGAATTCGACTATTCCGGCAATCAGGCGGTCAAGGCCCTCAAGGAGGAAGGCTATGAAGTCTCACTCATAAACCCGAACCCCGCGACAGTGATGACGACACCGGGCATTGCCGACCATATCTTCCTTGAGCCGCTGAAGGTTGAATACGTTGAGAGAATATTCCAGCAGGTTGGACCTGATGCGATTCTCTCCACGATGGGAGGACAGACAGCACTCAACCTGACAATGGAACTTGAGAAACAGGGCATACTCGATAAATACGATGTCAAAGTCATAGGAGCATCAACTGAAAGCATCGAGAAAGCCGAGGACAGGGGAAAGTTCAAGGATATAATCACATCACTGGGACTTGAAAGCGCAAAAAGCCGTGTTGTGCACAATCTTGAAGATGCCGCCGCCGCAAAGGACTTCATCGGCCTCCCGATAATAATACGTCCTTCCTTCACGCTCGGCGGCATGGGAGGAAGCATTGCGGAAAGTGAAGAAGAATTCCTGCCGCTTGTCGAGAAAGCACTGGAAATGAGTCCGACTCATGAAGCACTTCTTGAAGAATCTCTTATCGGATGGAAGGAATTCGAGATGGAAGTCATGAGGGATAAGAGGGACAATGCCATCATTGTATGCTCCATCGAGAATGTCGACCCGATGGGTGTCCACACTGGTGACAGCATAACAGTCGCACCGATTCAGACACTGTCAGACAAGCAGTACCAGAGAATGAGAAACGCATCAATCGACATCCTGCGTGCTGTCGGCGTTGACTGCGGCGGCTCAAACGTACAGTTTGCGATGAAACCAGACAGTGACAGGATGGTCGTCATTGAGATGAACCCGAGGGTCTCGCGTTCATCCGCGCTTGCATCCAAAGCGACAGGATTCCCCATCGCCCGCATAAGCGCGAAACTTGCAGTCGGCTACACTCTGGATGAAGTTATGAACGAGATCACCGGACAGAGCGCATCCTGTTTTGAACCTGCGCTGGACTATGTCGCGGTGAAAGTCCCGCGTTTCGAGCTTGAGAAATTTCCTCTTCCTTCCTCTGCGCTCGGCACCCAGATGAGAAGTGTCGGCGAAGCTCTTGCGCTCGGACGCAACATGGCGGAAGGTCTCAATAAGGCAATAAGGGCAAGCGAAAGGAAAACTGAAGGCCTTGTGGAACTTGACAGAAAAGAGAATGACGTTGAGACACTGCTCAGATGCGCTCACCCGTTACGTCTTCTTGCCGCCTATACCGTAATAAGCGAAAAAGGAGAAGAATGCCTTGATGAAGTCAGCAGGATCACAGGCTTTGACCGTTTCTTCCTGTACACGCTCTATGAACAGAGCCTCCTTGACAAGGCAATAAAGAAGAAAGGCCTTAGTGAGGAGAATCTGAAAAAGGCAAAGGAATGGGGAATGAGCGACAAGCGCATCGCACAGCTTGCACAAGTCAGTGAAGCTGATATCGCAAAGGAAAGGGAAAAGCTCAGCCTTCATGCGAAAGTCCATTTCGTCGATACCTGTGCGGGAGAATTCAAGGCACTCACCCCGTACTGCTACACCACATACAGCGAGGAAGATGAAGGAGCGCCGCTGGGCGAGAAGGCCGTCATCATCGTCGCCTCCGGTCCGAACCGTATCGGGCAGGGACTTGAATTCGATACATGCTGCACCCTTGCCTCCCTTGCTTTCCGTGCAAGAGGCAGGAAGACAGTCATGATCAACTCAAACCCCGAGACTGTCTCCACGGATTTCAACACCTCTGACAGACTTTACATAAGCCCTCTCACAGCAGAGGAAGTCATCGAGATCATGAAAAAGGAAAACTGCAGGGACGTCGTGCTTCAGCTGGGAGGCCAGACCCCGCTCAACATGGCATCAAAGCTAGAGGAATGGGGTGCAAACATCATAGGAACCAGTCTGGATGGAATTGACGAGACCGAAGACCGCGGTCTCTTCTCCGCCCTTGTGAAAAGACTCGGACTCAGGCAGCCCGAGAACAGAAGCGCCGTCTGTGAAGATGAAATATTCACAAAGGCAAGGGAAATAGGCTTCCCCGTTCTTCTGCGCCCTTCCTTCGTACTGGGAGGAAGAAGCATGTTCATCGCATATGATGAAGACGGTCTCAGGGAATTCCTCAAAACTGCCAACATAACCATAAGCAGGGAAGCTCCAGTTCTGGTTGACCAGTTCCTCGAGGACGCATTCGAGTACGATCTTGATGCCGTGTGTGACGGAGAGAGCGTATACATAGGAGGCATCCTACAGCACATTGAAGCTGCCGGTATCCACTCCGGCGATTCTGCCGCAGTGTTCCCTCCTTACAAGAGCAAGCCTGAAATACTTGAACAGATGAGGGAGTGGACGCTCAGAATTGCCAGGGAACTCAATGTAAGAGGCATGATGAACATCCAGTTTGCCGAGAAAGACGGCAGACTGTATATAATCGAAGTCAACCCGAGAGCCAGCCGAACAGTCCCCTTCATAAGCAAGGCAAGCGGCGTGAACCTTATCGATGTCGCAGTGAAAGTCTGGCTCGGTGAAAGCCTCATACAGCAGGGTCTTGTGAACAAGCAGACACACATAGGCGAAGGGAAATGCCACACAGGATGGGCAATAAAGGAAGCTGTTTTCTCATTTGACCGCTTTGTCAATGTCGATCCCCAGCTGGGTCCTGAGATGAGGAGTACGGGCGAAGTCGTGGGAATGGGACGCTCTTTCGGTGAAGCCTATGCCAAGAGTCAGGCCAGCAGCGGCAACATCCTGCCGACAAAAGGAAGAGTCATCATAAGCGTGAACAAGAAAGACAGGGCCACAATTGTTCCCATCGCAAAAGCACTGCAGGATCTGGGATTCTCGATTCTGGCCACAAGGGGAACGGCACGGGATCTCTTTGATGCCGGCATCCTGACCGATGTTGTTCTGAAGGTTCATGACGGCAGGCCTAATATCGTGGATCTCATACGTGCGCATAAGGTGGATCTCATCATCAACACTCCCATGGGCTTCCATGCGACAAAGAGCGATGACGATATAAGAACGGAAGCCGTGAGAAACAAGATTCCCTACACCACAACCACTTCAGCGGCAAACGCCGTAGTGGATGCGATCCGCTTCCTGCAGAGGAAGGAATATACAGTAAGGGAACTGTGAGCAGACAGGGACAGATTCCAAACAGGATCTGTCCCCGGTTCATATTCTGCCTTTCGGAAGGAATGAGAAAGGCTCTCAGTATGAAAGCATGAAAAGAAACTTAATTTTCTTCATTCACCTTGTTGATCTTTTCCACAGTTTCCTTTACGGAAAACGGAGGAACAGGCGACATCCACAGACCTCTGAGAGGCAGTTCGTAGCTCAGCTGTCTGAACCTGAGGGACAGGTTGTCATCACCGCTGTATGATTTCTCAATAATACCGGCAGCATAGCCAAGAACCTGTCTGCCGCCCTCCGTCTTCAGCGCATCGGCAAGGGTCGTGTTCTTATCCACCTGTCCGCCGTCCTCAATCAGAGGAAGCTTTCCCTCAAAGAGAGATTCAAAATCATTTATATCGCCTCTGGCATACGGCTCTTTATTTCCATCAATGTGAACAGTGCCTTCAAGCCTGATATCTCTTGAGGATGCTCCGATGCTTATCACATAATCGCCGTCCTCAACATCAAAGCAATCTGTCTTTACATTGAAATATGTGAAGGAATCCCTTGAAAGCGGAATGAAAACCTTTTTCTCCTCTCCTGCTTTCAAAACTGTTTTTACAAAACCTTTAAGCTCCCTTACTGCTCTGGGGATCCTTGAATCAGGCAGAGAGATATACAGCTGTGCAATCTCGCTGCCATCCTTTGTTCCAGTGTTCCGGATTGTGAATTCTGCACCGTTTACGCTGACGGAAAGGCCTGAATACTCAAATGTGGTATAGCTCTTTCCGTAACCGAACTCATAGGCAACAGGAAGTTTTTTCCAGTCATACCAGCGGTATCCAACGAAAATGCTTTCCCTGTAAAGGGAGTTCCTGTCTTCTCCTGCAAAATTTCCCCAGCTCGGGTTGTCCTCAAGACGAAGGGGGAATGTCTCGGGAAGCTTGCCTGAGGGATTGATCTTTCCTGTAAGTACATCATGCACAGCACCCCCGAGCGCCTGTCCTCCAAGATAGCACATCATCATTGCGCTCACATCCTTTCTGAACGGAAGCAGGACCGGAGCGCCCGCAAGGATCAGGACTATTACCTTCACTCCTTTTTCCAGCAGTGAATTCACAAGACGCACGTGGCCGGCAGGCAGGTCCATCGAAAGCCTGTCGAAGCCTTCAGCCTCATATGAGTCAGGAAGTCCGACCACCACTATTGCCGCATCCTTGCCTTCTGCACACCTGATAGATTCAGACAGCAGCTCATCAGAAGTCTCACCTGTAACAGGATCATAACCCATAGCGTAATCACACCCGGGGAAAAACGACCTGATATCATCAAGCATGGTGGGGTTTATCCGGCTGGAACCAGATCCCTGATACCTTATATGTTCTGCCATTGCACCGATGAGCGCATATTTTCCTCCTTTTTCCAGGGGAAGGATGCCGTCATTTTCCAGCAGGACGAAGGATGAGGAAGCTGCATTGCGTGCAATTTCATGATGAGCAGACACGCTGTAAGGTTTCTTCTCCGTTTCCTGAGCCTTCAAAAGAAATCGGACAAGACGTTTCACGCACTTGTCGATATCTTCAAGTGAAAGATTTCCGCTCTCAAGTGCATTCCTTACTTCCGCCGCATTCTCCTCTGCCGGACCCGGCATCTCAAGATCAAGACCGGCTTTTACGGAAGCAGGCTTGTCGCTCATGGCACCCCAGTCTGTCATGACAAACCCGTCAAAACCCCATTCATTCCTCAGAACATCAGTGAGCAGCCACTTATTCACTGCCGAATAAACATTGTTGACTCTGTTATACGAACACATGAGTGTTGACGGACGTCCTTCCCTGACGGCAATTTCAAACTGTCTGAGATAAATCTCCCTGAGCGCTCTCATATCCACCACCGAGTTTCCCGCAAGGCGGAAGCTTTCCTGGCTGTTTGCGGCAAAATGCTTCAGGCTTGTTCCTATGCCTTTGCTCTCCACGCCTTTTATCAGGCCGGCCGCCATCTTTCCCGCAAGAAACGGATCTTCTGAGTAATACTCAAAATTCCTTCCGCACAGCGGAGAGCGCTTTATATTCACACCGGGGCCGAGAATGACTGCCACATCTTCCGCGATGCATTCCTCCCCCATGGCCTGTCCGACAGTCTCAGTTACACAGGGATCCCAGCTTGAAGCCATAAGACAGGCCGGTGGAAAACAGGTGGCCGGAACAGAAGGACTCTGTCCTAGATTGTCACTTCCCCCGGTCTGTTTTCTGAGTCCGTGAGGTCCGTCCGTAACCATAACAGGTTTCAGTCCTGCAGAAGGGACTCCTTCCATATGCCAGGCATCCATGCCTGAAATAAGTGCGATCTTCTCATCAAGAGTCATGTTCTTCACAATTTCATCAACGGTTTTCATATTCTTTCCTTTTTATCTTAAATTATCATGGAATTACATTTTAAAGTCCAAGTCTTTCATAAAGCTCAGAAGGTGCATCATTCGCATCCATATCCTTATGGATTTCCTCCTTGAAATGCTGAATGAGATTTTCATCATCAAGTCGGTTCTCCTGCTGCGGATCTTTCTCAAGGTCATACAGGGCACTGCCGAAAGATGTGGTGTCGCCCATACGGTTCACCGCCTCTATTTTCAGCAAGGGACAACCTTTCGTGAAGCTGAAAGGCTTCACAAGTTCTGCTCCTGCAAGTTCAGATGGAGAGAACAGGACTCTCATGTGAGTCGGCATGAGCGTGTAATCGTAGACCGGCATTTCAGGGTGTTCTGCCGAATGCATGTAAAGGTAGTGGCCGTCAGTTGCATACACCTGGCTGCCGTGATAACCAAATACCGCTGTATCTCTTACTTTCCCGTCACTGACGATGACGGGCTCAAGATCATGACCGAGCATATCGTGCGGAACTTCCAGGTTGAAATAACGCAGTATTGTGACAGGAAGATCGACAGTCTGCACCAGAGCCTGACGCCGCACCCCCTGCATATCTTTATGACGCGGATCATGGATGAAAAGAGGAGTATGTCCGATTTCAGTGTAGACAGGCATGTTTGTCTTACCCCACCAGCCGTGTTCAGAGAGAAGAAAGCCGTGGTCTGTATTCACAATAAGCATTGTGTCTTCCCAGAGATTGTACTTATCAAAAGCATCCAGCACATAACCCAGATAGCGGTCGCACTTTGTCAGAAGAGCCGCATATTCATACCTTACATGCTCTATGGTGTTTTCATCCTCGGCGACAGGTGCATACGGCGGCCAGTCAGCCTCCATTTCGGCATCTCCCAGAAAGGTATGAGGATACAGCGCCTTGTCGGATGAAAGGCTGTAGAAAGGTTCATGCGGATCAAAAGTCTCAATCTGCAGGAACCAGTTATCATGACTGTGGTTTCTGTCAATGAATTCAAGACCCATTGCAAAAGTGACAGCCTGACTCGTCTTCTCGTCACTCTCCATCTCCTTCCTGTTGACTTCATCATGAGAGAACATGCTTTCAGAGGAAAAGAATGACTCCGGGGTTTCCTCAATCATTTTCCTTTTACCTTCAAAAACGGTTTTCCCCTCATAGTGCACAGACAGATCCGCTTTCCACTTATCCCCTTCCTGCCCTCTTGCACATTCCCATGATGAATACCTGTTATGATAAGTGCAGCCGCCGTCCTCCCAGTAATGCTGATGGTCGCTCACCAGATGGGAATATATTCCCTTCTGCCTGAGTATCTGGGGCATAGAGTCATCATAAGGCTCAACGGGTCCCCAGCTCCTGTGGTAGAAATTCGCCCGCCCCGTGTGCAGCTCGCGGCGTGCGGGCATGCATGGAAGGGATCCGGCCCAGCTCTGATCAAAAGTCACGCAGTGCCGTGCCAGACGTGTGAAATTCGGCGTTATTGTCCAATTGCACCCGTAAGGCTCAAGAAGATCCCTTCTAAGGGAATCGAACATGACCATAACTGCCTTCATTCTATGTTCCTCCTTTTTTGAAAACGTTTACATTTTTAAGAAAAATAAAAGAATCAAAGTCTTCTGACTGAATTCCTTATGACAAGTTCTGTATCATACTCACGCGTGAGTGAAGTCATATCACCGCTTGCTAGCATGCCGAAAAGCAGCTCTGCAGCTCCCATTCCAAGGGATTCGGACGGTACCATATTCGCAGTATAGCCCGGATACACATCACGGCATCCGTTACCGCCCGAGTTATCCGTAACGATGACTGACAGATCCTCAGGCACACTCAGATTGAAGCTGGCAAGCTGTCCGATAAGGACAGAAATATTCTCACTGTCCACATTGATTATTGCTGTACAGCCTCCTTTGACAACATACCGCTCTGTAAGTGTGTGGAAAAAGGCTTCTTTATCCACAGCAGCGTACTCGACACACTCAATGAGCAGGTCTTCATGTCTTGCTTTCATTTCCCCCACAGTCCTTTCCACATATTTCACATGAGCATTATAGAATGGAAGCAGTATTTTCCTGTGATTCATTGCGTACAGATACTCAAGCGATGCGATTGTGTAATCCTCATACTTTGCATAGACATTTGAGCCGTATGCAGCGGCTTTCTTTCCGACATACACTAACGGAAAAGCTTCTTTCTCAAGGACATCCAGAGCATGCAGAGTCTCGTCAGACGAAGGCGGTATGGAAAAGATCAGGCCGTCTATCTTATGCTGCTGCGCAAGTGCAAGGTAGCCGGGCATTCCGCCCTGGGATACATCAGAAAAGATGACTGTAACTGAATATCCGTGTGAGGCTGCAACCATTCCCGCTCCCTTTAAAAGCCGGCTTGTATACATGCCTATTTCAGAAGAAGGTGCAACAAGACCGATCATACCGCTTGACTTGGTTCTCAGCCCCCTGCCCAGCTGGCTTGGCTGCCAGTTGAAATATTCAAGGGCTTCCATGACACGCTCACTCTTGTCCTTTTTGACACCGGCAGAACCATTGAGCACTCTGGATACTGTCGCTATGGATACACCTGCACGCTGTGCTATGTCATGGATTGAAGCCATCAGATTTTCTCCTGAAAACGTTTACAGACTTATGATAACACATCGATCAGATATTGCAAATATTTTTTGATATTCCGTTATCTGATTATATAAAAAGCAAATAACTATGATTGATGAATCGAAAAGAAAAAGAAAGTAAGCTGAATAGACAAAAAAACCGTCCCCGGGACTCTCCCGACCCCGGGGACGGCATAGACAACAGGACTATTGTGAGCAGCCTGTCTTTGTATATCCGGTTTACTTGCTGATCTTCACCTCAATCCTCTTCGGCTGTGCCT
>CASFTW010000033.1 GCA_949297785.1 uncultured Spirochaetales bacterium
GATGCATTAACGACAATCCGTCAAACTTAAACAATCCATTTTATGTCCATATTTTGTTGCATCAACTTTTCTGTTGCATTTACTTTTACAATTTACTCACAAAATATTTACGTATTTCATAGTTTTTACTCCGTAATGATGCTTATACAGAATACAACAATCAACAACAAAAGTATTATGAATATTAGCATAACCTAACTTGCAAACAGGAATTTAAGTTTGTTCTATACCTTGTGAACCTTTAAATACCTATAACAAAGATTTTATTAATATGAGTTTACGGGACAGACAAATATAAGCCCCTTACAAAGAAATTGCCGGAGGCAGCCCTCCGGCTCTTCGGCGGGGATTCGCCCCTGTTCGTCTTGGTGTCCGACCTGTTCACAATATAGCATAAAATCAGTTTACTAGAAAAATTCATCTATCTTTCTAATAAAACATGACATTGATATTATTACCTGAGACTCCTTTTCTATGAATACTGGCACGGAAATCAAGCAGATCACTTTCAGTACAACCCTGTTTTTAATCATTTCAGGTTAAGTTCCGAGTCAAAGATGTGCATTCTCCCTAAAGGTGAATTAAAGATATATTTCTCCAATAGTCTCCTGTTGTTCCGACAATACCGCTCACTGATATTCTTACCCTCAGCTATGAGTCTTGTTGCATGAGGGCACCTGTCCCAGTCAAAATACGGTTCGGCATAATCCCTGAACAAAGGATTTTCCTTTCCTGCTCTTTTTCCTGCAATAACTCTCTCTGCATACCGCATAGCCATAGCCTTGCTTGTCTCGCCTGTCGACTTGAAGCATTTCATCTCTGGAATCTTGAAGTACCAGTACTTCCCATTCTTCCAATACTTTACCGGAAGCTTTTTTCTGCTCATTGTAGTATCGCCTATTAATAAAATAGGCATCCAAGGGAGTTCTCGATTTTATTATCCAAGTCAATTATCTAAGATTCTATCTAAAGTCGATAAAATCAGAGATATCGATTCCAAAATTCAAAGATATATGTCTTTTTAGCATATAAAGTTACAGAATTAATATTTCCATTTCCTAAGGAAAATAAAAAACCCCTAGCGGAAAAAAGGAGGTAAACCGCTGTAGGGGAACAAAAGGAGGTAAATTTTTAATCGGAAACTTGTTGTTTCCTCTGTGTTATGGCCTAACAATAATAGAATACGAATTTTATGTCAATATACTTTTTAAAAATTTGTATACAAATTTCTCTTTTTTATGCGAACAAGCCCCTATTTTTATCATTTTTTCTGTTTTTCTGTTTGCTATTTACTTATGATATAAACTTTTAACAATTTTATAAAATCTTTGTAAAATTAACGGGAATTTCAAAAAATTTTTTGACAGGCCTTAATTTTCTTTCAGATCTGCCAAAAGAGAACAAAATACACACTTCACTTAGTGAAAAGATTCAAAATGTAATTCTCCATATAACATTATGATCATTGCATAAAATTAAAACTGCAATACAGTGTATCAATCGATAGTAATATAAAAGTTCCAATGAAAAACTGTGCGATCATCCACAGCTACTCAATGATGATATCTATGCAGATAATACCTGAAATAAATCCCAATGAGACCCCAAAAAAAACCAAACCCAATACATATTTTTACTGGCGTTTGATAATATTTACATATAAAATAAACAAATATTTTTTATTTTTATATACTTAAATATCCCAATTATTCCCAATAATTATTTTTTATAAAACCACAATGCGGATTTTGTTCTTCCAACACAATATATCTCTCCATCATTACGGAGCTCATTTACTAAACTTCGAATCTGATCTCGACTATGACTTGGTAATACTTGATATAACTCACCAAACGGAGTTCCATTATCTCCATTCATTTTTATATGCTTTAAGATTAATTCTTTATTCGTATTTCGATCCAGACCTACAAGCCTTGTATAAGTCCCTGTTTTACCCACTGCAGCATAAAGACTCCGTGCAAGGACATATTTACTGCGCCCAGCATGTTCAACAATCCCCATATCAATCAACCGATTAATTCTTGCATTCATTTCAGTTTGTAACGCTACACCATGATATAAGGAATTAATTATCAGGAAATCAATTGTTGACAAAGACTCCATTCTATCATTGCCTATCCGGTTAATCACAAAAAGCATCTCAGGGTTTATAACTAACCCATTTAAAGATATAACAACAAAATTACTATCCGTACCTGTAAAATCGGGCAACTCCTTGGCTTCTTTTATACTGAACTCATAAATTATATTCATTCCCTGCCCTGATCTTTCAACAAGTCCACAAAGCGACAGGATCTCTGCCACACGACGATTACGGGGAGATTGCCGATCTAATATATTTTCCAATGTTATACCATTTGGCAGCCCTCCTGGGTTTTCTATAACAAGATGATCTGGATATTGCCTTATAAACACACTTCCTGCCATCTGATAATCCCTGTGGCTAACTGCATTTATTACAGCCTCTCTTATCACCCGTTCATTGAATGTCGGAATATCAAAAATAAAAAGACCATCCTGATAATGTTGCCTATCATTGCGTAAATTGATCAAATTCCATATATCATCAAAACAGGTAAAAAAACCTGCTCTAAACTCTTCCCTTTGATTTGCTGGTCCTGACGCATTTGAAGATCGATATTCAAAAACAATTTCAGACTGAGGCAAATATTTGGTAAGCGATGAATGTTTGCCAAAAAGAATCAATGCTGCATAAGTTACGCCATCATCAGTAACTGCACTGCAATCACGAAGTATTTGCTCACCAGATAAATTAGCCAAACGTTTATTTCCACTTTTCTTTATCCACTTTGAGCGGAATAATTCAACAGCTGATTCATCTAAATCACTCAATGTTGCACCAGCACATATACTTCCTGAAAAATCAAATCCAGATTCTTTATAAATGGAATATCTTACATTATCTGGCATTGGTATCAAACTATCACTTTCATACCACCATGCTACCCCATCAAGCTGTACAGATAGTCCTATAGGCCGGCTGGAAACATCAAACACAAGAACTCTTTTCTCTTGATACTCAAGCACTCGGAAATCAACCATTATCTGTAATTTATCTATCAATGTACTCTTTCCGGTTGCTCAAAAGCATTGCTTCCAACCACTTTTCTAGGTCGCTTGTCAGAAATACCGAATACAAGCATACCCCCACCACAATTAGCCAATGCACAACAACATTTAGCAGCTTCATCAAAGCCAAAACTGCTTTTTGCTTCTTTGAATTGAAAATGTTCTCCCTCTGGGGCCTCAAGTAAATAATCTATTGTTACCTTATCAGACAATGTAAAATCCATCCTACAGCTCAAAAATGGCACTTTTTCTATAATAAAAACAAAGCATAGTTAAAAAATGCCGGGCGTATGGACTCCACCCGACATGATTACAAAATGCGTCTTTTCAGTTCTTCATGCTGAACGGCTGTCTGGTGTTCTCAAGAACATCTCTCCACAGAGATCCCTCGATATCCACATGGCTTCTCTTGGATACAGCCTGCTTGATCGGCAGATACACAAACTGATTGTTCACGCGGCTGACAAGACATCTTGTCTTGCCGGCCATTGCGGCATGGACGGCATGTGCGCCGAGACGTGCGCAGTAAATTGAGTCATAGCTGTTGGCAGGGGCCGAGCGTATGATGTAGGACGGATCAATATACTTTACGGATGTCGGGATGCCTTCATCCTTGAAGTACTGCTTGATCCTCTCCTTGAGGAATATTCCGATGTCATGATACTTGATGTTTCCTGATGCGTCGGTCTCTCCTGTAGGAGGAGCGAATTCCTGTCCTGCACCTTCGGCAACGAGAATGACTGCATGTCCGCGCTCAAGTATTCGCCTCTTGAGATTCTCAAGCAGACCGTTGGGACCGTCAAGATCGAACGGACTTTCGGGAATCAGACAGAAGTTCACGTCGGACTGGGCAAGGGATGTGTGTGCGGCAATGAAGCCGGACTCGCGTCCCATGACCTTTACAAGGCCGATTCCGTTGATTGAGTTCTTAGCCTCGACATGCGCTCCGCGCACTGAAGGAACCGCCGATGTAACGGCAGTATCGAAACCGAAGGAGGAATCGATGAAGCTCAGATCGTTGTCGATCGTCTTCGGGACACCGACAACCGCGATCTTGAGACCGCGCTTATTTATCTCCTCACCGATATCATAGGCACCGCGCAGAGTACCGTCACCGCCGATCGTGATGAGGATGTTTATATTAAGCCTCTCAAGCGAGTCGACAATCTCCTCGACCTGCTTTCCGCCGCCGCGTGCGGAGCCGAGGATCGTACCGCCCTTCTCCTGTATGTCGTCAACGACATCCGGATCAAGAGGGATGAGCGGCCATGCCGAATTCTCCAGCAGTCCGAGATAACCGTACTGGATGCCGGAGATTCTCCTTACACCGTAGCGGTACCAGAAACAGCGCACGACTGCCCTGATGACATTGTTCAGACCAGGGCATATGCCGCCGCAGGTGCAGATTGCAGCATGGACATGGCTGGGGTTGAAGTAGATTTTCTCTCTGGGGCCTGCGACTTCCATCGCATCCTCATGCACCGGCTGTCTTCTGCCGTCCACAACCTCAGTATCGATTGAATAAAGCACCTTGTCGCTGTCATTCACATAATCAGCCATACCGTCGCCGCCGCTCTTGCTCATGCGGATCGGGGACTGAAGCTTGGCTTCTCCGAGGGTTTCAATATCGAAATCATAAAGACGATCACCCATTCTTGTATTCCTCCATTTGTTTCATCAAGAGCCCAGAGAATTTCTCATAAGGTATCTTAACACATTCTTTTGCTTCTTTCTGGAAGTCAGAATAAATTTTCACGAAATTCACGGCAAATGGAGTGAGACTCGCGCCGTCACGGCTGGAACCGCCCTTGCGGCGCTCCAGCACCTCCATTCCGAGCTGTTCCTCCAGTCTCCTGATCATGTTGTAAGCCTTGGTGTATGAAACCGACATGCTGGCAGCCGCTTTGCGCAGGCTGCCCAGTTCTCCGACTCTCTCAAGCAGCCACAGGACGCCCACACCCATGAACTTTTCACCATTCTCATCGACCAGATAGAATTTCGTCTTCAGCTCCATATCTCTCCTGCAGCTTTGAAGATCGTATCGACCAAATCTTCAAGATTCTCATTCTCGACAGAACAGTATGCAAGGCGCAGAGTCCTGTCCATGATGTTTATCGTTCCGATACCGTATTTGTCCAGAAGATAGACTCTCAGCTCCTCTGCGCTGTGCCCCGCGGTATCGAAAGCCATGAAATAACCGGAATTGAAAGGATAGGCCTTAAGGAGGCTGCTTGACTCCCACTTCTTCACAGCCTTGCGGATAGTCCTGTAGCGCATCTCCATCTCACGGCCGGTCGCCGCCTTGTCCTTTTCAACGTTCTTTCCGTCCGTGTAGGCCTTAACCAGCATTGACTGGCCCGGCCTGTCGCAGTTGGAAACCGTACAGCGGATCGCACCCAGTGTCTTTTTCACAAGAGCGTCAATGTGCTCTTCACTGAAGCCCTTCGAGGCATATGAGATGAAGCCGATTCTGAAGCCCCATACCATGTCTTCCTTGGTTGCGGCATCCCCCTTGACTGCGAATATATTGTCATGGATATGGGCGATGCGGGCGAAGAGGCTTTCCTTTGCGATATCATCTTCGAAGAAAAGACCGTAATAGGCATCATCGCATATGACGAGAACTTTCTTTCCTGAATCCGCAACTGCCACAAGAGCAGATACGAGTTCATTCATCTCCTCTTCACTTGGAGTATAACCGGTAGGATTGTTCGGGAAGTTGAGAAGGATCCTGACAGTATCACCTTCACAGCTCATGAGCGCATCCTTCATGCCCTCGCTGTTGAACCTGCCTTCGCTGAAAAACCTGAATGTCTTTATGCTGCAGCCCCTGAGCTCACGGAATATGAGATCATAGTTGTCCCAGAAAAGATCCGGAAGAACCAGAGTGTCACCTTCATCGAAGAAAAGTGTCGCACACAGGCTGATGGCATGAGTGAGACCTGCCGTCACGAGAGGCTGTGAGAAAAGTGTGCCCCTGAGGGACGGATTCTTTCTGAGAATCTCTTCCTTCCAGATCGCCCTGAGTGTCTTGTCGCCGCCGCCGGGAGCATAGTTGAAGATATCGGAGGGTTTGAAAACCCCTTCCCTGTAGAAATCCATGATATCCCCCAGATGCATCGGCTGGCCCTTGCTCGTCGCAAGTCCCACTGTCGCATTATATCTGTCAGCCTTCTGTTTGGCCTCATCACTCTGGGCAACGATTCCCTTCGGAAAGTACATTCTCCTGCCAACCTTTGAAAGGAAGGCACCGGCGATGCTTGTGTCAAGCACCTCATTCAGACCTTTAGCAAGTTCATTCATAAGCAGCTCCTGCCAGTTAAAAGATAATACTCACTCTACGAGCGGGTTGTTTTCAGAAATCAAAGGAAAGCTGTGCCTGTCCTCTGTCCTCCTCCTTCTTTTCCTCCTTTTTCTCCCCCTGAGAGAGAAGAGAGAGAAACTCATCCTCACTCACGATCTTCACACCAAGGGAAAGGGCCGTGCTCCGCTTTCCTCCGCCGCCCTGACCCGCAAGCAGGTGTGTGGTTTTCCCTGTAATTGACGATACAGTACGGGCGCCTCTCTTTTCAAGCTCCCTGAGCGCAAGCGAACGGGGATTGAAATGCTCGAAGCTTCCGGTGACGGCCCATACCTGACCGGCGAATATCTGGTCAGGCTTCTCCTCCCGATCATCATGCACCTCGAACTGCAGTCCTGCCGCCCGGAGTTTTTCTATCCTCGCCCTCATCGCTTCATCCCTCAATGCCTCTATGATCAGATGTGCTGTCTGCTCTCCTATCTGGGGAATGGAAGTGAATGCAGCGACATCATTCTCATCGCTTGCCTTCAGCAGATCGTCAATTGAACGGAAGCCGCCTTTGATGAGAATCTCGGCGCCCTTGCTCCCCACCTCGGGAAGGCCGAGGGATGAGAGAACCGTGGCAAACGGCCTTTTCTTCGACTCTTCAACCGCATCACGGAAAGCCTTCACCATCTTCTCCCCATATCCTTTCTCCGTGAGGAGCAGGCTGTAGTCGCATGTGTACAGATCCGGAATATCCCTTACGAGATGCATGTCATAAAGCTTCTCGATTGCCTTAGGTCCTATTGAGTCCATATCCATCTGGTCGCGTGCAGTGAAGAATGAAAGCCTTCCCTTCACCTGATCCGGACAGTCCCTGTTCGGGCAGAAGAGATGCGCGCCTTTATGTACAAGGGGAGTTGAACAGGTCGGACAGAGAGGAGGAATGACGTATGTCTTGTTCCCCTCTTCATTCTTCTCAAGCACTTCCTCAACGGCAGGAATGACATCCCCTCTCTTGACGACGGACACTGTATCGCCGATGGCAAGTTCCAGCTCGTCGATATATTCCTGATTGTGCAGTGTCGCCCTTTTCACCGTCGAGCCGGCAAGGGAGACGGGTTCAAGTTCGGCAACAGGCGTTATGCGGCCGGTCCTGCCGACCTGCACCGTGACGGAAAGCACCTTCGTCACGGCCTGAGGGGATTCGAATTTATATGCGATTGCCCAGCGCGGATGATGCTCGGTATAGCCCAGGTCATCACGCACGGCAATCTCGTTGACCTTCGTGACCATGCCGTCAATCTCGTACTCAAGACTCTTACGCTTCTGCGTCACTTCCTCAAGGTACGATGCAAGATCGCCGAATGCGAGGGCGCGGGCCTGAAGTCCGGCTTCCTTAATAAGCTTTCCGGAATGCTCTGCAGACGATGAGAACACGGCAAGGTGCGGATTGATCCTGAATCCTAGATCCTTCAGGCAGGCAAGGATCGCAAGATGGCTGTCAGGAGTCTGGCTCCTGTCCGCCCAGAAACCTTCGTAGACGAAAATCGTGAGCGGAATCTGAGCCGCCTCGCTGCTCTTCTGCCTTCTCACGGTGCCAGCAGTCATGTTGCGGGCATTGGCGACCTCGGGATTCGTTTCTTTGAGACGCTCGAAATCGGCTTTGGGAAGATACACTTCCCCCCTCACCGCAATCGTGACGGGCCGTGAAAGGCGCAGGGGGATCGTCTTTATCGTCCTTATATTGTCGCTCACGTCATTGCCCACATAGCCGTTGCCGCGCGTGAGCGCCCTTACGAACATGCCCTCCTCGTAATAGAGGACGATTGAAATACCGTCTATTTTCTCTTCCTCGACGAACGAGAGATTGCCATGTGCCATGGCTGAAGTCTTCTCCATCCAGGAAACGACCTCGGAGGCGCTGTATGCCTTGTCCAGGGAGAGAACGGGAATCGTATGCTCAACTTCGGGAAAGTCGCTGGTGAGATCGGAACCGACCCTCATTGTCGGGGAATTCACGCTCCTGAGTTCTGGATGTTCTCTCTCTATCGCGGAAAGTTCGTCAAAAAGACCATCATACTCCAGATCGCTCATGAGCGGTCTGCCGTCAACATAATAAGCTTTCTGAGCTTTCAACAGCTCGTCACTGAGCTCCTGTACTCTTTTCTGCAGATCCATGTGAGGAAGTATAGCCTGAAAACGTATTTTCGTTTAGACCCGGTGAGAAAGACTTCTGACGTACTCATCCATGCTGAGGGCGACTTTCTTTGCATAGTTCACGGCTTCCACAACAGTGCGTGCACCGAGAACCACATCACCGGCCGCAAAGATGCCGGGATGGGTGGTCTGGCCCTTCTCATCGGTGAGAAGAAGTCCGTTCCTGCTCGGCTTCAGGCCTTCCGTTGTATCGACAAGCTTGCTCTTGGGCCCCTGTGAGATGGCAATGAAGACATTGTCCGCCTCAACCTTGATCTCTCCTTCCACTTCGCCCGTGATACGGCCTTCATCATCGAGGATGGTCTTCACGAACACCGGCCCGTCCTTTTCTATGCGCACGGGCTTCATGCAGTATTCGAACGCGGCGCCTTCAAGCATCGCGTATTCCCTCTCATCCGCAGAGGCGTCACAGACATTCCTCCTTGCGTATATCGTGACCTCATGGCGGCCGGGGGAACGCAGTATGGTACGTGCGACATCCATTGCCGTATTGCCCGCACCGATGATGGCGATTTTCCTGCCCAGATCATACGAGTCGGGATTGACCAAGAAGTCGATTGCGTAATGCACATTGCCAAGGCTCTCGCCGGGGATTGAAAGCTTCTTCGGTCTCCAGACTCCGGTTCCGATGAAGATCGCCCTGTAGCCGTCCCTCAGAAGGTCATCGATGACAAGAGCTCCTCCTATGGTGGTGTTCGGTCTCACATGCACCCCGATTTCAGACAGGCGTGTCATATAGCGGTCAAGAATAGACTTGGGAAGACGGAATTCGGGAATGCCGTAGCGCATGACCCCGCCGATCCTGTCACGCGAATCAAAGATCGTGACATCATAGCCCATCTTTCTCATTTCAATGGCAATCGTTATGCCGGCAGGTCCGGCACCTATGACGGCGATCATGTTTCCGTTGCTCTCTGCCCTGTCAATTTCAACAGTGTCGAGGCAGGCATCGGAAATATAGTTCTCGATCGATGAGATATGGACACCTTCGCCTCGGCGGGAGAGCACGCAGTGTCCCTCGCACTGTTTCTGATGATCGCACACAAGCGAGCATACAACCGAAAGTGGATTGTTCGAGAAAAGCATCTTACCCGCTTGCCTCACCTTGTTTTCCTTCAGCAGTCTGATCATGCCCGGGATATCGGTGGATATGGGGCAGCCCGTACGGCAGAGAGGCTTTTTGCACTGCAGGCATCTGCCGGCTTCTTCTATCACGTGAATCATCAGCTTTCTTCTCCTTTTCAAACAACATTTCCATTATATTGTGAAATCGATTGCAACTGGAAGAAAAAATTATTCCGCTTTTCATCACGCAGAGTGTGAAGGAGGAGAAAGGCTTTCTCTTTTCCCCTGCCTTGTGCTAAACTTGCCTTATGGCAGAACACATGCGATCCAGCCAGAACAAAAGCAATAAGTTCTATGGTGTGACAATAAACAGCGGGAAGGCGGGAGTCAGGATAAAGGACATCCGGCTTCCTGATCTGGGTGAACGCTATTTCATCCTGAGAAAGCAGGACTTTCCCTCAAACGGCGTGCTGTCCGTATTCTCCGGCAGTGTTCCGGTTCTCAGCGAGGACAACATCCTTTTCCCCCAGCAGGCAGTAATGGCTGTCTTCGGTCCCGACAACGAGTCGGTGGCCCTGCAGGCAAAGAACATACATTTTGAATACGAAAGTCTTGACGACGGTCAGAACCACTTCAACTTCGAGGACGGTTTCACCGATTCCCTCATAATGGGAAACAGAGGTGAGAACACCGGCAGCCTGAGGGAAATAAAGACAAAGTTCAGGACAAAAACCGAATCATATACAAGCAGCACCATAATAAGCTGCGAGGCATGGCAGGAAGGGGACAAGATGCACATAGAGGTGCCGACCCAGTGGCCGCAGCTCATAAGAGTCAATGTCGCACAGCTTCTTTCCCTTGACACATCAAACGTGATCGTGCATCAGATGCCGTGCAATCCGCTTCACAACGAATACCTCATCTACCCGGCCGTGCTTGCATACATAGCGGCGATGGGAGCAATCAGGGCGGGAGTTCCGGTTGTTCTCTCAGGCAATGCCTGCTCAGACAGCCCTGTGCTGAGTGTGGACAGGACAACATGGTGTACTGAAGACGGAAAGCCCGTTTATGAGGAGTGTACGGTGGAAGCCGAACTCGGGGCCTTCCAGATCGAGGACAGGGAGTACATAAGACAGGCTCTTGCCGGGCTCATACCGAACTACCCTCTTTCCTATTTCAACGCCAGCGTCACGACAAAGCGCAGTGCTTCACGCCCCTCCCTCTTCTATTCCGGCTGCGGCTATGCAGATGCCCTTTTCACAAGCGAGGCCCATATTTCCCATATCGCATCGGCTTTCGAAATTCCGGTGCCCCAGTGGAAGGAATACGTCAGCAGGGACGGCAAAAGATCGTTCACTGATTATCTTCCCTCAGTACAGCTGTCACCCCTCGTACAGCTGGAAAGGGACATAGTGGAGAAAAGCGATTTCAACCGCAAGTGGTCCAGCTACGAGACACAGCACAACGACTATTCGGTCATCCCGTTCAACAGAGGCATCGGCCTTGCATGCGGCATCTCCGTTGCGGGCTTCTCGACATCGCTGGCAAGACAGGTCAACAGCCAGGCCAAGATAACGCTGACGGAAAAGCAGAACGTCACCCTTCTCACTTCATTCATGGAGGACAGCGGTTTTGAATCGACCGTGAAAAACATAATATCAGGAGAAGTCGACCTCGGCATTGACGGAGAGGTCATGGTCCTCGACAATGACGGCGTGCTGATCGACTCGGGACCTGACATGCTTTCGAGAAACCGTGCAAGTTTCCTCACACAGCTTGCAGGAGCATGCTCGAAGCTCAATATACAGAGAAAGGAGGAAAAACCGCCATTCTCCGTATTCTTTTCATGTGATGACAATCTCATGCCATGTGAATTCGACCAGAGGGGACGGGCTGCCGTAATCATCGAGATAAGGGTGGACAATATAAGCTTCATACCTGTCGCGACCGGGGCATGGGTCAGTGTGGACATCGGAAGGCTGGACAACAGGAAGAATATCGAAGCGGAAGTCAGAAGCACCATAACAAGGACGCTCAGCGAATGCGGCGCACAGCTTTCCACCGAAAGCGAAAAGCCCTTCAGCATCAGCTTTTCCGTGCATGAGACGATTGCGGAATACTCATCCGCCCTCACCCAGGCAGTGAATGCACTTACCAGGGCGGCTTTCCTCAGTGCGCTCAACCAGTGTGTCCCCTCCATAGAGGAAGGACTCCCGGTTTCTCCCTCAGACATACAGAAAGCTTTGAACGAAAAGGAGAGTGCAGGTGAAAATTGAACTTACTGTCGACGGTAAATATCTTGCATTGTCGGTGAGCAGCGACAAGCCTCTCAACCTGCTGCTGCGTGATGATCTTGAGATAAAATCGGTTCACAGCCACTGCAACGGCAGTATGTGCGGCAACTGCATAGTCCTTCTGGAAGGAAGAGCTGTCCTGTCCTGCATGATTCCATCATTTGCGGTCAGGGGCAAGACCATCGTCACCTATGACGGTTTCTGCAGGACAAGGGATTACAGGGACATAGAGAAGGCATTCAACGCCTGTTCCGCCTTTCCCTGCGACACATGCTATGCATCAAGAGTGCTGCTGATTGAAAGCATAGTGCGGCGCTACGAGAGAGGCGGCAGCGACATTGACGACAATGAGATACTTCAGGAATCGCAGCTGATCCGCTGCTTCTGCATGGACAGCGCAAGTTTTCTTGCCGTCGTGAAGGAAAGCATCAGCAACAGGAGAAAGAGAAAGAATGTACGCAGAACTCCGCTCACCTAACATTCATGAACCGCTCAACATGGCGGAATACAACAATACGATTCTCAGCTACCGTGATGTGACTCCGGTGCTCTGGGCGGGAGGAACTGAAATCATGAGCCGTCCGGACTACTACCCTTCCCAGAAAGCCAATGTCGAGCTCATTTCCCTGGACAAGGTCGAGGAACTGCATCACTTCCTGAGAAACGACCGTTTTGCGGAATTCGGCGCCATGGTGAGCATCAACGATATTGCACAGGCCGGCAAGCTCGTACTGCCCAGAATCCTGCTTGAAACGATCAACAGCACCGCATGCAGAACCGTCCGGGAGAGGATCACAATCGGAGGTTCCCTGTGCACAAAATCCTTCAAGACCAATCTTGCCTCCACCCTCATGATTCTCGATGCTGCAGTGGAAATAAGATACCTGAAGAAGAGAATGCATTCCAAATGGTTCCAGCTGTCCAGGATCTATGACAAAAACGGAAAGCTTGAGATGCAGGATGGCGGACTGCTTTCCAAGGTGAGGATTGCGATACAGCAGTACGACTATCAGTACTTCAGGAGTGCCGGCTCTCCGATGTCCGACAAGGAAAACGCAGTCTCGCTTGCACTTGTCGCACGTTTCGAACAGGGGAATATTTCATACGCAAGGATAATCTTCACACTGCCGGACAAAGGCTTCTGCTACTCGCGGGATCTTGACAACCTGATCACAAGCGTCCAGCTTCCCCTGGGCATCACACGCTATAGCCAGGTCGAAAACTATGTAGTGGATTACATCAAGGAAAACCTTTCCGGAATCTCGGCACTGCAGGAGGCCAGAATAAAAGGTCTCTTTCATGACATGTTCATGGATATGAACGAGACTGTGCTATGCTATACGCCGAAATGAACAGTCTTTTCCACAAACTCAAATTGTGATAGAAAAAAATGGCCGGACACCATCATCAGACGGGCTGTCCGGCTGTTATTTTTCTATCCTGAGAAGTACACACTATTCAGACAGAGGCATAAGTGCCAGGCTGATATTGTCAGGCTCCAATCCTGACCATGAACCTGTGACCGCATCAATGATCAGAGGAACGAGACCTGAAAAAACATCAAGCACAACCCATCCGGCACCGACCTTGTCGCTTATAGTAGCGTAGCCGTCCTGATATCCTTCCTTTTCGACCTTGATAGTGTACGAATCACCTTTCCCGAGCTCCAATGTCAGCGGAGTATAGCCTCGCGGGATACCGTTAACGGAAACCAGTGCATCAGAAGGACTTGTCGTAATGACAACCTCGTCAGTATTGCCGGAAAAAATAGTTGCACATGATGTGAACATGAATGAGAGCGCCACAAACAGAGATATAATAATGATTTTCTTCATTTTCGTTAATTATCAGAAATATTTGTCAATATATGTAAGCAATACCCAGATACGGTATCACACCTATTCCATAGCAGTTCACATCATACTCCAATGTAATGCCATACATAGTGGCACTGGCATTTGTAAATATAGGTACAAGCACCTTTGCACCAGCTTTAAGTACAATATGTTCAGCCGGCTCAAACGAAATTCCGACATTGCCTTCGGCACCGATCTGCCACATGGATATCTTCATGCCGGACTCTTTTGTCGAAGTGTAACCATAATATAAACCAATACCGGCCTCAAGTTTCATGGATTCACCAAGCTCATGTCTGTACTGGAAAGAAAGTGCCGGTTTGAACTGAATGTCAGGATCTTCCACTTTCTGAAAATCTCCGTCCTCAACCTTTGCAGAAAGCGGATAAAGCATACTGACGGAGTAACCGAGTCCTACGGAATCAGTGAAATAATGGGCACCCGAGAGGCCAAGATAATAATCAATCTCCGATCCGGATACAGAAAGAGATTCTTCCCCCATATCCATTTTCATATTTATCCACATAATGTTGGCACCGGTATCAACACCGATCCATCCGGAAGCGAATGCCGCAGCGGTACTCAGAATCAGAACCAGAAAAAACAGAACTGTTTTCTTCATTTTTCAACCCTCTCTTTTAAATTTTAAGAAAAGGGTTTTCCGAAAATTCTCAGTCTCGCCCCTCCCTTAATAGTCTTAAAATAGAGTATTTTTTTCATTGCAAGAATTATGCCCGTTTGTATACTCTTTTTTCATTCTTTCCACGACACTGGCAGATTCCGCTTCTCCGTCCCTTGCCGCAATCAGAGCCTCACTCCTTCCTTCATTCTTTTTCTTACGTTCATGATTCACTCGCAGTCCAATCCCTTTCAGTCCGGGTGAAGTGAGACAAACATGTATTTTTCAGTTATACTTCACCTTATGAGCGAAGAGATCATCAATCAGGAAACAGAAGCAAAGAGAAGCGGATTCATTCATCTGCACAACCATACAGACTACTCCCTTCTGGACGGTGCCGCCCAGATAGGCAAATACATTGCGAAGTGCAAGGAAAACAACATGGATGCCATAGCCATCACGGACCATGGCAACATGTACGGTGCACTGAAATTCTACAAAGCCTGCAAGGCAGCCGGAATAAAGCCCATCATCGGCAGCGAATTCTACATGAACCCGAAGAGCAGGAGGGATCAGAGCCCGACATCGGAAGGCCGCAACCATTTCTATCATCTCATTCTGCTTGCGATGAACGACAGAGGCTATCATCACCTGATGGAGCTCACTACAATCGCGAATACGGAAGGTTTCTACTACAAGCCCAGAATAGATGATGAAGTTCTCTCCTCCCACAGCGAGGACCTCATATGTCTTTCGGCATGCCTTGGCGGCGAGATACTGCAGAATCTTCTCCATGACCGCTATGACGAAGCTAAGGAAAGAGCCGCATGGTTCAAGAACCTCTTCGGAGACAGATACTACATCGAACTGCAGGATCACGGTCTTGAAGAACAGAAGAGGACAAAGGGAAGACGCCAATGCCCATGACACGCTGCTGTGCATCGGCACAAACGCCAAGAAGAGAGACGAGAAGAGAATGCGCTTCCCGAATGACAACTTCTACTTCAAAAGCGAAGAGGAAATGCGCAGCATCTTCTCATACTGTCCCGAGGCGGTGGATAACACAAGAGTCATCGCGGACAGATGCAATCTTGATGTCGTGTTCCCCGGTCCACTCCTTCCCGACTACGAAATTCCCGAGGGATTCAAGGATACAAAGGAATATCTGGTGCACCTTGCAAATGAAGGCTGCGTGAGACGATACGGTGAGATAACACCTTCCCTCAGGGAAAGGCTGGACCACGAGCTCGACATCATCCTGAAAATGAATTTCGACGGATACTTCCTCATCGTGCGTGACTATATCTACTGGGCCAAGACACATGACATCCCGGTAGGGCCCGGAAGAGGCTCGGGTGCCGGTTCCCTTGTCGCCTACTGTGTAGATATCACGGACGTGGATCCGATAAAATACAATCTTCTTTTCGAACGCTTCCTCAACCCTGAAAGAGTCTCGATGCCCGATTTCGATATCGACTTCTGCTTCGAACGGCGCGGAGAGGTCATACAATATGTGACCGAGCATTACGGCAAGGACAGAGTCGGTCAGATCTGTACTTTCGGAACGCTGAAGGCGAAGGCGGTCGTAAAGGATGTGGCACGTGTCCTCGACATTCCTTTCGACGAATCAACGGCAATATGTAAGTTCATCCCCGATGAACCGAAGATGACCATAGACAAGGCCATCGCACAGGAACCGAAGCTTCAGGAGATCATAGACAGGGGCGGCGTGTATGCGGAGCTCTTTGACACCGCACGCCGTCTGGAAGGAGGCGCCCGACATACTTCACTGCATGCGGCAGGCGTCGTCATCGGCAAGACTGACCTCATCGATTACGTTCCCATCTCCTTCGATCCGAAAACACGGAGCATCGCCACGCAGTATACGATGGACCAGATCGAGGAATGCGGCCTTGTCAAGATGGACTTCCTCGGACTCAAGACCCTCACGCTCATCAAGCATACGGTTGACCTCATCCACAAAAAGGATCCCGCATTCGATATTGCGAAGATCGACGAGGAGGACAAGCCTACATTCGACATGCTGAAAAGAGGAGATTCGGAGTGTGTGTTCCAGTTTGAATCAGGCGGCATGCAGAAGGTTCTGCGCGATGCACAGCCCGAGTCCATAGAAGATCTTGTCGCATTGAATGCCCTTTACCGTCCGGGCCCGATGCAGTACATCGACCGCTTCGTAAGCTGCAAGAACGGTCTCCAGCCGATTGAATATGCAGATCCGGAGCTGGAACCGGTACTCAAGAACACTTACGGCGTCATCGTCTACCAGGAACAGGTCATGCAGGTTGCCCAGATCATAGCCGGTTACTCTCTAGGCCAGGCCGATATCCTGCGCCGTATCATGGGAAAGAAGAAGGTCGAGAAGCTTGCCGAGGAGAAGGTGAAATTCGTTGCCGGTGCCGTGAAGCTCGGACGCGATGCGAAGCATGCCGAGGAAATATTCGAAATGCTTGAGCCATTCGCACAGTACGGCTTCAACAAGTCACATGCGGTCGCCTATTCAATCGTCGCATACCAGACAGCCTTCCTCAAGGCGAACTACCCCGCAGAGTTCCTTGCGGCGAACCTGACAAATGAAATGACGAATCCGGACAAGTTCAAGGACTATCTGACACTTGCCGACAACATGGGAATAAAGATCCTGCCTCCTTCCATCAACGACTCCGACATGCATTTCAATGTCGTAGGCAATGACATCGTCTACGGCCTTGCCGGAATAAAGACAGTCGGAGAGAACATCACAAAACTCATTGTGCAGGAAAGGGAGGAAAACGGAAAATACAGATCCTTCATGGATTTCCTCTCGCGTCAGAGCGACGGCATCGTCAACTCACGCATACTTGAAGCACTTATAAAAGCCGGATGTTTCGACTGTCTGGGCGAAGACAGGGCGACACTCATGGCAAACCTTGATGCCGCAATCGCATACGACAAAGGCTGCAGGGAAACAACCGCCTACGGCCAGATCTCCCTCTTCGGCGACGAGGTGCAGCTTGACGAGTTCGTATTCCGTCCGGCAGAGCCATGGTCGAAACGTGAGATGCTTGATATGGAGAAGGAGCTCATCGGACGGTATGTATCCGGTCATCCGCTGGACAGCTACAAGGAAGACATAGAGCGCTGTGTATGGGTGGACATTTCAAAGCCTGATGAGCTTCCGCGTGAAAGGGATGTGAACCTCATCTGCCAGGTAAGCTCGCTCAGGGTCATCAAGACAAAGAAAGGCACACTCATGGCTTCCCTTGTGCTTACAAATTACCAGGGCAGCATTGAGGCCGTGATATTCCCAAAAGTCTTCCAGGAACTCGGAGAGAAGATTCAGGATGACGGAATATACGGATTCACAGGCCGCTTTGACGAGCGCCGTGACGGTGGCGGTTTCCAGTTCATAATAAGCAATGCAGTCGACCCGAAGGAACTTCCGAGCGAGGCTGTCAGGAGCATCGGACTCGCCCTTGACTCGGCACTCCTTGCCGGCAGCGAGGGAGACCATTATCTTAATGAAGTGATCTCATTCCTGATCGAGCACAGCGGAAGCCTTCCGCTGAACATCTATCTGGATGACAGGAAAGACCAGTATGTGAAGTCAAGTTTTTCCGTCTCCTATTACAAGGAGATCAGAAAGGATCTTGCCGCTTTCCCTGTCATAAGGAATGTCTACATAGCATAGGAGAATACAGATGATCTATCAGATAGCAGCCTTTCTGGCGCGCCTAATAAGCCTCTATTCCTTCCTCATCTGGCTCAGGATAATCCTGAGCTGGTTCTCTCCGTATCCGAGAGAAGGAAGCCTTACATGGTATTTCTCGAAAATAATCGATCCGTATCTCAACCTTTTCCGCTCACGGAAATTCGTCATCGGCTATATAGATTTCTCACCGCTTTTCGCGATTGCGGTGCTTTCGGTCGCACAGTCGCTGCTTACGATCTTCGCATCCTTCGGCACTCTCCGTCTTTCCCTTGTGCTGATGGTGCTTCTCAATGCATTCTGGTCATACGGCCTTCAGCTTTTCCTCATGATCCTCATCATCATGCTTGTGATAAGGCTTATAGGAACGCTGAGCCACAATCCCGGATTCTCCAGAATGAGCATGATCACGGAAAGCCTGATAAGAAAAGTGCAGGCCCTCTTCTTTCCGCGCCGCATCGTGAAGGAAAGCACTCTTGCGGCAATAGCGCTTGTAATTGCCGTTCTCTCATATTTTGCCTGCCGCTATGTAATAGCGCTTCTGATGAATCTTGCACTGAGGATACCGTTCTGAGATGTATGTCCACGAGCTTTCCTACTCCATAACGAAAATAAAGGGAATAGGCAAAGTCACGGCTTCTGACTTTGCCGCCCTCGGTGTGGAGAAAGCAAGTGACCTCATAACGCTTTTCCCGCGCTCCTATGACGACAGAAGCGTCATGAGAAGCCTGAATGACGTCAGCGATGAAGGCGGCACAATCAACACCGCCGTCACCATAACGGATCACAGCCATTATTTTGACTCAAAAAAGAACCGTGTGCTGAAACTCACGGCAAAAGATCTGAATTCGGGCAGGACTCTGTACATTCACTGTTTCGGCCGTTCCTTCATGGAAAATGCCTACCCTGTCGGCTCCAGCTGGTTCATAAACGCAAACGTGACCAGGATGAAAGGTTCCTTCAGCACCTCTTCATTCACACTTGGCAGCGAAGAGGTTGTCGGGGTGGGAAAGATCCTGCCCGTATACCCTCTTTCAGGATCCCTGACACAGCGGGCTGTGAGAAAAGCTGTCGACAGCATACTGGGTGTGAAATACATAAAGTTCGATGATGAACTCCCCTCTTCCATCATTGAAAAGCATTGCCTGATGCACACAGACGAAGCCATAAGACAGATGCATCATCCCCGCGATATGCAAAGCCTTGAGAGGGCAAGAAAGACAATTGCCTACAGCGAGCTTTTCCATCTTGAGCTCAGCCTCCTGATGAAAAACAGGAAGGATGGGAAAAAGACAGTAAAAAGCACAGTCAGTGCCCTTGAAAAAAAGCTTATCGGCAGGCTTCCGTTCAAACTGACAGAAGATCAGGAAAAATGTCTTGATGAAATAAGATGCGACATAGACAGGGGCGGCATGAACCGTCTGCTTCAGGGTGATGTGGGAAGCGGCAAGACCCTTGTCGCATGGATTTCTGCCCTGCATGTGATAGCAAAAGGAGGACAGACGGCGTTCATGGCACCGACCGAGCTGCTTGCACGCCAGCATGCAGAAGGAGCAGCTGAACTTCTCGACGGGACAGGCGTCAACGTCGCCTTCCTCACCGGGGACATAAAGAAAAAGGAACGGGGCTACCTGCTGGATGCCCTGAAACGCGGGGATATCGATCTTGTAATCGGAACTCATGCCCTTTTTTCAAAAGATGTTGTTTTCAGGAATCTTCAGTATGTGATCATTGACGAACAGCACCGCTTCGGCGTCGAACAGAGAGATGCGCTTTCATCAAAAGGGAAAAAGCCCAGCATTCTCATGATGAGCGCGACGCCCATCCCCCGCACGCTCGCGCTTACCGTATACGGCTCCATGGACATCTCGACGATATATTCAAAGCCCCATGGCAGAAAGCCCATCATAACCCACATAGTCGACGAGAAGAACCGGGAGAGAATGTATCAGGCGATCGGTGTCGAATTCCAGAGAGGACATCAGGCTTATTTCGTCTACCCGCGCATTGATGATGAAGGAGAGAGCGACCTCAAGGATGTCACCACGATGTATTCATTCCTCAAGACAAAATACCCCGATGTTCCTTCCCGGCTCATCCATTCACGCCTCAGCGAGGAAGAGAAGATTGAAATACTGGATGAATTCAGGGACAAGAAGATAATGTACCTCGTATCCACATCCGTCGTGGAAGTCGGCATAGACATCCCGGATGCGACATGCATGATTATAGAACACGCAGAGCGCTTCGGCCTTGCGGCACTGCACCAGCTCCGCGGCCGTGTCGGACGCAGCAGTCTGCAAAGCTACTGTTTTCTCGTCTACTACGGCAGTCTGTCAGAAGAAGCGGTCTCCAGACTGAAAGTGATGAGACAGACCAATGACGGATTCGAAATCGCGGAAACCGACCTTAAAATAAGAGGACCGGGAGAATTCACCGGCAGCAGGCAGTCAGGCTTCCTCCGCCTGAAAGTCGCATCCCTTGTAAATGATGTGGAACTCATGGCACAGGCAAAAGAAGATGCAGGCGAAATACTCGTATCCGATCCCGGACTCATAAGGCAGGAAAATGCCATGCTCAGAATTATTGCGGCCTCACAAGTAGCCATAAACTGAAAACTTTTCTATATTACATGCTATGAGAATCACAGGCGGTCAGTATTGCAGACGTAACATAATATGTCCTCCGGGAGTCATACGACCGGCGATGGACAGAATGAGGGAAAGTCTTTTCTCGATCCTCGGCCCTCTTTACGGAACATCGTTTCTGGACCTTTTCTCCGGTTCCGGCTGTGTTGCGATTGAAGCTGCAAGCAGAGGAGCCAGTCCTGTCCACCTGGTGGAAATGGACAGAGGGAAAAAGGATACGATAGAGAAGAATCTCAGCTTCGTGAAGGAAGAGAAGCATCTCTTCATCATGGATGTGAACCGCTATCTTGCATCATGTGCAAGAAAGTACGGCATCATCTACGCCGATCCCCCTTTCAAGCTGGAAGACAAGATAAAGATCGCGGATAAAGTGAGCAGGAACGGTCTTCTTGAAGACGAAGGACTCTTCATAATCCACTTCCCAGAGGAAGAGGATTCATCCTGGCCGGACAAGATAGGGTCCCTGAGACTGTGTGACAGGAGAAAATACGGAAGATCAATACTCCGTTTCTATAAAAATGATGGGGAAAACAGAACCGATGAGCAACTTTGAAATACTTGAGAACAACAAAGCCGTTCTTCATTACAACCTTACAAGCAATGATGTCGACGGTTATTCACAGACAAGGATACATACTTATGAGAACCTTGTGCAGGAGGCTGCCGGCCTTCATGCGCACTACCGCCAGCTCGGCATTTACGACCTGCAGAAGGAAAACAAGACATGGGTCATTGCCAGAAGCCGCATGGAAATATACCGCTACGGCATGTGGCCGGAGGAAATAAAGGTCACGACGTGGCCGCTTGATTCCACCGGATTCAACTGCCCCCGTCATGTCGAGGCTGCAGAGGACAACGGAGAAAAGCTTTTCTCATGTGAGACAAAGTGGGCCATCATAGATTTCACAACAGGCCGGCCCCTGAGAGCCGCGCAGATCGCAGACAGGCTCAGGACCCCGCCGAAAGAGGAACAGGGTGAAAGCCGTCTTCCCTCCTTTGTCGATGAAGAGAAAAATGCACAGTGCATCATCTCAAGATACATACCTCATATCCACTATCTTGACACGGATCTCAACAAGCATGTGAACAACCTGAGTTACATCACATGGTGTCTTGAAGCCCTTCCCAACGACTTCCGCGATGCTTACAAGCCTTCTCTTGTCGATGTTCGCTGGATCAGGCAGTGCTACCGTCATGACAATCTCAGCGTTGTCGTCAGGGCGGAAGACGGCAATGAGCTGACAAAAGACGAGCCGGGACTCTGGTATGATTTTTTCCGCACAGAGGAAAGCGGTGCCCAGACCAAGGTTTTCGAAGCCTGGATGAAATGGAAGAAAAGAGAAGACATGCTTCTTAAGAAATAGGACAGCAGAGCCGGCGACGGCTCTGTTTCTGTATCAGGAGAAGATAAGATGCTCAGACATCAGGGAGAAAAGATTTTCTGCCAGCAATTAGATGCTTTCAAATAATTGTCTTGATTCCAAAATTCCCATTTTCAGCCCTGAAAGTATGCAATTTCCATACTTACTATACTGAAAACCGTTAAAATGATGTCACCATCAATAATGTGGAGGACGTCTGCTAGGTCTGTTCGGAGTACCCACCTCCTCGATCAGGCTCTGGAGCTTCTCCTGCATCTTCTCAAGCGAATAGCTGAGAGTATCTATTGTTTTCTGCTGCTGGACGACAACATCGTTGAGCTCGGCGATTCCGGCCTCAAGGTAGCTTACCTTTATTTCAAGTTTTTCGATTTCTTCATTCATAGTCATGAATTCTACCGCTTCATCAGAGAGTGTGGCAACAATTATGTTGTTAAGCCCCTATAATATGCTATAATTTTGTTGCATACCGTTGCAGAAAACATCAGGAGGTTTTATGAAAGGAGAACGTGTTGCGCAGCTTGAACTGCTTTTGAGATCACATCCGGAAGGGCTCAGAAGAGCGGAAATCGCACGGCGTCTGGGCGTTCACCGCTCAACCATCTCCCGCTATGTCGAAGATCTTTCAAAGCACATCGATATATATGAAGACAACAACCTGATAAAAATAAGACAGAAGGAAGATGAGGATGAGAATATAGCACTCTCGATTTACGAAGGCATCGCTTTCAACATGGGTGCCGAGATCCTCGCATCCAATGCAGAGTTGCAGTCTCCGCACCTTGCAAGCGGACTGAGAAAGATCGCAATGAACATGCGTTCCTATGCCCCGAAGATCAGCGACAACATTCTCAGTGTTGCGGACAGGATCGATCAGGAAATACAGAAAAACAAGAGTCTGAACTACAGATACAATGCGGTTTTCGAAGTCCTCATAGACGCATGGGTCACCGGACGGATCGTACGGCTCTCCACCACTGTGGACGGGGACGAGGAAATAGAGCTTGCCCCCTACTTCATCGGCTTCAGGGAAGAAGAGAACGAGGACAGAAAGCCGATTACCGTGACTGGAAGACTCCGCCACACGAAGGAAATCATAACACTGGACATAACGAAGATAACAAAAGCCGTCCTGCTTGATGAGACCTATACGATTCCCGACAACCTCAAGCCTTTCAGAATGACGAAGGAGAATGAGGCTTCCTATGATGCCATAGACATGATCCCACTTAAACTGGGACTGAAAGAAAAATCGGCAATGAACTCATTCTCCGATATCATACACACAGATATCGGCTTCCATAATGAGGCTGACGGCTCTCTTTCCTGCACCTTCAAGGCCGAAAACTCAATCGAACTGATGATGCACCTCTTCCAGTGCGGCAGTGCCGTCAGGATAATCGAGCCGGAAAGCTACAGGCAGAAATACATTTCATACATGAAAAGCATACTGAAGCTCTATGAATCCTGAGCATGACTCATCCGGTATGAGCGCGGACTCTGCCCCATGTATTTCCTGAAAAGCCTTGTAAAATATGAGGCATCCTCAAAACCGACGGCATAGGATGCCTCACTCACAGTGCACCTTTCTTCCCTCAGCATCAGTGCTGCCTTCTCCATTTTCATGAAATTCATGTAGTCGAAACACGTCCTTCCTGTGTATTCCCTGAAGAAACGGCAGAAATACCGGCTGCTAAGTCCTGCCACACGGCTCACATCTTCCAGTGTCAGTCTTTCGCTTATGTGTTCCTCGATGTATTCAAGAACAGCCTTCATCTGTCCGGCTCTTCTGAAACCGTTGTCCATGGCAAAATCATTTTCCCTGTATTTCCTGTTTTTCTGACAGTATGCGAAGAAGAGCCTGAGATACGCACACACCGTAAGAGGCGCCCATGCATCTGCACACGATGCGGCAGAGAAAAGCCCCTTCTCAATTTCCAGAAGCTCGTCATCAGGACGGAAAAACGCGTCAGGCTGCACCTTATGGTTCATGACACTGCTGATGAAAACATCATCAAGGTAGTTTCTGTGCCTTATGAGCTCACTGTCAAAGACAATGCACTCATATACTGCGTCTGCAGGCACTGCACCATGCAGGATACCGGAAGAGATGAAGGCAAGATCGTTTTTCTCAAGCCGGATTGTTTTGTCCTCAAGCTTCAGGATCAGACAGCCCTGCACGACACGGATGAGCTCAGGCTCAATATGCCAGTGGAACGGCATATTGTAGCGCGGATGAGAGATATCAACATGATAGAACCCGAGCGGGAAATCCTTTGTACCCCGCTCCTTCGTTTCCTTCGACTCCTGCCTTTTCATAGAAAGTGAAAATAATCCTTGTTTTTGGTCATTATATCCTATTTCACGGCACCGATACAGTATTATAATCAAACTCAAAAGGAGCATATGACATGTACACCTTCAACAGAGAAGAATATGAGAAAAGAATACAGTGGTATAAAGACGCACGCTTCGGCATGTTCATCCACTGGGGACTTTATGCAATACCCGCAAGAGGCGAATGGATGCGGCACTTCGAGGAAATGCCGTCAGCTGAATATGATAAATACATGGATGAATTCACCGCAAAGGACTGCGACATCAGACAGTGGGTTCATCTTGCAAAAGAAGCCGGCATGAAATATGTGGTCTTCACGGCAAAGCACCATGACGGTTTCTGCCTTTTCGACACGAAATACACTGACTTCAATTCGATGAACGCACCGTGCCGCCGCGATTTCGTGAAGGAATTCACGGATGCAGTGAGGGCAGAAGGCCTCAAGGTCGGCATATATTACTCCATAATCGACTGGAGACATCCCGACTATCCTCATTACGGAGACGAGATCCACCCGATGAGGAACAACAAAAGCGAAACAAATGAAAACAGGGATTTTGACCGCTATCTTGACTTCATGCACTCACAGGTGAGAGAGCTCATGACGAACTACGGCAAGATCGACCTGCTTTTCTTCGACTACTCGTATGACGGAATGAGAGGCGAGAAATGGAAAGCCTCACAGCTTGTGACAATGGTCAGAGAGCTTCAGCCGGGCATCATAATAAACAACCGCCTCGAAGCCGGAGGAAGAGGTTTCGGCTCCCTTGTGACAAAGAATCCGCTGCCATATCACGGCGACTATGTGACACCAGAGCAGATTGTACCGCCTGACGGTATAAAGGATGAGCTTGGAAATCCCGTGCTGTGGGAGTCCTGCATAACGATGAACCGCCACTGGGGATACTTCGCAGGAGACAGATACTTCAAGACACCTTCAATGCTCATCCACAAGCTGGTGGAATGCGTTTCAAAAGGCGGCAACATGATCCTCAACATAGGACCGGACGCATACGGCAATATTCCACAGGAGGAAGTTGACATCCTGAAATACTTTGCACACTGGATGAAAAAGAACGGAGAAAGCATCTACGGCTGCGGCAACGCAGGAATGGACAAGCCGGATTTCGGCCGTGTGACAAGGAAAGGAAACACCTATTATTTCCATGTCTTTGAAAATGCAGTGGGTGCACTTCCCATACAGGGAATTGACAGGAAGAGGATACGCCGCATAAGAGCGCTGGAAAGCGGACATGAAGTGCACGTAGTCACACACTTCAATTACTCGGACTACCCCGATGTCGTTTTCGCAGATCTGGGGGAAGATCCCGTGCTGCCGGATCCTGTTGACTATGTACTCAAAGTGGAAGTGTCGGACTAGACACCTTCTCTCTGACACTCTTTTATGTATTCGCTCGGGCTTTGTCCTGTCACCTTCCTGAAAACCTTGGAAAAGTAATAAATATTGTCAAAGCCCAGCGAGAGTGCTATCTCGTTTATCCTTGTATAGCCCGATGCCTTTATTATTTCCTTCGCTTTGTCAACCTTCATCGTGTTTATGTAATCGACAAGACTCTTGCTCATCACTTTCTTGAAGCTTTTGGACATGTAGCCTTCGGACACACCGGCATAGGATGCCACATCGGAGAGGGAAATCCTCTCATCGATGTGTGAAATGACATACTCCCTTGCCTTGTCGATGACCGGAGAGGAAGAGGATGCGGACAGCCTGAACAGCTCGCTCTCCACGCTTGTCTTTATATCATCCAGGACATCAAGCGCCATGCTCCTGCGGCTGATGTAGGGGACAAGGGAGAAAGTGTCATCCATCCACTCCTGATTCTGAATCCCAAGTGCGCACACTCCCGCCCAAAGCGCAGAGCGCAGTGCGGAGAGGGTGAACATAAGCTGCCAGAGACTGTGATCCGTGAAAGAAATATTGTTCATGATCAGACGGAACGAGGCCTCAAGGCCTGCAATATCCTTTGTCCTGACCACTGCTTCTATCTTGCTGTAGACTGAATCAAGCTCGAGTGATGAAATGGAAGGGTTCTCTTTATCAAGATAGAACGAGGTGCTTTTCATTTCCACATCATCTCTTGCCTCCGGAAGACTGTCAGCTCCGTTATAAACGACGGAAGCGACAAGCGTGATGCCGACTTTGGTGACAAGCTGGGAAGCTTTTCTGACCCTGTCTTCCAGCCTGTTGTTCAGGGCACGGAAAGCAGAGGCGTCCACATTATGGACAAAATACACGATTCTGCTGGCTTCTCCGCTTCTGCTGTGCACAAAAACACATGACGGATAAATTGAGGGAAGCACCTTCCTTATTATATCAGCCTCCCATTCATAAAGCCTTTCATAGTCTTCGGCATACCATGTGACATCATCGCTTGCCTCAGGATATTCCAGCATGAACGCGATGAAAGCGAATGATGTACACAGTCCCTCCCTGTTGAGTTTTCCTCTCGTGGCGGGAGGAATGTCGCGCACGACAAGCAGATTGGAAACCAGCTCTGCAGCACGGTTGCCGTCCCCTTCTCTCTCATCTTCCCTGCCTCTGAGGAGATTGCGCCTCTCCACTTCCGCTTCCGCCTTGAGAACTGCATTTTTCAGAAGGCTCTCGTCAAGTTCCGTCTTCACAAGATACTCGCACACATTATAGCGGATGGCTTCCTTCACGAGCCGGAACTCCTCAAGACTGGTGAGGATTATGAAAACAGTGTCAGGATAGCCGCTGCTGCACTTTCTCAGCAGTTCAAGCCCGTCCATCACAGGCATCTTGATGTCCGTGATTATTATATCGGCAGGAGAAGATGAAAGGGCATCATATGCCTCCTTTCCATTCCTGTACGTTCCCTCTATGGTGCATCCGATATCCTGCCAGCGGAGCATATGCGCAATACCGGAGAGAATAATCGGCTCATCATCCACAACCATGACTTTATACACTGCTCTCCTCCTTCTCAAGGAATATACGGACAACGGCTTTCGTATATTTCCCTTTGACCGACTCATATCTCAGATCGCATTCATCACCGTAGTAGAGCTTTATGCGTTCCCTTATATTCCTGATTCCCACTCCGGTCATATTGCCTTTGAAATGCGCTTTCTCATCAAACACATGTGAAAGCTCCTCATCACTCATGCCCACCCCGTCATCAAGCACATCGATATAAAGGAAAGTGTCATCCCTATGGGCGCTGATCGTTATCGTACCGCATTTCCCGCCGGGTTCTATGCCATGGAATATGGCATTCTCCACAAGAGGCTGAAGCGTGAATTTCTGTATTTTGCAGTCATAAAGTTCATCCGGTATGTCATAGACAATCTCATACATGCCCATATAGCGCACCTGCTGTATCTCATCGTATTCCTTCACAAGGGCGATCTCATCACGCAGAACGATTCTCTCTCCGTTTCCCTTTGCGATATTCTTCAGCAGATGCGACAGGCCCCGGCTCATACTGGCGATTCCCTCAGCTTTCTGCAGCTGGGCAAGATAATGTATTGTCTCAAGCGTATTGTAAAGGAAATGGGGATTGACCTGCATCTGCAGCATTGAAAGCTCCGTCTCCTTTTTCTCGTCATAAAGTCTCTCATTGCTTTCAAGCAGATGTGCAATGGAAAGGGACATCGAATTCACGCTTTTACCGATATTCGCAATCTCGTCATCCCCTTCCTCTATCGTGGGATCAACGCTTCCGTAGTTCTCCGTTTCCACAAGGTTTCGCATATAATGCACAAGCCGGCTGGTGGAACGCGTAAGGTATCTTGATATGAGGGAAGATACGATCAGGACAAGCAGCGTGCTTCCGGCGATGAGTATTATGAACATGGAAAGACCGTAGACGGAACTGACAGTCATCGGATTCCTGTTCTCGAAATAGACCACTTCCACGCCCGGAATGAGAGTGGAAAAACTTTCCTCGAGATAGCGGGACTGATCCAGCATTTCGCTGCTGATCGCATGCGGATATGTCTTTCCCGTCTCTACATTCCTCAGATATATGTTGTCAACACTGGCATCGGAGAGCAGCGGGTCGAAAATGCTCATATCCAGTTCCGCATATATATATGCATCCACACTGTCCATCCTGCCGTATGCAAGCAGGGCATCCTCATAAGGACTGTTGAGAGTCGTGCCGATGGAAAGCCCGACATAGGATCCGGGAGAAAACTTTATATCCGAGTTTTCCTTCCGCTCAATGAGAAGCTCGTAATCTTCAAGAGCCCCGTAACGGTTCTTCGTGTATTCAAAGAATACGCCTTCCTCATTGAAGAAGATGATCTTGTTCAGATCATCCCATGCGGGTGATGCCGTCATATAGGCCGCCGTTATCTTCTGGGTGTCAAGAATGGAAAGTGTCTGTGAACTTGAAAGCGGAGAAGAAAGTTTCATTGATGAAACCACATTCTCATTGAAGCACCCCCATGAGACTGCGTCTATGACAGAAGACAGAGAGTCATTGACATCTTCTGCAGCTGCCTCCACCCACTGTCTGTTGACTCTCGCTCTCTGGGCGAATACAAGTGAATTCATATATGAGAAAATAATGAAGAAAGACGGAATGCTCACAAAAAAGAAACAGGCAAGAATCGCAAGTGTGAGCTTTGACTTCAATGTCCTGAGTATCTTTCCTTTCCTCATAATGGCATTATAACTGGAAGAACCCCCTTATTGAATACAAGATTTTACTAATATTGCATGTATCAGTGCCAGATTTTACCATAACCGGCATGCCGGCAGTTCAAAAAATTACCAACTTTATCCATTTTTTTACATTTCGCTCGTAAATTTTTCATGTTTGAATTGAATAGTAAAAGACTTTTCAAAAGGAGAAATACATGAAAAAAGCTTTAACAGTACTTCTCATTGCTCTCATCGCAATGACATCCGTTTTTGCAAACGGTGCTTCTGAGTCATCAAAAGACGGAGTTACAACACTTACTCTCGCATTCTGGGATGTTGCTCAGAACAACTACATCAATGAGGTTATTGCCGCTTTCGAAGCTGCAAATCCTGATATCAAGATCGAGCTTCAGGACACACCTTCAACAGAATATGTCACAAAGCTCAACACCCAGCTCAACGGCGGTTCCGATGTTGATATGTTCTTCGTGAAGGAAGCTGACAAGACAAAGGTTTTCTATGATCGCGGTCAGCTCACGGATCTCACTCCTTATATCGAAGCATCAGGAATCGACATGGCCGACTACAGCGGCACAGAAGCCAACTTTGTTTTTGACGGCAAGGTTTACGGCATGCCGGTAAGAACCGACCAGTATGTTCTCTTCTACAACAAGGACATCTTCGACGCAGCCGGAGTTCCTTATCCAGACAACGACATGACATGGGCAGAATTTGAAGATCTCGCACTCCAGCTCACAAGCGGAGAAGGTGCAAACAAGACCTACGGTGCTCACTTCCATTCATGGAACGCATGTGTCCAGAACTGGGGTGTTCAGGACGGAGAGCACACAATCATGTCAGGCGAGTACTCATTCTTCAAGCCATACTATGAGATGGTTCTCAGAATGCAGGAAGCAGGTTCATGTATGGATTACGGTACAATCCAGGGTTCCGGTATCGGTTACACAGATGTATTCGCACGCGGTCAGGTGGCAATGCTTCCCATGGGTTCATGGCTCATCCAGACAATGATCCAGAAGAACGCAACAGGTGAGTCCTCTGTCAACTGGGGCGTAGCAGTCATCCCGCACGCAGAAGATGTTCCTAACGGATACACAGTAGGTGCAACAACTCCTATCTGTATCAATAACGCAAGCAAGAACAAGGATGCCGCATGGAAGTTCGTTTCCTTCATCAGCGGACCGGAAGGTGCACAGATCCTTGCAGAATGCGGACAGGTTCCTGCTCTCTCAGGCGAAGGCTATCTTGAAGCATATGCTGCAGCTGACGGAATGCCGGAGGATATCCTCGACGGACTTTATGCATCACACATCTCTCCGGACCGCCCGGCTATGGACAAGGTTACAGAGATTGACCAGATGCTCCTTGCAGAGCACCAGCTCATCCTCCTCGGCGAAGAGACTGTTGATGAAGGCATTGCCAACATGAACAGAAACTACGCAGAGATCATGGCTAACTGACAAACAGCTGTAAAATAATTAAAGGGCTGCTGAACGGGCAGCCCTTTTTTCCCTGAAATAAAACACTATCAAAAGGAGGAAAAAATGGCAGAAAAGACCCTTGCCGAAAAAAAAGCCTCTTCCCTTAAAAGAAAAAATGCCCTGATCGGCTATTCCTTCATTGCGCCGAACTTCATAGGCTTCGCGATTTTCATCCTCTTCCCCGTTCTTTTCACTCTTGTTCTTTCAGTGATGAACTGGGACGGCTTCAATGCAATGACATTTGCGGGAATGGCTAATTTCAAGTCGATATTCCGTGACCGCGTGTTCAAGTCCTCATTCTGGCTGACACTCCTGTATGTTGTATGTACTGTTGTGCTTACACTGCTTGCCTCTCTCGGCCTTGCATGCGCACTTAACAAGAAAATAAAAGGAAGAGATGCGTTCAGAGCCGCAATCTTCTTCCCGTATGTCGCATCAATGATTGCCATCGGCGCCGTATGGAAACAGCTTTTCGAATCAAACAACGGCCCGATCAACCACCTTCTGAGATCAATCGGCATCTCAAATCCGCCGGGATGGTTCGCATCGACAGACTGGGCAATTTACGGTGTGATCATAGTTGCAATATGGAAGTTCATGGGCTACTACATGCTGATCTACCTCGCAGGTCTGCAGGATATCCCGAATCAGCTCTACGAGGCTGCAACCCTTGACGGGGCAACCGGATGGCAGCGCTTCATGAAAATAACACTGCCGATGCTCACCCCGAGCACATTCTTCGTATTCATCATGCTCACGATCAACAGCTTCAAGAGCTTCGACCTGATCTACGCACTCACGCAGGGAGGCCCGGGTACAAGCACGACACTGCTGTCCAACTACATCTACAACCAGACTTTCGTATACTGGGATTACGGAAAATCAGCAGCAGCATCAATTATCCTCTTCGCCATCGTTCTTGCGGTGACAATCATCCAGTTCCGCGGCGAAAAGAAATTCACTGATTATCTATAAGGAGGATACGTCTTATGATGATTGAAAAAAGAAATCCTGTAAAAACAGTTCTGATCTATGTCCTTCTTATTGTACTGACTGTTGTGACACTGCTTCCGCTTGTGTGGATGCTTTCAGCATCATTCAAGCTTTCCACTGAAGTCTTCACATTCCCGATCAAATGGATTCCGGAGACATTCCACTGGGAGAACTACGTCACAATCTGGCAGAAGATTAATCTGGCAACCTATACTTTCAACTCATTCAAGCTGTCGATAATCATCACGCTGATCCAGCTTGCCACATCTTCATTTGCAGCCTACGGATTTTCAAAATGCAAATTCCCGGGACGCAATGCTCTCTTCCTTGCCTACATTGCGACAATCGCAATTCCATGGCAGGTATACATGCTGCCTCAGTACATCATGATGCAGAAGATGCACCTTATCGACACGCATCTTGCGATCATCCTGCTTCAGAGCTTCACCGCATTCGGCGTGTTCCTTCTCAGACAGTTCTATATCTCAATTCCGGATGAACTGCTTGAAGCTGCGAGAATCGACGGCCTTTCTGAATACGGAACATTCGCAAGAATCGTCCTCCCGCTCACAAAGCCGGCAATGGCGACTCTCACAATCATGAGTTTCGTTACTGTATGGAACGACTACATGGGACCGATGATCTACTTCAACAGCGACAGAAACAAGACAATCCAGCTCGGTATCCAGATGTTCACAGGCATCTACTCCACTGAGTACGGACTGATCATGGCAACAAGTGTGCTTGCCATCATTCCTGTTCTCGTCGTCTTCCTTGCCTTCCAGCGCTTCTTCGTTGAAGGCATCGCATCCAGCGGCCTCAAAGGCTGAGACAAACCAGTTACTAAGCAAGACTGCCGGCACATCATGCACCGGCAGTCTTCTTTTTCTCTCCGAATATCATCAGGAAATCTGATACATCTCAATGACTGTATCCCGTCTCGACCGGAGGCCAGTGACTTCCCCTCTGATTGAGAAGTCCGAAATTAGGAATGTTTTTTCCGGAAGGCACGGGGATTCCTTCAAGCTGTCCGTTCCTTACCCATGAGGTGTCGCCGCCATGCAGATTTTCTGTCAGAAGACACTGCATGCGGTGCAGAACATCTCCATATGCCGGATCCGGGGCGAGATCATGCTCTTCCCTTCTGTCACGCTGCATGTCGAAAAGCTGGAACACATTGCCGGCAGGATAATAGACAAGCTTGTATTTTTCATCCCTTATCATTCTTGTCGCCTTTGCATCTTCACCTATCTCGCCGAAAACATAATCCCTCTTCTGATCTGAGAAGATGGGAATGCCGTCCATCCTGTCAGGAATCTCGATACCGCACAAATCAAGGAGGGTCGGCATCACATCGCAGATCTGACAGAGTTTCGTCTCATACCCCTTACCCCTGTATTCCAGCATCGGACGTCCGGAGAATATAAGAGGAACACAGGCGCTTGATTCATAAAAAAGCCTCTTTGCAACCATGCCGTGATCAAAAAGCATATCACCATGGTCGGACATGAAGACAATGATGGTGTCATCAAGAAGATTATGCTCCCTGAGAGATCCGATTATAAGACGGATTGAATAGTCAATATGAGTGCACTGTGCCATGAATGCACGCCGTGCATCATCCATCTCTTTTGTGCTGTATGAAGAGGCGATGTCACGGAACTGTTTTATAACCCACTCTTCCTTCCAGTCATCGGAAATAGGCTTCTCAAGCCCGATATCCCGGTATTTATCGAGAAACACCTGAAGAGGGACAAGAGGCGGATGGGGATATGTATAGGAAACATAGAGAAACAGCGGACGCTCAGGATCCCTGCGTGCAATCTGTCTCATTGCCTGATTTGTCACCCAGCTGGTTTCATGCGACTCTTCATCAAGGTGCCAGGGACGGGTATAGTATGTGTTGTTGCCCATGGCATGCATGAACTGCTGACCGGGCAGCCCTTTCTCACCCAGCCATATCTCATAATCGTCAGTCACGCCGAATTCACAGCGTCCTTCTTCCAGAAGAATGACATCGTCAAAGCCGACCCTGTCCCGCTGCGGATAGACATGCATCTTGCCAACAGCCACGCTCTGATACCCCGCATCTGAAAAGGCGCCTGCAAGAGTCTTGCAGTCAGGCATCTTCATCTTGTCGCTGTAAACACGGTCGCCGTGATGCTCCGGTGTCAGTCCGGTCATAAGCGAACGTCTTGCAGGTATGCACACAGGACATTCACTGTATGCATTCTCCATCATGACACCGTTATCGGAGAGGAAATCAATTGTCGGTGTCATTATATCCGTCCTGCCCCTGTGGCCGAAAAGCTGCCCGGGCCATTCATCGGTGCAGATGAAAACAACATTCTTCTTGCTCATTTTTCAACCTCTGGTGGAATTATATCATCAGGAAGAAGGATTTTCTATTATTATCTTGTTTTCCTGTATGGAAATTTTCAAAACTTAATTTTTTTGTCACCAGGAAAGGACCGGCATGGGATATCATTTTAACAAAAACAAGGAAAACAGCAGCCTAGCGCTTAACTTACAAGCTCATATCAATAATATATTCCTATATTCAGGCTATTGTTAAAATGTTTTTGATGTTTCTGCAGGCAAAAGAAAGACATTGCAACACCATGATAAAAGGTGGATACTGATAAGCTGTAAAACACTCTGAAAGCAAAAGGAATCATAAAATGAAACGTTTCTATCTTGAAAACACAGAAGAATACATAAACTGGATTAAAAAGGATGAGAACATAACAGAAAGAATTCTGCATATCGCAGATCTCGCATGTGACAACACATTCATATTCACCGACAAATATGAAATGGAACGCTGTACGGAAGAAGTCCGTTTTGATTCCAAGATCGACTGGAATCTTATTCCGTTCGGTGATGAGGAATGGTGTTTTGCCTTCAGCCGGCACACTTTCCTTTTGAATCTTGCAAAAGCATATGCGCTTACACAGGATGAAAAATACAGAAATGCATGGATACGTCTTTTTGAAGATTTCTATGATAACACGGAGCCGGGAGAAAGATGCTGGAGAACACTGGAATGCGGCATAAGAATCGAAAACTACCTGAGAAGCATTGAATATTTCAATGATGCGAATCCTCTTCCATCAGAGGTGATGGAAAAACTCAAAGCAGTTTTTTCTTTCCATATCGAAGTGCTCAAAGCAGCTCATACCGCTTTCCACAAGCTTTCCAACTGGGGAGTTCTTCAGGATCACGGACTGCTTCTTGCCGCGATATACCTTGACAGAAAGGATGACATAAAGCTCGCGCTTGAAAGGCTTGAGGAAGAAGTCTGCCTTCAGACAATGAATGACGGAATACACTGGGAGCAGAGCGCTATGTATCACGCAGAAGTCCTCCATGCACTTCTGGACTCGGTACTTGCCGCACAGAGAAACGGTATTGATCTGTCCGGCAGACTCATGAGCAAGACTCATCTCCTTGCGCTCGGCATGGCAAGGAATCTCCGTCCCGACGGCAGATGCTATCTTTCCAGCGACAGCGATGAGATAGATTTCCGCGATATGGTTCTTGAAGCCGCAGTCCTTTTCCGCGACAAAGAACTGGCCGCAATAGGCAAAGGCGGAAACGATGAGGATTTCCACTCATCATTCCCTCTTGACCAGAGTATTCCGGAGGCACTGAAAAAGGAAAACCGGTCTTACTTCTTCAGCGATACGGGAAACGCAGTCCTTTCACTCAATGATGATACTGCGCTCCGTTTCCACTGCGGTCTTTACGGAAGCGGACACGGGCATTTCGACCAGCTTCATTTCGATCTGTACACAAAAGGAGAAGTTCTGCTTACCGATACAGGACGCTACACATATGTGGATGGCAAGGAAAGACGGCAGCTTAAAGGTGCCTTCGGACATAACACGATCATCATCAATGACAAAGATATGGCAAAGATGGTCGACAGCTGGGGGATTGAAGATTTCGCCTCCCCTGTCTTTGAGGATGCAAAGATTGAAGGACCGTACAAATACCTTTCAGCATACCACCTGGGCTACATGAAGGACGGAGTGCTCCCAAGGCGCAGCGTTGTCACGGTTGAGGACAAATTCGTCATAATAATCGACTCAGTCACCGCCGCAGGACAGTATAGCGCAAAGAGCATATTCCATGCGGATGAAGGCGCTGTTGTGACACAACTTGATGACAACACACTGTGCATTCAGAAGAACGGAGCAGAAATAAAGATGTTCTTCATGAAACCGGGAAAAACAACACTCTGCACATTCCCGATGTCGAAGCATTACAATGAAATGACCGTTTCCCCGCTCATTGAGAGGAGTTTCAGCCGCCTTGCCGTGACAGTCATAGCACTTGAAAATGTCACACAAATAGAGGAGATCGATATCATAAAGCCGCTTTCCTCTTCCATCGTTGACAAAGAATCTTCCTGCGGTCTCCTGCTGTCAGATGGTAAAGATACATACACTTTCGCCTTCACGACCGATGAGAAACCTCAGGGAGGATTCCTGCTTCAGTGCGGCGATGCAGAATGTTATGCAAGAGTCTTCATAAAGAAAAACAATGAAGAGACTGTCGCCATAAAATATTGAAAACGGAAAGGCTGTATGAATACCATTGAGTACAACGGCCCAGCAGAGCCAGTGCGCCAATTCATGTTGAGCCAGGCACCGAACTCCACTGAGCCACACACCGAATCAGGCTGAGCCAGTCAAA
>CASFTW010000034.1 GCA_949297785.1 uncultured Spirochaetales bacterium
TGTTCCTGTTCCCAAGCCTGCTCCGAAGAGGAGGGGCAGACCTCCAAAGAGGAAGGTTGAGGATTAGACTATAGTCCCGCAAATTGAGGTTTCTTTATTGAACTGGCGCTAGGATGTAAACCTGTAAAAGAAGTTACCAATTACAATGGTAACGAAAAGCCTGACCATGGCGGAGTAAAATCAGGTATTGTCGATGTAAAACCTAAAATTGTCGATGTAAATCCTGAAAATGTCGGTGTAAATTCAGAAAATGTCGGTGTAAATACCGCCATACATTATAGTAGAAAAGATACATTATCAGGAGAATGAAGAATAATCCTGTGATCACAGCAAATGATTTGTCTACAATTCTTTCTGCTTCAAAAAGAACGATTGAGCGTGATATTGCATGGCTAACAGGAAAGCAAATCATAACCCGGACAGGTGCAGATAAAAACGGCAGATGGATTGTATTGAAGGAGTTTGAGGGAGATGAATGATATTCTTAATGGCAATCGAAAAAAGCATTTTGAGTAACACTATCCATAAAATGGAATTTGAAACCAGAAGCAGAAATCTGATCTGAAAACAGCCTGATGAAAAATCATGATATAATTCTCTATACGGGAGGGATCCTATGAGAAAATTTATAACTCTGGTAATTCTGCTTGGTTTCATTTGTTCAGCAGTTTCTGCTTCCGTTACGGAATATGACCTCGGAGGAGGGCAGACACTTCTGCTGTATGAAGATGGGACGTATGAGATAATCACTTCTCAAGTTGAAGTGGATAGAATAGTTGGGCGACAATACAAACTGGATCTGATGCGTTCCATTGATCCTGTTATCACTCTTGCAATGATGGAGGAACCATCCCTCGCGTTTCTTGGCAAGGAGTATTATTATTCCATCCTTGAGGATACGGGAATCATGGATATGATAATAGCGGAGATTTCGGATTTCTCAATGGTGTTCCTTTCTGATGAAAAAGTTCTTGTCACAATGGAAGGTGAAATGCCTCTTGAGATGGAGTACCGTATAACGCCTTCAAAGGCCTTATACATTGTCAATATTGATGGAATTGAGCAGGAATTCGGTACTTTCAGTGAGGAATATGATGAGATCTGTATCAATGTTGAAGATTCGATACCTGTTTATCTTGTTAGCGAGGATTGAATGAGTTTATGATTTTTCCTGTCAAATCCTGACGATTGATGACAATTACAGCAGTCTGTTCTAATACCCCTTATATGTGATGTTTTTTTGAATTCTGTATCAAAAAAGAGAATCATGGAGCCATACATATCGCCAGAGTTTTACAAATTTATCAAAGTGAGTTGTATAAATTTATAAGAGTTACCTTGACAAATTTTGATTATCAGCTGGAAAATAAACTGTATGGATAACGAGTTCTACAAACCGCGGATTGTCGACAGCGAGATAAAACTTAAACTTGAGCTCTCAAAGGCTGTATGTATTCAGGGACCTAAAGCCTGTGGAAAAACATGGGCAGCGGAACATCAGGCGGCCAGCGAGATAAAACTGGGTGATGCAACAGACAACTTTGCAAGCCGCAGAATCACCATGATGGATAATTCTTTTGCACTGAAAGGTGAGAGGCCCCATCTGATTGATGAATGGCAGGAAATCCCGGCACTATGGGATGTTGTCCGTTCTGAAGTGGATAAGGTACCTGAAAAAGGTCAGTTCATACTGACGGGATCATCTACTCCGGTACAGAAAGGAATAATGCATTCAGGCACTGGTCGTATTTCGCTTTTGACCATGAGACCGATGTCGCTTTATGAGTCAGGAGAATCGTCTGGAAAAATATCTTTGGCATCGCTGTTCAAAGGCAATATCAGTGAGGTTGTGCAGGCTGAAAATCCAGGAATCGAGAAACTTGCCTATTACATAGTCAGGGGAGGCTGGCCTTCTGCTGTTGATCTTCCATATGAACATGCTTATTCATTTGCATCTGACTATGTGGCAGGTCTCATTCAGGAAGATATTCCGAGAGTCGCCCAATCAATAGACCTGTTGAAAATGCATCGTTTCATGCGTTCTCTTGCAAGAAATGAAAGCACAACCGCTTCAAAGAAAGTTCTCATGAGGGATATGAACGGTGAAATAACTGACGAGACGGTGAACTCATATCTGCAGATTCTGTCAAGGCTGTTTCTTTTGTCTCCACAGCAGCCATTCAGTCCGGCAGTGAGATCATCACTGAGGCTGAAGCAGATGGAAAAACGTCATTTCACGGATCCTTCCATAGCTGCTGCACTTCTTGGTATGAGACAGGATTACCTTATCAAAGATCTTCAGACATTCGGTTTTCTGTTTGAGGCTCTTGTTGAAAGAGATCTTGCAGTCTATGCAGCCGCATCAGGATGCCGTCTTATGCACTATCAGGACTACAAGAATAATGAAATCGACGCTGTGGTTGTGGCTTCTGACGGTTCATGGGGAGCTGTGGAAATAAAACTCGGGGCAGGGGAAATCGACTATGCAGCGAAAACGCTTCTCAAAGCTGACAAAGCCATGAGGGAAGCGTCTGGCAATGGTGCTTCGTTCCTTGCAGTTGTATGCGGTCTGGCTTCATACGGATATTGCAGGGAAGATGGTGTCAATGTAATACCGGTGACAGCACTGGGTGTATGATTCACAACTTATCGGGATAATCTTGCCCTTAGTGATGCTGCACTTGTCATATCAGCACCTCCAGATATGTTCTCATAGTTTTTTCACATTTTAGGGTTCGGGAATATTCAAGAAGCCGATTAAGCTTTCTGTCTTTTCGGGCAAGGTATGTCACAAGGATTTCCTTTGTTTCTGATATCCCGATTTTCTCCCTGTAGAAGACGATATCGACAACAGTCTTTTCAATATCATAGATCCGGAAAGAATTCTTTCCATCTTCTACAATGGTAGAACCAAGTTGATACCTCTCATCTGTGTAGTAATGGATGTTGAACCGGGGCCATGACGGAACAGATGACAGCCTTGCTTTTCTGGGAATGGCAATATCAACAGCGTCTGGAATATATGTAGTAAGGTTATAATACACAGCTGCACTGAGAAGGCAGACAATACCTTTTGGTGCATATGCCCTGACATAAAAGAAATCAGACTCCTCTCCTGAATAATATGTATTCTCATAGTAACTCCTGGTGAGTTTCTTAAGACTTCCTTCAGACACAAGTACACGTACTTTGTATTCAGAAAGGCCAAGGTTCTTAAGTTCTTCAAGAGAATATATTTTCTGATCTTCAGACAGTTGTGTTGTATTAGGTCGATATATACTCATAAATTTCATACATATTCGGCAATTTTTAATTATGCCGAATATCAATAAAATTATTAATCCTCAGAGAAGTGTTTGTCAAGAAAAGTTGCAGAATATTGGCTTGACAGAGGATACGATAAGAGCCGGACATTAACAAAACAGGCTCGGTGTGTTTTTCTTTAAACATGTCGGTCGCAGAGTCATGGCGTCTGTATTTGTCCTCATATATGTATAGCTTCTTCCGTTTATGGATTATCATGATTTCGTAAGAATCTTTCACTATGCTTGGAAGATTAATACCTGTTACAGCCTTGGGTGTATGATTTGCATCTGCTTGTTGTATCCAGTTAGTCAGGTTCCAGAAATTTCACATGTATCATTGGAATTCAATTGAGAAAAATCTCTGAAGAGTGTTATAATCCGGATGAATAAGACAAGGACGTCTATCTCATGTGGGATGGGCGTCTTTTTTATTGGAGGCATATATGGACCGTAAGTACATTTTCGTCACGGGAGGAGTTGTATCAGGACTGGGCAAAGGCGTGAGCGCGGCAAGTCTCGGCTTATTGCTGAAACAGAGAGGATTGAAAGTGGCGGCGCAGAAGCTGGACCCTTATCTGAATGTGGATCCCGGTACCATGAGCCCGTATCAGCACGGGGAAGTCTTTGTGACGGAAGACGGGGCTGAAACTGATCTTGATCTCGGTCATTACGAGCGCTTCACCGATGAGAATCTGAACAGAAAGTCCAACCTGACAAGCGGAAAGGTATTCTGGAACATACTGACAAGGGAAAGGAGAGGGGAATATCTCGGCCGCACCGTCCAGATAATCCCACACGTGACCGATGAGTTAAAAGAGTCAATATATTCTCTTGGAGAGCTTACGGGAGCCGATGTCGTGATCACCGAGATCGGAGGCACCATCGGCGATATAGAAAGCCAGCCGTTCCTGGAGGCGGCAAGACAGCTGCGCATTGAAAAGGGAAGTGGCAACTGCATGTTCATCCATGTCGTTCTTGTTCCCTACCTGGAGTGCAGCGGAGAGTACAAGACCAAGCCCGGCCAGCATTCCGTGCGGGAGCTTCAGGGTATGGGAATAATGCCTGACTGCATCATCGCACGTTCGGACAAGAGTCTTGATGACGATATCCTTTCAAAGCTTGCCATGTTCTGCAATGTTGAAAGGCGTGCCGTCATTGCCAATGAGAATGTTTCCCCGATATACGCGCTTCCTTTGCTGCTGCATGAGCGCGGGTTCGATGATTATGTGGTCTCCAGGCTTTCACTTGAATGTTCAGACTGTGATCTTGCAGAATGGCGGGCAGCCGTAGGGCGTATGACACAGCCGAAGAAGCGTACTGTGAGAATCGCAATATGCGGTAAATATGTGAAGCTGAGAGATGCGTATCTTTCAATAAATGAGGCCCTTTACCATGCCGCAAGCTGGAATGATGCCGCTCTTGAGCTTTCCTTCATCGACACAGAGGAAGTGGAGAAGTCAGGTGCAGAACATTTTCTCAAGGATGCCGACGGCATACTTGTTCCCGGTGGATTCGGTTCAAGGGGCATTGAAGGCATGGTCCTGTGCGCACGCTATGCCCGTGAGAACAACATCCCTTATTTCGGCATATGTCTCGGCATGCAGGTCGCGGTGATTGAGGCGGCACGCTCTCTTGCTGGACTGAGCCATGCCAATTCAAGGGAATTTGATCCTGATGGAAGTGAATGTGTGATCGATCTTATGGATGAACAGCGCAACATAAGCGCGAAAGGCGGCACCATGAGACTCGGCTCATATCCGTGTGCGGTGAAGAAGGGGACGCTGCTATATGAAATATACGGGCAGGAACTGGTACAGGAACGTCACAGACACCGTTATGAAGTGTCTCCCGCATTCCGGGACAGGATTGCGGAAAGCGGGATCACATTCAGCGGCACAAGTCCTGACGGCAAGCTTGTTGAAGCGATGGAAAATCCTGTCTGCCGCTTTTTCGTCGCAGTGCAGTCACACCCGGAGTTCAAGAGCCGGCCGAACAGGGTTCATCCCTTGTTTGATGCATTCATGAAAGCCTGTATCTGACTCTGTTTTCCATATTGTGCCGTATGTGCACACACATAGATGAGACTGTGTGTATACATACGGTATTTTTCTCTCAGCATCCGCTCTGTCCGTAGTTTGACAGGACACGGGCGGATGGATCTTTTACATCACAGCCGGGCCAGCTGGTGTTAGGCATCCAGAAGCCGGGTATCATTTCATGCTGGCCGGGATAGAAACTTTCGAATATTTCCCTGTAAAGCAGAGACTCCGGCGTGAAAGGACGTCCTTTCTCAGGGTATTTCTCATACTCCTTTTCAAGGTCCTTGCCTTTGTATATCTGGTCTGCGTATTCCTTGAGATCGTCCACCATACTGTGTCCCACTGCATCGCTGAAGGCTGCTTTCTGCCTCCAGAGGATGTCATCAGGAAGCCAGCCTCCTTTTTCGAATGCCTTTCTCAGAAGGTACTTGCCATGCCCGTAATGGTTCATCTTCATCTCTGGATCGACTGACAGCACGTATGAGACAAAATCAAGATCGCCGAAGGGCACACGGGCCTCAAGGCTGTTGTCGGCAATGCACCTGTCTGCCCTGAGCACATCATATGCATACAGTTCATGCACACGTTTCTGGCTTTCTTTCTCAAAAGCTTCTGCATCAGGTGCGTAATCGGTATACTTGTAGCCGAAAAGCTCGTCAGACACTTCTCCGGTGAGAAGTACCTTCACGTCAGTGTGTTCATGGATATACCGGCACAGGAGGTACATCCCGATGCTTGCCCTGATGGTGGTTATGTCATAGGTGGCAAGCGTGTTTATGACTTCGGGCAGGATGGTGATCACGTCATCCCTTGTCATCGTGACGTTTATGTGTTCACTGCCAAGATATTCAGCTGTGCGCTGTGCATATTTCGAGTCTATCGGATCCTTGTCCATTCCTATTGAGAATGTGCGGATTTTCTTTCCAAGCAGTCTGGTTGCGATTGTACATACAAGGGAGCTGTCCAGACCTCCTGAAAGCAGGAAGGCAACCGGTGTATCGGAATCAAGACGTTTTTCCACAGCCTTTATCAGTTTCTCCCTTATATTCCGGGTTATTTCTTCAATGCTGCCGTATGTATACGATTTCACTGCGGAGATATCGCGGTAGCAGATGAAGGAGCCGTCCTTGTAGTAATGTCCGGGCGGAAAGGGGCTCACGGCAGAGCACAGCGGGGTGAGAAGGCAGGCTTCGCTTGCGAATGCGATATTCCCGTCCCTGTCATAGCCGTAGAAAAGCGGACGGATTCCGACAGGATCCCTTGCGGCTATGAAGCCTTCAGCCGGATCATATATTACGGATGCATACTCCGCATCAAGCATGGCGAACATTTTCTCGCGGTATTTGTCAAACATGTAGAGCACCGTCTCACAGTCGGAATCAGAGTGGAAAGCATATCCTTCCGCCTCAAGTTTCCTGCGCATGTCACGCCATCCGTAGATCTCACCGTTGGTGACTGCGTACATTCCATTGTATTCAAAAGGCTGCATGCCTCTTTTATCTATACCCATGATTGAAAGCCTCTGGAAGGCAAGGAAAAGATTCTCTTCCGGCATCAGTATCCTCTGGTCATCCGGACCTCTTCTTCTTGTCCTTTCGAGAATATCTTCAAGCCGGGAAGGAGTCAGAGCTCTTCCCCTGTAAGCAAAAACTGTACACATATTCAACTCTCCTCAGACTGCAGCGTAAAGCTGGCTGTATGATTTTGATTTATCCGCTTCTATAGCCATGAAAGCGCCTTCAAGACAGTGGGCCGTACTGAGTGAGAAAACAGATGCGAAGTCCGTCACCAGCGGGCGGATGACACTCTCCATTTCCTCTTTTCCGGCTTTTCTTGTAATCAGCTTGTCGGAAAGATTCACCGGAGGACGCTGTGTCTTAAGATATATGGTTCCGGCATACATCCCGTTTCCGCAGAAATAGCCTGTTATGTCTTTTTCCTCACCAAGGTTGAGGACTATGATGATTCCCCCTGCAAGGTATTCGCCAAGGAAGGATCCGGTCCTTCCTCCTATGACCAGAATGCTTTTCCTGTCCCCGTATGCTTTCATATGCACACCGGCCCTGTATCCGGCATCGCCCCTGATATACACGCGGCCGCCTCTCATACCGTATGCAAGCGCATCACCGGCGCTGCCGTTTACGGCAAGAAGACCTGCATTCATTGTATCTGCCGCAGCATCCTGTACATTGCCATCCACATAAATGCTGCCGCCGTCAAGATAGGATGCAAGAGCATTGCCCGGTGTTCCCTCTATGTGCATGATCCCATTCTTCATGCCGCAGCCGATATAACGTTCACCGAGACATCCTGTCACCGTTATCTCTTCATTCTCATGCTGTCTTATTCCAGTAATTCCGTCTTTTCTCATGTCGAATACTTTCATATCATTCTCCTGCATATCTGATTCCGAGAATCTCAAGTTCCTTTTCATTGAGGTCCACGCCCCGCAGTGCCATCCTGTTGCCGCGAAGCGCTTCAATGCTGTTTATACCCATTCCTCCCATGATTTCTTTTATCTCGTGTGTCCATGCATTAACGAGATTGACAAGTCTTTTAGCGCCTTTTTCAGGATCAAGTCTTTCTGTAAGCTCCGGTTCCTGCGTCGCGATTCCCCATGCGCACCTGCCGGTGTGGCATGATGCGCATATATGGCAGCCGAGTGCACAGAGGGCGGCAGTTCCGATAGAGACAGCATCGGCGCCGAGCGCTATGGCCTTGACTGTATCGGCCGAATTCCTTATGCCGCCTGAGGCGATGATGCTCACACGGTCCCTTATCTTTTCCTCTCTGAGTCTCTGGTCCACGGCTGCGATTGCAAGCTCGATGGGAATGCCAACATTGTCCCTTATGCGTTTGGGAGCGGCCCCTGTTCCGCCCCTGTAGCCGTCAATTGAAATGATGTCGGCTCCGCTTCTGGCAATTCCCGAGGCGATCGGAGCAATGTTGTGAACGGCTGCGACTTTGACTATCACAGGTTTCCTGTAATGTGTTGCTTCCTTTATTGACATTACGAGCTGCGCCAGATCCTCAATGGAATAGATATCGTGATGCGGAGCCGGACTTATGGCATCAAGACCTTCCGGCACCATCCTTGTTCTAGATACATCGCCGATGATCTTGCGCCCTGTGAGATGACCTCCGATTCCGGGCTTTGCTCCCTGGCCGATCTTTATTTCAATGGCGGCTGCCGTGTTCAGATAGGTCTCATGCACACCGAAACGTCCCGATGCGACCTGAACGATAGTGTGCTCCTTGTACGGGTAAAGACTTTCGTGAAGTCCTCCTTCACCTGTATTCCAGTACGTTCCGAGTTCTTCTGCCGCTGCTGCCAGAGCTTTGTGAACATTCAGACTGATCGCTCCATAGCTCATTGCCGCGAACAGAATCGGTGTTTTCAGCTCAAGATGCGGCGGAAGGTTATTTATAAGCCGTCCTTCCTTATCCCTTTGTATTTTTTCAGGCCGCTGTCCGATGAACACTGCACTTTCCATAGGTTCCCTGAGCGGATCTATGGAGGGGTTCGTCACCTGGCTGGCGTTCAGCAGCATCCTGTCGAAGTATACGGGAATGTTCTTCTCCTTTGCGCCCATGGATGAAAGCAGGACTCCGCCGGTTTCAGCCTGAAGGATTATTTCTCTGATATCATCCTTTCTGAAGACGGAGTTTTCCCTGAACCTGTTTCCGTCTTCCGTTATGTAAATGGCCCCGGTCGGGCAGAAAGACACACAGCGCTGGCAGTCAACGCATTTGTCATGATGGAAGACAAGTGTCCTGTTCTCACCTGCTGTTATTGCCCCGAATGAACATTCCGATACGCATCTGAGGCAGGAAACGCAGCACTCATCCTTTCTTATTCTGTATCTCCTCATCTTCCGGCCTCCTTTTCAAGTGTCACTATGACGGCCTCTCCGCCGCGCGGTGCCCATATTCTGTCAGGACTGTCTTCGATCACTCTGATTGCAGCTTCTTCCGAGCTGAAATACACAGTGTTTCCTTTCTCCGCTGCGACGAGGCTTCTGAGTTTCAGTCTGTCGTTGAGCGCCATCATTCCTCCTCTGAAACCTACAAGAATCGAGAACGGTCCGGTGATGAGGAATGAGGAGAACATCTGTCTCATGTAGGAAAGCCTGTTTCTTTCATCTTCATCCTCTGTCGCCGCGATTGTGGACCAGAATGGAGCTGCTATGACATGTGAGCATTCTTCAAGCGTGAGCCCCTGCTTGCGTGTAAGATAGTCGAGAATGTAGGTTATGACCTCTGTATCTGTCAGGAGATTGCAGGAGTAACCGTACATCTCCACAGCCCTGCGGTTTGCATCATAGGAAGATATTTCTCCGTTATGCACGACTGTGAGATCCAGCAGGGAGAAAGGGTGAGAGCCTGCCCACCAGCCCGGAGTGTTCGTCGGGTAGCGTCCGTGAGCCGTCCATGAATAGCCCTCGTATTCCTCAAGACGGTAGAAATCAGCGACATCCTCAGGATAGCCCACAGCCTTGAATACACCCATATCTTTGCCGCATGAGACCACATACGCGCCATCAATGGAATCGTTTATCCTGATCATGGCACGTGATGTGTATTCATCCTCATCAAGCTGGCTGTCCTGCAGAAGATGCGGCAGCGGAGAAACGAAATAACGCCAGATGAGAGGAGCATCGGCAATCGCGCTTGTCTGACGTACCGGTATTTTCGAGAGGTTTATTATGTCGAACCGTCTGTCCAGAAAACGTTCCGTTTCTTCTCTTGAGGTCTGTGAGTCATAGAAGACATGCAGTGCATAGTAATCCTTATACTGCGGGTATATCCCGTAACCTGCAAAGCCTCCTCCAAGTCCGTTTGACCTGTTGTGCATGACTTTTATGCTCTTTTTTATCGCATCTCCCGTGATACGCCTTCCGTCGCGGCAGAATATTCCGCTGATCGCGCACCCCGAACTGATTCTGACTTCGCCTTCTTTTTTCATAAACCGCCTCTGAATTATGAAATAAAAAAAGGACGTCCAGAGATCATCTCTTTGAACGTCCTTGTTCTTTGAGCTACGTTTTACGACATATCTTCATAGTGTGTCAATTATGATTTTGAATTTTCCTGGAATAAAAATTCAGAAAATTGCATGAAACATACTTGACTTGAATTGATGCTTTTCCATATTATTCCCGCATATACAGCAAAGGCGCTGCAGAGATGTTTCTGCGGCGCTTTTTCCGTTAATGGAGGTTACTATGGACACGGAGGATATCAGACAGCTGCTTGCAGAGTATGAGGTGAAATTCATACGGCTTGCCTTCTGTGACATTTTCGGACGTCAGAAGAATATCGCGATAATGGCAGATGAGCTGGAACACGCGCTTGAGCACGGGATTTCCTTTGATGCATCCGCAATAAAGGGGTTCCTGAACATAAGCGAGTCCGATCTTCTGCTGTTTCCTGATCTTGACACATTCTCCATCCTGCCGTGGAGACCTGCGGACAGGGGTGTTGCCAGATTCTACTGTTATATCACATACCCTGACAGAAGACCCTTTGAAGGGGATGGAAGATATCTGCTCTCCCGCATAGAGAAGAAAAGCAGCCTTGCCGGATATTCTTTCCTTGTAGGACCTGAGTGTGAGTTCTATCTTTTTGAAACTGATGAGAAAGGCTTTCCGACTCTTTCCCCGTTTGATGATGCGGGGTATTTTGATATGGCTCCGCTTGACAGAGGGGAAAACGTCAGAAGGGAAATCTGCTTCGCACTTGAAAGCATGGGCATCAAGCCGGAGCGCAGTCATCATGAGCACGGACCTGGACAGAATGAGATAGACTTCCGCTGTTCTTCTCCGCTGAAAGCCGCAGATGATCTGATGACATTCAAGACTGCGGTGAAAGCAATAGCACAGCAGCACGGGCTTTTCGCTTCCTTCATGCCGAAACCTCTCAGGAATGAAAGCGGAAGCGGACTGCATATAAATCTTTCCCTTTATGAGAACAATGAGAATCTTTTTGAGAAGGAAGATCCCAAGGCAATGTCATTCATGGCCGGCATACTGAGGAGAATGAATGAGATAACAGCATTCGCAAATCCCCTGGTTTCTTCTTATGAGAGGTTCGGCCACTTTGAGGCTCCATCCTCGGTTTCATGGAGCCATCAGAACAGGTCGACACTTGTGAGAATCCCGCATGCGGAAGGCAATGACTGCCGTATGGAGGTGAGAAGTCCTGATCCGTCCTCCAATCCGTATCTTCTCATTTCCCTGCTACTGTCTGCCGGATTTGAGGGTATTGCGGATGGTGCCGTACCGCAGATGGAGGCTGCCGGCGACATGATTTCCCTTTCTTCAGGACAGATGCTGCCTTCAAGTCTTGCCGCTGCTGTGGATACGGCGGGAAAAAGCAGTTTCATCCGCTCCGTCATTTCCCCGGGGATTGTCGATGCCTACCTTGAAGACAGACAGGCGGAGGCAGATGAATACGGACAGGGACTGAGTGATTACGATTCAATGATCAGACGCTTTTTACGCTTTATATAGGTATTTCTATGGAAATGGTGCTTATCGCTGCTGAGAGAAGCAGATGCGACATGATAAAGAAAACGCTTGCTGCGGGGCGGTATGCTCTCTTCCGTGCGGAAAGCGGAAAAGAGGCGAGGATGAAGATACTTGATCTGTCTCTTTCACTCGTTATCGTGGATGCATCTCTTCCGGACGGCTCGGCAAAGGAAGTATCAGTTCTTGCTTCTGAACGTGGAAACGACACGATATATATTGTTCCCGATGCACTTGTGCAGCATATGGCGGAGACAATGGAAAAGTACGGGGTGTATGTTGCCGGCACAGGAGAGCTTGCCGCTGTATTCAGGACCCTGCGGGTGTCCAGAAACAAGATAAGCAGGGCCGAAGAGAAGAACAGGAAGCTTCTTGAAAGGCTGAAAAATGAGAAAATGCTCACGAAGGCCAAATGCCTTCTTGCAAGATACAAGGCAATGAGCGAAGAGGAGGCTCATGCCTATATAGAGAAAAAAGCGATGAACTGCCGCATAAGCCTGCTGGATGCGGCGATGACAATTGTAAGAGAACTATCATAGATCATAGGAGGATTAGCATGAACGTATCTGAAATGTTCGGTTCCATGGTTTTCAATGATCATGTAATGAGAGAAATGCTTCCGAAAAAGGTATATCAGTCATTACAGGATACAATGGTTGAAGGAAAAGCCCTTGATGAGGATGCAGCGGATATTGTAGCTGCAGCAATGAAAGAATGGGCGGTCAGCAAGGGGGCTACCCATTTCACCCACTGGTTCCAGCCGATGACCGGTATCACTGCGGAAAAGCATGACAGTTTCCTCACTGTCGATAAAACCGGCTGTGTCATCATGGATTTTTCCGGCAAAGAACTGGCCAGAGGTGAACCTGACGCATCAAGCTTCCCTTCCGGCGGACTGCGTGCAACATTTGAAGCCCGCGGCTATACGGCATGGGATCCGACAAGCTATGCCTTCATCAAGGATGACACACTGTGCATTCCCACAGCATTCTGTTCGTATACGGGGCAGATCCTTGACAAGAAGACTCCGCTTCTGAGAAGCATGGATGCAATAAGCCGCGAAGCTGTCAGGGCGCTTTCACTTTTCGGCAAGAAGGTGAAGAGGGTCAATGCGACCATCGGTGCAGAGCAGGAATATTTCCTCATTGACAAGAAGGATTTCTCCAGGCGTCTGGATCTCAGGCTTACCGGACGCACACTCATAGGCGCACCTGCGGCCAAGGGACAGGAAATGGAGGATCATTACTTCGGCTCGATAAGGGGAAGGGTGAAGGCTTTCATGGCTGATCTTGACGAGGAGCTCTGGAAGCTCGGCATAACAGCGAAGACCGAGCACAACGAGGTCGCACCGTGCCAGCATGAGATGGCGCCCATTTTCGATAACGCAAACAAGGCCACCGATGCGAACCAGCTCACGATGGAAATGATGAAGAAGGTTGCAGACCGGCACGGTTTTGCATGTCTGCTTCATGAAAAGCCGTTTGAAGGAATAAACGGATCGGGAAAACACAACAACTGGGCTCTGAGCACGGATGAAGGCGAGAACCTTCTTGATCCCGGAAAGACACCTAAGGACAATGCCCAGTTCATGCTTTTCCTGACTGCAGTGATCAGGGCTGTCGATGATTACCAGGACCTGCTGCGCATAAGCGTTGCAAGTGCCGGAAATGATCACAGGCTCGGGGCAAACGAGGCGCCTCCTGCTATCGTGTCGATATTTGTCGGTGATGAGCTTGATGCCGTGATTGACTCCATCGTTGAGGGAACGCCGTTCAAGGGCAGGTCTTCTTCGTCCCGTCTCGACATAGGCACAAGCGTGCTTCCCAAGCTTGCCCGCGACAACTCGGACAGGAACAGGACCAGTCCGTTTGCCTTTACCGGAAACAAGTTTGAATTCAGAATGCCCGGCTCATCTTTCAACATTGCCTGTACGAATGTGATGCTCAATACGGCAGTGGCGGATGCTCTGAAGGCTTTCTGTGATGAGCTTGAGGGTGCTTCTGACTTCAATGCATCCCTCAATGCTCTGATAAAAAGAGAACTCAAGGCACACAGGAGAATCCTTTTCAACGGCAACGGATACAGCAAGGAGTGGGAGGAAGAGGCTGAGAAGAGAGGCCTTTCCAACTATAAGAGAACGCCGGATGCCCTTGTTCATTACTGTGATGAGAAGAACGTGGCACTGTTCAAGCGTCATAATGTGTACACAAAAGAGGAAATGGAGTCCCGTCTTGAGATATCGCTTGACGAGTACCAGAAGGCGATTCACATCGAAGCTGTCACAATGAGCGAGATGCTCCGCCGTCAGATACTTCCCTCATCCCTGCGTTTCACATCTTCTCTTGCCTCATCTGTCCAGGTGAAGGGCAGTATCGGAGTGGCTGCGAATGCGGACAAAGACCTCTGTGCTGAGGCAAGTGCCCTGTGTGATGAGCTGCTTGTCAAAATCGATGAGCTTGATGAATGCGTGGCAAAAGGACCTCAGCAGACAGAGAAGGCTGCTTTCTATGCCGCGGACAAGATCATACCGGCTATGGAGAATGCCCGCAGGATCTGTGACAGGCTTGAATGTATTGTCGACAAGTCCTGCTGGCCTGTGCCGACATATTCTGAAATCCTTTTTTATGTGTGAAACATGATATTCTGTGCTGCCTTGGAATGGTCCATATTTCAGGGCAGCCTTTTATTTGCAGGGAAACACTTTATCTGTTTTCATTAGTCAAGTTGGCGGTTTTTCATTAGTCAAGTTGGCCGATTTTCATTAGTCAAGTTGGCATTCAGTACAATGGTGCGATCATCCTCAATACTCTGTCTGTGAGCCATCTGAGGAAAGAGAGGCGATAGGTTCTGCCGGCAATAACCTGATTGTATTTCGCCTGTGTCGCAATAGTACATATCATACCGTCGGAAGATCTGTTTACAACAGTGCCTTCAAGGCCTCAAGAGCATCGTCATTAATGATTTCCCACGGCAGTGTGACATCAGTGCGGCCGAATGCACCGAATGAGGCACTCTGCCTGTATACCGGTGAGCGGAGAGAGAACTGTCTGATCATGCCTTCAGGCCTCAGATCGTAGTGATCAATTATCCATCTGACAAGAGCTTCCTCGCTTATCTTTCCGCTTGAGAAAGTCAGTACTGCAAGGGACACAGGATCTGCAACACCTATGGCATACGCCGCCTGTATCTCGCATTCATCTGCCGCACCCGAGGCAACGATCGTCTTCGCAATGTTCCTCAGTGCAAGAGCCGCACTGCGGTCAACTTTGGTGGCATCCTTTCCGGAGAATGCTCCGCCTCCGTGGTGCGCATAGCCGCCGTATGTATCCGCGATTATCTTGCGTCCTGTAAGTCCGGTGTCGGCAGCAGGGCCTCCGAGTACAAAGCGTCCGGTAGGATTGATGTAGTATTTTGTATTCTCCGTAAGCATGTTCTCAGGAAGGGACGGAATGATGATGTTTTCCATTATTGACTTTCTGAGGTCTTCAAGCTCAATATCTGGATCATGCTGGGCTGAGAGAACAACAGTGTCTATTCTCACAGGCTTTCCTCCCTCATACTCAAGCGTCACCTGGCTTTTGCCGTCAGGACGCAGGAAGGACAGCTTTCCAGTCTTCCTTGCATCGGAGAGCCTCATAACCAGCTTTCTTGAAAGCGAGAGGGTGAGGGGCATGTATTCATCGCTTTCATTCACAGCATAGCCGAACATCATGCCCTGATCTCCGGCTCCGGTGGTGCTTTCATCGGCGAAGGATGAGTCGACACCCATTGCTATGTCAGGAGACTGTTCATGAAGAGAGCAGGTTATGCCGGCATTGTCATCAAAGCCGTATTCCGCTTTTGTGTAGCCTGTTTCCCTTATGATCTTCCTTGCTGTTTCTATATAGTCAACATCAGCTTTTGTCGTGATTTCCCCCATTATGTGCACGCTACCGCTTTCAGCTGTGACCTCGCATGCCGAACGGGAATAAGGATCCTGTCTCAGAAGTTCATCAAGTATTCCGTCTGCGATCTGGTCGCATATTTTGTCAGGGTGTCCGTCAGAGACTGATTCGGATGTGAAATATTTACGCATAAATTCCCTTCTTGTAAAATCTTGAGTGACATTATATTCCATAATACCATTGTGTTTCAAACCTTATATGTTGCTATTCTGCATTATGTGTGCAATATTTTAGCAAAAAGAGGAAAAGGAGAAGCTGTGATGGAATTCGAGTACAGACTGGTCAGAGAGGAAGATGCTTCAGCCTATCTTGATTTTTTCAGATCCGTTGCCGGTGAAAGCGACAATCTCGCATGTTCAGAGAAAGAGGCTGAGGCAATGAGCATTGAAGATGAGAGGTCTTTCATAAGAAACTCAACAGCTTCAGGATGGTTTTCAGCTGTTGCCGTTCTGGATGGCAGAATCTGCGGTTCCTGCGACATACGGGTATCGGGACGGGAACGTATCCGTCACCGCGGCGAAATGGGAATAGCGGTAAGGAAAGAATACTGGGGAAAAGGTGTTGCCCAGCATATTTTCGATATGGCTGTCTCTGAAGCACGGAGGAGGGGAATCAGGAAGATTTTCCTTACCGTACGTTCTGACAATGAAAGAGCGAAGACTTTCTACAGAAAAAACGGTTTCTGCTTCTGTGGCACAGACAGGATGCTTTTCCTCATTGACGGAAAGTATGTTGACGGACAGCTGTACGATCTGATTCTGAACTGACGCACTTTTTTCATTTCCAGGTGAAAAATACCAGAAAGGATACATTTTCCGGCATGAAATGCCATTGTGACGTGAATACAGCAGCAATTATAGGTTTGATCATACTAGTGGCATGCTAATTGCAATGAACAAAGCAGGAGGTTGTATGGCTGTACTTTTCTATTTTGTTGTAGCATGCATTTCACTTGCTGTCGTTCCCACACTTGGCATATGTGCGCCTGTATTCATCATAAGCGGCTTTGTCTGCCCGTTTCTGGGTGCATTGAGGCTTGTCAGCAGCATCTTCAGTCTTTCTCTGCCTTTTGCGGATGACATGGTGCTGAAAGGTATCGGCAACCCGTGGCTGGCATTCTGCTTTTCTGTAATTGCAGGAGTGCTTCTGTATCTTGCAGGAAAGGCCTGCCGTCATATGCTGCTGTCGTACTTCAGAGCTGTGAAAGAGCTGAAGATGCGTCTGCTTTCTGACTGAGGAGGCATCTTATGACTGCTGAAAACGTAAGAACACTGACAGACGGGGAAATAAGGGAAATAGCTGAAACGTATGCAGATTACGCTTTCAGCAACGGGGAAGAGAACATCTTCACACTCCTTGGAAGCAGGGAAGATATCATCCGCTATCAGATGGCATCGCTGAAACTGGCTCTGAAAGCCGGCTGGATCCGGGCCATCGGGGATGACAGACAGGCTTATATTGCCATTACGACGTCAGAGTGGAAACCTCCTGTTTCCATGTTAGTTAAATTCCCTTTCATCGTAATGAAATCTGTCAGGCTGTCATCTCTGACACACATGCTGAAACTTGTTCGCAGTGCCGGACCTTCTCTTGCTGACACGATGAGAAAGAACAAGGAACCTTTCGTCAATGTAGCCATGCTCTGTGTGAGGAAACCGTATCAGGGGAAGGGGTATATGAGGCAGGCTCTGGATGTTGCAAAATCGGTGGCGGAGAAAAAAGGCATTCCCTGTGTGCTTAAAACTGATGAGATGGTCAAGGTGGAAAAATACAGGCATCTCGGCATGACGCTTGCCGGTATGAGGCACATCACAACAACCATGACACTGTATGACATGATCTGGTACCCCTCATGAAAAGCAGGCGGAATACAGGTTTCTTAATGATAATTCCGCCTGTTCTTCAAAAAAAGTGGGAAGATTATTCTTTCGATGGTCAGAGTTCTGTTTTGCTGTAGCTGTTTTCGGATGGATTGCCTTCACAAAGGTAAGTCTGACCGGCACTCATGTCTTCAATGACAGACCATACAGTATCATGTCCAGTGGCAGTATCGTATGAGCTTGCGGAAACGAGAGCTTCCTTCATTACAGACAGATTCCACTCTGAATGCTCTGAAAGTACTGTTTCTATTGCTTCATGTCTTGCCTCTGCGTTCCAGTCATCATCTACGGTGATGGAGTATGGTTGCATTCCCGGGAGAATAAAACGGTTTGTTGATATCAGATAGTGCCTACTCTCTTTGTATTCCATTACCTCCATGTGCTCTGAGGAGCATTCCACATATGCGATATGTCCGCTCTTATCCGCCAGCATATAGGTCTGGGATGAGGCTATTGGGATGGATTCCAATATCGCTATTGCGGATTTTACAGAATCTGCCTTTTCGAGAAGCAGACGCAGAATCAGTCCTGAGTTGAGGCCGGGCTTTGGATTATGAGGAAAGACGGAAGTGAAGCCGATGGCAAGTCCTGCTTTGTTCCTGCCGTCCTCAAGTTCAAGGAAGGCCGTACTATTCCCATAATAACCATCATAGATGAAATGACTGTTCAGATCCTTCATATGGATATAAAAATCACTGTTACGTCCGAGAAAAACATTCTCATTATCACGCACTGCAACGCATGAACAATGGGCGGCTGGAATTATCGCATACATTGAAAAGAAAAGTGCGAACAGAATCTTTTCATCAATGTTCAAACCTTTTGCAAGGTTCTGGATCTCCAAGATGATTTCAGGATAATGCTTTTCATACAAAGGCAGGCATAAGGAAGCGAAATCAAACCTGTCCTGAGTCATTGGAAAAGGTATTTCTCCAAGTAAATCTATTCCTCTTCTCCTGATTTCATCTGCAAGAGAAGAACCGTTACGTAAATTAAAATGTCTCATTCAATACTCTCCTATCAGAGAGTGGCGCCACTTCTGTAATCAGGCTATATAAACAAAATTTTAATTGCAAGTGTTATAAAATTTTATTTTGAGATTCATTTCAGCGGTATGCAGAATTCACAAAAATGATTTAAAAATCCTGTTTTGCACCGTGGATATGGAAATAAGCGAATAAAGCGTTTATTCGCCATATAGAGCCCTAAAACGCAGTAAAATTGGTTCGCTTAG
>CASFTW010000035.1 GCA_949297785.1 uncultured Spirochaetales bacterium
ACCCGTTCCCATCCCGAACACGACCGTGAAACGCTTCTTCGCCAATGGTACTGCAGTCCGTCTGTGGGAGAGTAGGTCGTCGCCAGGTCTTTTTTTTATGTAAACAGCTCACATTTGATTGTGAGATATTGATAAGCTTCCATCAAGGTGGAAGTCTATGAATAGTCCGGTGGTCATAGAGAAGCGGAAACACCCGTTCCCATCCCGAACACGAAAGTGAAACGCTTCTTCGCTGATGGTACTGCAGTTCGTCTGCGGGAGAGTAAGGCGCTGCCGGATTTTCTTTTTCTATATTGACTAATAACAGCATATCGGAAATACTTGACAGCGGTGAATCAATAAGGGAGTAGTCAGCTGCTATATGCAGCTCCAAGATCAACAGACTGGGAATGCCCTGGTCTTGGCTTAAATGACGAGACTTACTTGAAATCTTTTGTTTCAGGTGGGACTTCGTCTTTTTTTATGCCATTGGAAGTCCCCGAGGAGAGTTTTATGAGTTTGCTTGAGCTGTTCATAATTGCTGTCGGGCTCAGTATGGACGCATTTGCAGTATCAGTATGCAAAGGACTTGTAACATCAGATGTCAGACCTTTGAATATGCTGTGTGCAGGTCTGTGGTTTGGCTTGTTTCAGGCTCTGATGCCGCTTCTAGGTTATCTGCTTGGTGTCAATTTCAGTTCACTTATACAATCTGTAGATCACTGGATTGCTTTTATTCTCTTATTTTTAATCGGTGTGAACATGATAAGGGAAGCTGTAAGCAGTAAAGAAGAGTGTGAAGACACTGATACATGTTCTTCCTATGCGTTTAAGGTCATGCTGCCGCTGGCAGTGGCAACCAGTATTGATGCACTTGCCGTAGGTGTGTCATTTGCATTCCTTTCAGTTGATATTATTCCCGCAATCTGCTTTATCGGTGTTTGTACATTCTTTCTCAGTGCTACCGGTGTGAAGATTGGATCAATCTTCGGGAACAAGTTTGAAAGAAAGGCAGAGATAGCCGGCGGCGTGATACTTATATTGATGGGATTGAAAATACTATTGGAACATCTTGGAATTATATCATTCTGATTTTTATGCATATTTAAATTATATTGTAATTATATGTTTTGATATAATTATTAAATATATTTTGATGCATTTGTATAATTGAAATAACTGATGTTCATATGTATCTGATATCAAACATTCGGATATGATTTTGTTTAAATTTCAATATTACGGATTTTGTAAATATGTTTATATTGACAATATAAGAAAATATGTAATATAAAAAGAGCATGAACAGATTGTCATTATTCAAGAAAATAATCAATAAATTTAAATCACTTGTCGCAAAGATTGTCATGCTTGTTCTCTACAGGGCCATTAAGGTTCTGGCAAGGGAAGACAGCCGCATAATGAATGAATTCCTTTCATGGAAAGACGGACTGACTGTTGCTCTTGAAGCCAGTCCTGAAGGAACTGCAATCTACATGCAGAAATGTGGCAATAAGTTAAAAAGAATCAAGGCATGCAGCTGTGCAGATATTAGAATCACATTCCGCTCAGTTGATGCGGCTTTCCTTGTTCTCACGGGGCAGATGGGTGTTGCAAGAGCCTATGCCGAGCACCGCTTCATGCTTAACGGTGACATCTGTCAGACAATGAGTCTTGTCCGCTGCATTGATATAGCGGAAAGCTATCTTTTCCCCCGTCTGCTTACAAAAAGAATACTCAGAAAGGTTGAGAAGAAGGAATTCTCAACGCTCAGAGTTTACAGAAAGATTTTTGTCGGAGTCTGATCATGTATATTCCTGGATATTATGAATTTGTTAACCCCGGAAAAATATTATCCGGCAAATATGCTCTTGAAAACATCTCAACTGAATTCAGACTTCTCGGTTCATCAAGAGTAATGGTCCTTTCTGATAAGGTACTTGAAAAGCTCGGACAGGTTCAGATTCTTTCTGATGCTTTGATTTCGGGTGGAGTCAAGGTCGTCGAGGTCTATACCGATATTCCTGCCGACAGTTCAATTGAGGTTGTAAATAAAATCGCAGAGCTTTACAGAAAGGCAAATGCTGATTCCATTGTCGCACTCGGAGGCGGAAGCGTAATAGATACAGCAAAAGGTCTCAGGATGCTCATCAGCCAGGGTGGTACAGATATCCTTAAGTTTGTAGGAGCTGAGGTGCTGCCGTACGCAAAGCATGTGCCATTTGCAGCCGTGCCCACAACAAGCGGTACTGGAAGCGAAGCTACAGCTGTTGCAGTCATCAAAGATAATGAGCGGAAAGTCAAAATGGAATTCATAAGCCAGTTCCTTCTTCCTGATCTTGCAGTCATCGATGAACGTTTCACAACATCCATGCCTGCAAAAGTGACTGCCATGACCGGACTTGATGCTTTGACACATGCAATCGAATCATATTCATGTCTGCAGAAGAATCCTGTTAGTCAGTGCTATGCCAGATCCGCTATTGAGTTGATCAAGGATAATCTGATTACATGTATCGAGTCTCCAAATGACAGAAAAGCCCGTCTTGCAATGGCAAACGGTTCTCTGCTTGCCGGATCGGCATTTTCCAACAGTATGGTTGGTATCGTTCATGCAATCGGACACAGCCTCGGAGGTGTCTGTTCTCTGCCCCACGGACTTGCAATGGCAATTCTTCTTCCGCATTGCATGAGATTCAATCTTGATAAATGCAGAGATGATTATACAGAGATTCTGAAGATGTTCGTCACACCGGAGGAATATGTTGCAGTTCCTGCTGCTGAACGAGCAGAAAAATGTATCGAAGTCGTTACAGCATTTGCTCACAGCGCTGCTGAAAAGGCAGGCTTGTCCCTGAAACTCAGAGACAACAAGATTAACCGGGAGGATTTCAATGAGGTTGCCCAGCGTGCCATAAACGATGGTGCTCTCATAGTTAATCCCGAAGCTGCCGGTCTTGAAGATGTACTGGCAATTTTAAACGCTGCATATTAATTTCGAATTAATATGATATTATCCCTCGAACTTGCTTTCCTGTATTCAAGTCATAGTACAGGAAAGCATTTTTCATATTTATTGCATCTTGTTCAGATATTATAATCGTTACTGTTATATCTGTTTATACTTAATTATTATTATGTAATTATATAAAAATGATATTATATAAATATTAAAAATTAATAGTTTAATATTAGTTATATAAGTTTTGTTTATGTACTGCAGATAACAAGATGAAGTATGGCAGCACTTGGCTGTAAATTTTTATATAATTTCATTAACCTTATAGAAATAAATTCAGCTTTGTGATAGTGTACTGCCTGGCTATTATGAAAAAAACTAATGATAAAATAAGAAATATTGCGATAATTGCACACGTTGACCATGGCAAGACAACGCTTGTGGATGCCCTGTTCCGTCAGAGCGGTCTTGTCGGAAAAGACATGAACCAGGACAGGATCATGGATTCTGGCGCTATTGAACGGGAAAGAGGCATAACAATCAGTGCCAAAAACTGTGCAATACACTGGAAAGGTGTGAAGATCAATATAATCGATACTCCGGGTCATGCGGATTTCGGCGGCGAGGTTGAACGTGGGCTCAGCATGGTGGACGGTGTCGTCCTGCTCTGTGATGCTGCTGAAGGTCCTCTGCCTCAGACCAGATTCGTGCTTGAAAAGGCTCTGGAGAAAAATCTTCCTGTCATTGTTGTCATTAATAAAATCGACAGAAGCGATGCCCGACCGGAAGAAGTCCTCAATGAGGTATATGATCTTCTGCTTGAACTTTGTGCTGATGAGAAAATGCTTGAAGTGCCTGTCTTCTATGCAAACGGACGTGATGGAGTGTGCGGAAAGGACCTTAAGCATATCGGAGAGAATCTGTATGAACTCCTTGATTGCATCATCGAGTACATTCCTTCTCCTGTATATGACGATGAGGAGCCGTTCCAGATGCTTGTCAGTGATTTATCATATTCTGACTTTCTCGGCCGTCTTGCTGTAGGAAAGGTCATTAACGGTTCAGTCAGCACAAATGACTCTCTCGTATGTATGAAAGAAGACGGTGAAGAGAATCTCCGTGTAACACGTCTGCAGGCATATGACGGGCCGATTTTCAAGGAAGTCCAGTCGGTGGAACCAGGAGATATCGTTGTGCTTTCCGGTGTCAATGATGTTTCCATCGGCGATACAATCTGTAACAGGGAATACAAGAAAGCCCTGCCGAGAATAACGGTTGATGAACCGACTGTCTCCATGATGTTCTGCAAGAACATTTCACCGCTGGCTGGACGTGAAGGCAAGGCCGTCACCAGTGCAAAGATCTGGGAAAGACTTCAGAAAGAGGCACTGAAAAATGTTTCAATTAAGATTGAGAAGAACCTTGATGACACTTTTATTGTAAAGGGGCGCGGTGAGTTCCAGATGGCAATCATTGCCGAGGAAATGAGAAGAGACGGTTTTGAGTTCTGTGTCGGACGGCCTCACATAATTTTCAAGACAGATGAGAACGGGAAAAAAACTGAGCCTATCGAGTATCTTCTGATTGACTGTCCTGAGGAATCATCCGGTATAGTCATGGAAAAACTCGGCAAGAGGAAAGCGATCATGAGTGATATCACATACACCCCGGGCAACAGGGTCAAGATTCGCTTCGAGATTCCTTCCAGAGGCCTTATTGGCTATCGGGATGAATTCCTTACTGATACTAAAGGATTCGGTATCATGAACAGCTATCTGAAGGGTTATGAACCATACAAAGGTGATTTCCCTGACAGGTTTTCCGGCTCCCTAGTCTGTGACCGTGCCGGTACTGCAGTTGCATACGGTATCTGGGAACTGGAAGACAGGGGCCGTATGTTCATTGTGCCTGGTGATGATGTATACGAGGGTGAGGTTGTAGGTGAGAGAAACAGGGAGGGTGATCTTATGCTCAATCCCACAAGGACAAAGAAACTGACAAACCTCCGTGCTGCCGGAAAAGATGAGGCTGTGGCACTTACTCCGGTTGTCAAACCAAGTCTTGAAAGTGCAATTCAGTTCATTAAGGATGATGAACTTGTAGAAGTCACTCCGAAGTCAATCAGGATGTGCAAGAAGATTCTTGATACGCAGAAGAGAAAGATATTTGAAACCAGGGGAGAGATCCCTGAATACTTGAAGTAAGTCTTGCTTACTAAACAACAGCTCCTTGTAATGTAATCAATTAGCAAGGAGCTGTTTCTTTTGTCATCAGAAGCTGACAATTATTAGTAAAAGGTGCTTATGAAATCAGAGATCAATCTCTATTGAAACCGGACAATGATCCGAGCCGAATACATCATTGTGTATTTCCGCCGCTTTGAGCTTATCTTTCAGATCATCTGAAATCACAAAATAGTCAATTCTCCATCCAACATTCTTTTCCCTTGCCTTGAAGCGGTATGACCACCATGAGTATTTCACCTCATCCGGATGCAGATAGCGGAATGTATCAGTGAAACCACGTGAGAGAAGGCGTGAGAAATCATTCCGCTCTTCGATTGTGAAACCGGCATTTCTTGTGTTTGTCTTTGGATTCTTTATATCTATTTCCTCATGGGCAACGTTAAGATCACCGCAGAATATGACACTCTTATGGGTTTTCAGCTCGGAGACGAAATCTTCAAAAGCTTTATCCCACACCTGTCTGTAATCAAGTCGCCTGAGTTCATCCTGTGAATTCGGGACATATACGCTGATAAGATAAAAATTCTCATATTCAGCAATCAGGGTCCTGCCTTCCTTGTCATGTTCGTCTACACCGATTCCTTCCGTAACTGAAAGCGGTTTTTTCCTGGAATAAATAGCTGTTCCGCTGTAGCCTTTTTTTTCGGCACATGAATAATACTGATGATAACCGGGAAGATCGAGCTGAAATTCCCTGTCAGAAAGCTTTGTCTCCTGAAGGCACAGTATATCGGGGGAGGTTTCTTCTATCCATGAAAGAAAATCTTTTTTGATTATCGCTCTTAAGCCATTAACATTGAAGCTGTAAATTTTCATGTAGGAAATAGTATCTGATTATATGATTCTTAACAATCCGAATATGAGTTATAAATAAAATAAAATAATACATACCGAAATAGGTTTATATAATAATAGACGCAAAATAGCCATTTAACTCAATGGTAATTCTGATGTCCTTCTCATGCTTAAAACGGATTTATCCGATCCCTGTCAGGATATTTTCTGTTTACGAAAATTTTAACGTTATAATCATTATAAACACATATAAAAAATATTAAATAATATAGTGAATATATATAAAAATTATAAAATACGAATAATGATTCATATGATTTAAACATAAAAGAAAATTTTTTTTATTTTATTTTCATAAATTTCAAAATTATTTATTGCTAATTTTTAGATGTGAACATATAATTGCTAATAAATTACAGGGGGTCATCTGATGACTAAAACGGTTGCATTTCATTTGCAGAAAGGCGGTGTAGGGAAAACAACAATTTCCGGTACTCTTGCCTGTCAGTCCGCTTTATGCAGTAAGAAAACTTTGATAATTGATTGTGATCCCCAGGGTAATGTGTCTTCATGGTTTCTCCAGTCAGCACCTAAATTTGAACTTGCAGATGTACTTCAGGGCAGGTGTTTTGTAGGTGATGCTATAGTAAAGATTCCAAACATAGATAATTTATACATTCTTCCGACTTTCGGTATCGGAGGAACATTGAAAATATACTCTGAGACAAAACTTGCAGAAGAGCCTTATGTTCTTCAGGACCTTGTCTCTGAGGTCAGCAAAGATTTTGATCATGTTATTCTGGATCTGTCTCCGGGGCTCGGCATGCTGGAAAGGGCTGCTCTGATCGCAAGTGACGAGGTTGTGACTCCGATGACAAGTGAAGTGTTCTCTCTGGATGGTCTTGAGATATTCATTCATGAACTTCAGAAGCTCAGAAAAAACATGAGATCCGCTGTCAAGCACAACAAGATCATAATCAACTCATATGATACAAGAATAAAGCAGCACCGCGATATCTATGCTGCGGCTCTGGAGAGCGGAAATTACAAGGTCTATCTTATCCCTGTAGATCCGATATTCAGAAAGAGTCAGGAAGCAGGAAAAGCTCCTCAGCTGTTCAAAGTACGAGGAAGGGGCATGAAAGAAGCGACTGCAAAAGTCTTTGACGAGTTGAACAGGGATATCTGGAAATAGCAAATCAGGGAGGGATCTGAGAATATGGCACTGAAGAAAAAAGACGAAAGTTATGATTCACTTTCAAGAGAAGAAAGCCTTAGTGAAAAGAAAGCCAAGGAAGTATTCTCGCGTAAGGAAGGAAAAGAAAAGAAGATTCTGACAACCTTTTCCATTGAACCTTCGTTTAAGGAAGAACTTGAAGATCTTTTTGAGGAAATGGGGCTCGGCTGGGCTGCCGGAATAAGATTTGCTCTAAAAGAATTCTATAAGAAATATTCAGATTAGTATTTTAATTATATGACTACTATATTTTAGTTATATAATATTAACTCATTTCTGAGACGAAATCTAAATATTTCTTACAGGTAATCAAGGAAAAACCGCTATTAAACTGCTTGATAAACTTATAAAACTGATTAAAAATGGCTATACAGGTGCAGGGATTGTCTATGTGTATCAGGATGAAGTTCTGATGCAGCTCAGACGTCATCCTGCCGTCTGGGCTTTCATAGGCGGCGGTTTTGACAAGTCGAAGGACTGTGATCTGCTTGATACTGCCGTACGGGAATTCCATGAGGAAACCGGCATTGTGCTTCAACGTACTGATGCAGAAGAAAAACCGCTACATGCTTTTGGGTTCTGGAAGTACAAATGGGTTCTGTATGTTGTTATTGCAGAGAAAAGGATGTTTCCGGAGAATGAGCCAGAATCATTCAGAGATGAGTATTACAAATATAAATATGTGCCGATATTGAGATACAAGGATGCATTATCTGAAGAAGAACATAAACACACTTTTTTCTTTGTTAAATATCAGTTTAAATTATTAAAAAAATATTTGAAATTATAGCAGTCATAATAAAATACTAAGTAAATTTGATATTTTATACATAATTTTACATATGTAAACAGATTTTTATTGTAAAATACAATATCTAAATTATATGAAAACAATTTGAATTAATATGTTTATTTTTATATTTTGATATGACTGTAATTCGAAATCTATTGTTGAATAATTGAAATATGTATGAAATTCTATTATAACATAAGCAATTAAATATTGTTTTCGTTCAAACAAGGAGTGGAAAGTGATTGCACCAAGATTGAGAAAAGGAGACGCCATAGGGATATTTTCTCCATCTTCTCCCGCAACTGCCACAGCGGTGAAAAGATATGAAAGAGGGAAGGACTATCTTTTGTCGAAAGGTTTTTCTCTGGTTGAAGGCTCATTATGCGGCAAGAGTGATTTTTACCGCAGCGGATCAATTGCCGAGCGTGCCAGCGAACTGAATGAGCTGATCCGCAATCCTGATGTCAGATGCATCATGTCTTCAATCGGCGGCATGAATTCAAATTCCCTCCTTCCTTATATAGATTATGAAGCTTTGCGCAGGGATCCTAAAATAATCATCGGGTATTCCGACGTGACAGCTGTTTTGTTCGCAATTTATGCCAAAACCGGACTTGTCACATATTATGGTCCGGCTGTTGTCGCATCATTCGGAGAGTTCCCACCATATGTCGATGAGACATTCAGCTATTTTGAGTCTGTAGTGACAGAAAAAGAGTCACTTCCTTATGTTTTGCCGACACCATGTGTATGGACCGATGAATTCATTGACTGGGACAGCCAGGACAGGTCTAAAAAAGGCAGGGAAAACAGGCTTGTCACTGTGCACTCAGGAAAAGCAGAAGGGCGTCTCATTGCAGGGAATCTCAATACGATGGAAGGCTTCTGGGCAAGCGAATATTTTCCAGAAATCAGAAAGGGAGATATTCTGCTTATTGAGGATTCACTGAAAGACGCCGCAACAATAGAAAGAAGCTTTGCCATGCTTAAGCTGAATGGTGTTTTTGATCTTATAGGCGGACTGGTGCTTGGCAAGCATGAACAATTCGATGACAGAGGAAGCGGCAGAAAACCGTATGAAATTCTTGAGGAAGTGATGGGAGATATTTCCATTCCGGTACTTGCCGAATTTGACTGCTGTCATACTCATCCCATGCTTACTGTGCCAATCGGTTCTTTTGTGCACCTTGATGCCGACAGAGGGCAGTTGATGATTCTGAATGAGGAATGAAAGCTTTACATCTGTCCTTTTTCTGAATTTGGGTTTTCATCTTGCTGTGCTGTTTTTGTTCTGTATTCATTCGGAGTCATGCCGAAATATTTTTTGAATGCCGAATCAAAATACTTTGTAGATGAAAAACCGACTTCCTGGGCTATGTCGCTCACTTTGCCGGCTTTATAACTTTCAAGAAGACGGCTTGCAAGTTCCATTCTGAGACGCAGAATGTATTTGGTGTATGTTTCTCCTCTGTCGGATTTGAACTGTGTACTTAAATAGGAAGGGGAAACGCTGAGGGCAGAGGCAACATCATTCAGAGAAAGAGGGCGGGTGTAATTTTCCTTGATAAAAATTCTTGCACGTTCAATCAGCAGGCTGGGGCTTTCATCTTCCGCTTCCGTGATGTTTTCCTGATAGCAGCACGCGTGACGCTCTCCTGTCTGATCAATACGGCGGGAGAGTGAATCAAGCAGGCTGTTCATCGCATTTTCATCAAGCGGTTTGAGAAGATAGTCGGTGACACCTTTCCTCAGAGCCTCCCGTGCATACTTGAATTCATCATAGCCTGTCAGGATGACTACGAATGTGTCACATATGTTCTCCTGAATGTAGGATGCCAGTTCAAGTCCGTTGCATCTGGGCATTTTGATGTCTGTTATGACAAGATCAAAGTGATGCCGTCGCAGTATTTCTATTGCCTCAAGACCGTCTTTGGCACAGCCTTTGACCTGCCATGAATTATGTATGCGGTTAAGATTGCTTCTCAGATATTCCCTGATCAGCGGCTCGTCTTCTACTATAAGTGCGCTCAACATTGCATGCTCCTGTGCGGCATTGTGATTGTGACAATTGTTCCAAGCCCGTATTCTGCGTCAATGCTTATTCCGTATTCAGGTCCGTAAATAAGTTTGAGTCTGTTGTTTATGTTTGAAAGTCCGACATTGCTGCTGTCATTGTCCTGAAGTCTCTTTCTTACCTCCTCAAGCTGTTTTGCGGACATTCCGTCGCCATTGTCAGTGACTTCTATGACAAGATTCTCTTTTTCAACCGATATATCGACACTCAGACTGATATCCTCGTTTTTGTTTTCAAATGCATGGATGAAACAGTTTTCGACAACAGGCTGTATTGTCATTGCCGGGATCAGACAGTCCATATCTGCAGCTTCAGATGCCGTGATTTCATACTGAAGCGTATCATGGCGCAGCAGCTGCAGTTCTATATAGCATTTGCATATGTTGATCTCTTCCTTAAGTGAGACAAACTTGTCGGCATTTATCATACCTCTGAGAATTGTCGCAAGCTGTCCTACTGCCGTAACTGTTTCATCGTTTTTGCCTATTTTTATCAAAAGGATTATCGTGTTGAGCGTATTGAAAAGAAAATGCGGACGTATCTGATGATTCAGGGCATCAAACTGGGCCTGTTTCTGAAGAACTTCTGCCTGTGCAGCTTTCATTATAAGCTGCTTTTCCTTCTGGCTCAGCGCTGCCATATGGTCAAGCATCTGATTGAAGGTATGATTCATCTGACTTATTTCCGGTGTCAGGTTTTCAATTTCAGGAATCCTGAGTGCTATTTCTCCGTTGCTGACCCGTTCCATGATTTCAATGGTTCTGTAAAGAGGATCAAGAATTTTCCTTATGCGCCAGGATGAAACAAGCGTTCCGAATATCAGTATTGCGACCGCAATGATTATGTTTATGAGCAGATTCCGCCTTGCCGTCTGTATTACGGGATGGGTGGATATCCTGAAACACAGAGTCCATCCCATGAGCGGGATTTCTTTTTCACTCGTAAGTATTTCAGAGTTTGCGACATCATCGGCAAGTGTTGATTTCCTGTACAGGATACCGCCTTCCGAATCCCTTATATCTATTGACGAGGCATCGTCAAGCGTTATCCTGTCGAATATATCCTGTATACCGGAAAAATTGGCATCAACTTTTATCACGCCGATCACTTTGTTGGGGTTGTCGATACTCCGCAGTCTGTGTATTGTCGAAAACATTCTGTTTCCGTTTCCCGGCAGAAATATATACCCATCGTCCTCAAGAGCCTGTTTATACCACCATTGATCTTTGTAAGCAGATGGAACGGCGGTGCCGTACGAGCGGGAAACACCGAAAATCTCATCAGAAAGTATGTGAACTGAAATCACATCGCTTCTGGGAATTGTCATCACCTGTTCAAGGTATCCTTCTATAAGTCTTTTACGTGCAAGAAAATCCTGTGCATTTTCTCCCGGAGTTTCAATTGCCCTCATCACCTGGACATCATAATACGGACTCAGACACAGCCGTGTTATCTCCTGCAGATAACTGTTTATATTCAGCGCTGCCTGATCGGCGATCTGTCCAATGTATTTTCCGGTCTGCTGAAAGTAGATCCTGACAAAACTTGCATAATTGGCAACAGACGCCACGACTCCCACGAGAAAAAGCAGCAATACTATGTAAATGATCATTCTCTGCTGAATGTTTTTCCGGCTTTTCATCATTTTCTGATTATAATCCTGCTTCAGCGTATTGCAAATGCAATCGGTATGCAGTGCAGAAATTTGGAATTCATTCAATGAAATTTGGAATTTCACGGACGGAAAAGACAGCTTAGACTGAAAACAGTAAAAAGGAGAACACTATGAAAAAAACAATCGCTACAGTACTTATGCTCCTCATTGTCATTACAGGAGCTTTTGCCCAGGGCGCCAGTGAAAAATCCGGTGCTTCCGGAAAAGATGTTGATCTTGCCTTCTTTACCGGAAAGGTGGAGACAATCGATGTCATAGATGAAATAATGGCAGATTACAACGCGCTTGGAAAAGGGATCACTGTCGAACAGGAATACCAGAATGATGCAAGCAACATCATAAAAATCAAGTTTGCCTCGGGAGAAGTGCCTGACATTATGACAACTTACGAACAGGAGTATGTCGATCAGGGGCAGTATCTCGATCTGTCTTCTATGGATCAGTGGTGGGACAGGCTGCTTCCTTCAATGCGTGACAGCTGCACTGATGTGAACAGCGGAAAACAGTACAGGGTCTGCACCAACATGACAATGGCCGGATTCTTCTATAACAAGGAGATTTTTGACTCTCTCGGCCTTGAAGTTGCTGACACATGGGATGAATTCGTACGCAATCTCGAGATCATCAAGGAAAACTATCCGGATATCGATCCGTGGTTCATATTCGGCAGTGAGGCATGGTCGCTCGGTCATCTTATCGAGTTCATACCGCATGGATATCTGAAAGCAAAATACGGAGCAATGGAAACAAAGAAAGCAATGCTTGCAAACAACAAGGAGATTCTCGACTTCGCAGATCCTGAGGGTGCAATGGCGACATTTGCTGCAGGTCTGCTTGAGGTGCAGGAAAAAGGCCTGATAAATTCCGATGTCCTTACGGCAACAAGTGACAACTGCATTGAGGCTTTTGTCCGCGGTGAGACTGCAATGTTCAGCAACGGAATGTGGTGCCTTTCCAGTATCCTTGAAAAGGATCCCGCCATGGCTGACAAGATCGGCTTTGCTCCTTATCCGGCAATGATGGAAGACGGTGTGCCCATGGTTCTGGTGGCAGAGGATTCCGGATACAGCATCAGTGCTTCATCCGTCCATCAGGAAGAAGCTGTTGATTTCCTCAATTTCCTTTTTTCTGCGGAAAACCAGAAAAAGTACAGCGAGGCTCTGAAATCGCCGTCCGCATTTACCGATGTAGATGCATCATGGGCCCCTCAGTCCGTGGTTGACGGCGTAAACGCAGCAGTTGAAGCGGCTGCCAATATCGGTTACACGAATGAAAAGCCTGCCGGATTCACCGGTGATGATGCAGGACGCATGGTTCAGGATCTTCTTGCAGGACGTTACAGTGCCGAGGAATTTGCATCTGCATATGAAAAGGCATGGGATGCCGGATTCTGATGACAGCAAGCAAGTCAGTCAGGGGGCCATCGTCAGGTGGCCCTGACTTTTGAGGAAGCCTGATATGAAACAGAAAGATTATACGCAATACCTTTCACTGCCGGCTTTGTGCCTTTACGCTGTCTTTTTTGTCTATCCCCTTATGAAAGGAATCGGAATGAGTTTTACAAACTGGAACGGAATGGGGCAGGCCTCTTTCGTCGGCATGAAGAACTATATTGATTTCTTTTCGGACATGCGTGCGATGAATGATATCAGGACCACGCTTGTATTTGCCTTAGGCAGTGCCGTGCTGCTGAACCTGACCGGTCTTGTGTATGCACTTCTGATGGACCGTCAGTTTCACGGGCGCAGCCTCGTACGTGTCATAATTTATCTGCCGGCAATAATCAGTCCTCTTATCATGGGATATATCTGGTACTTTCTCCTTCAGCCGGAAAGAGGCTTTCTCTATCATGCCTTAATGCAGCTGGGCCTTCCCGATATTCTTGGCAACTGGGTGCTTTCCTATCCGAAAAGCCTTGCTGTCCTGATTTTCGTGAATGTATGGCAGTTTGCAGGAATGACAATGATAATCTACCTTGCAGGACTTCAGTCGATTCCTTCAGACCTGATAGAAGCGGCACGCATAGACGGAGCTGACAGGATTCAGGTTTTCTTCCGTGTGAAAATTCCTCTTCTGATTCCGGCAATCCGGATAAATGTTGTGACAAACATAATCGGATCCCTTTCCGTTTTTGACATAATAATGTCGCTCACACAGGGCGGGCCCGGATATTCAACGGAAAGCCTGAGCATATATATCATGCGCATGTGCTATGGAAACAGGACCGGTTATTCAACTGCTGTTGCCATGATTCTTTTTGTGATCATCCTCATACCTGTCCTGATTTCACTCAGGATCACGAGATCAAGAGATTAAAAGAGGTTCATTATGATAATGTCAAAAACAGACAGATGTCTCAATGTCTTGAGAATCATTGCCGTCATTCTAATAAGCGTAATGTGCCTTACACCGTTTTATGTGCTGCTTGTTCTTGCACTGAACTCTCCGCAGAGGATTTTCTATGAAGGAAACATGTTCATACCGGATTTCTGCTTTTCGAACTTTTCTGATGCCTGGAATGAATCGCGCATAGGACAGGCCATGATAAACTCTGCGGCAATTACGGCCGGAACGCTTGTCCTGACAATAATACTCGGAGGACTTGCCGGCTATGCAATCTCACGCAGAAGGACAAAATACAACAGTTTCGTTTTCGCCCTCATGCTTTCATGCATGATGATTCCCGGAATCATCAATACGGTACCGCTGTATACGCTTATGAGGAAGATACATGCAGTGAACACTCTCACAGGAATGATCCTGGTGTGTTCCACTCTGGCCATGCCGTCTGCAGTGTTCATCTACACAACTTTCATTACGGCAATACCGAAGGAACTGGATGAGGCTGCCGTACTGGACGGATGCACCGGCTTTTCCGTTTTCTGGAAAATAATATTCCCGGTTATAAAGCCGGCAACTGCATCGTTTGTCATACTCAACGGATTCGGAATATGGAACAATTATTCCCAGTCGGTATTTTTCCTTCAGTCACGTGCCAAGCAGAATATTCCGCAGGCTTTGTCTGTATTTTTCCAGCAGTTCGGCGGTGCAGACTGGAATCTGATGGCGGCGACAGCGGCGATAGCCATCGTGCCGGTTGTGGTTATTTTCCTCGTCTTCCAGAAACAGTTCATAAACGGTCTGGCCAGCGGTGCGGTAAAGGGGTGATTTCATGTGGGATATTTTTCCTGAAAAAGCTTATTTTGATCTGCATTCCGATATTTCCCTCACACTCATTTGTGAAAATGACTGCCGTACAGACATATGTGTCTTCAAGTACGGTGATATTGTAAGAGAATTCTCTTTTACAGTATCTGCAGGACGCTCTTCATTTTCTTTTGATGCAGAAAAGCTTGAACGGGGAGGTTATTTCGTTCAGGCTTCATTTTTCCGGGAAGGTCAGGAAACGGTAAGGCAGAGCGCATTCTCTGTCGGTAAGAATGACATGGTGATGCGCTATGGCTTTTCCTGCGATTTCACTGCGGAGAGAGGGAATACCAGTGAGGAAATTGACGGATTTCTTCGCATGCACATAGATGCAATACAGTTCTATGACTGGGCTTTCCGTCATGATGACCTCATTCCTCCATCTGACATCTATTCAGACCTGATGGGCAAGCAGAATTGTCTCATGACTGTTTCTCTTCTGATCACCCATGCTCACAGGCACGGCCTGAAAGCTTTGGGATACGGAGCAGTATATGCATCGGGCAGCCAGTACTTTTCCGCTCATGAAGACGAAGGTCTGTATGACGGACTGGGCCGTCCGGTCACGTTTATAGATATTTTTCACATCATGAATATTTCCAGAGGCTGCACGTGGCGGCATCATATAATAAAGGAATTCTCAAAAGCTGTCGCCGATGCGGGCTTTGACGGTATCCACATGGATACATACGGGTGGCCGAAGTCAGCTTTTGACAAATGGGGAAACCGTGTCCAGCTTGAAGCTGAGATTCCATCTTTGATAGATGAGTGTCATGAATTAATCAGCAGGGAATGCGGGAAAGAGCCGCTGCTCGTATTCAACAATGTCGGAGCCTGGCCCGTTGAAGAGACAATGAAAAGCTGCACAGATGCCGTATATTGTGAAATATGGCCGCCGATGACAAGATATTATCATCTTTCCGGTCTGATGGAAAAATGCAGCCATGGCGGAAAACCTGTCATTCTGGCCTGTTATCCTCAGGCTTTCCGCACAGACAGCCCTGAAAGGGCGCTTGAAGGAGAGCTTCTGCTTTCATTTGTGATTGCAATGCACGGGGCAAGCCAGCTTTTTTATGGCAGTATTCATCGCGTTCTCACCCAGGGGTATTATCCGGACAACAGCATTCTGGAAGAGTGGCAGGAGAGAGAAATCAGACGGTATCAGGATTTTTTCGTACGTTTTCAGGATATCATGTATGACCGCAGTATGACTGACGTCAGCCTGACACATCAGGACTGGGATAATCCTGAGTATAAATTCAGCATTCCTTCAAGTGCATCAGGTGAAGGCGGCAAGATATGGTGTCATATAAGGGAAAGCATGAACAGAAAGGTCATTTATTTTGTCAATCTCCTGAATAATGACGATTTGTGGAATGAAGGCAAGAACAGGCCGGATTGCGTTTCCTTTTCAGCTGAAGTACTTGTGCTGAAAAAAGCGGAGCACATATGGCTCGCATCTCCGGAAAACGGAGTATCTGATGTGAATTATACCCTGAAGGAAAACTATAAGGGGCTGGTCCTCCATTGTGATATCAGCCTTGACAGGGTCGCAATGCTGTATATAGAGGAGGAAAAATGATGCTGAGTGCAAATGAATACATAGCACTGCCATCAATAATGGAAGATGCATCTCTCAAGTCGATGAATTTCCTTTCGATGGCCGCAAAGGGAATGATTGAGATTTATGGAAATGAGAATCTTCTCAGCTGGAATAACCGTGTTGACAGTATTGAGCTTGAATATGAGGAGTCACTCTCATCGTACTGGATTCCATCTTTCTCATTCGCACGGGAAAATGTCACCGGCAGTATTGAATATCTTGCACCCCTTGGACACAGAGCCGTTGCCGTTACGCTGAAAGCGGAGAATAATTCAGAGAAGACTCATAGTCTCGATATAAATATGCGCTTTGCAGTGTCCAGTCTTTTTCACACTGTCAATGAAAGCAAGGAAATAAAACCTGAGTGCCGTCTTTCACTTTCAAAATGGTCGCTCATGCCATTGTATGAATTCTTCACTCCTTTGCCGTTTTTCTCCATTTCCCTTTACAGTTCATGTCCTGAGGACTGGAGAATTTCAGGCTCGGAAGTGCATTTTGCACATCAGGTATCTTTATCCCCCGGTGAAAAGTTCGAATCGACAGTATTCATCGGATTCGGATTCGAGGAAGTCGCTGCGGTGACTTCTGCCCGTGAGTGTGAGAGGTGGGGGGCCGCAGAACTGCGCCGGCAGCTGGTTTCATATCTTGATGAGAGGATCGTACATTGTGCTGACGGCCGGCTTGAGAGAGTTGTGAACCGCAATATGTTTTTCTGCCTGTTTTTTTCCACAGGCAGGACTCTTGATAGCGAGGAGCTTGTAAGCGTGACAAGCAGAAGTCCCGAGTATTATGTCTCTGCTGCATATTGGGACCGCGATTCCCTTCTGTGGGCTTTTCCGGCAATTTGCCGTGCTGACAGGGAAAAGGCAAGAGAGCTTATGCTTTATGTTGCCACGCGGCAGAGAAACAACATAGGAATTCACAGTCGATACATTGACGGAAGCATTCTGGAGCCCGGCTTCGAACTGGATGAGCTTGTCAGCCCGGTTCTCGCTCTTGATATGTATCTCAGAGAAACAGGAGATCACGATCTGCTGTCAAACGGTGATGTGAGATGTCTGATTGATCTGATCCTGTCCCGGCTTCAGAGATGGTATAACGTGGATTGCGGCTTATATGAGACTTTTCTGCAGCCGACAGATGACATGACGGGCAACTGCCGCATGCTTACATATGACAATGTACTTGTCTGGAAGGCTTTCATGATTCTCTCTGATCTTGATTACGGCAGAAAGCGCAATGAATTTGCATGCGAGGCGGAAAATCTCCGTGAGGCAATTCAAAAGCACTGCATCATCAGCATTGACGGATGTGATGAATATGTATGGGCCGTTGACGGAAAGGGCGGCTATGAGGTGTATGATGAGCCGCCGGGAAGTCTGCTTCTGCTTCCTGTTCTCGGTTTCTGCAGCAGGAATGACAGTGTATACATGAACACGGTTGCAAGAATCACGGATGAATCATACAGATATTCGTTTGCCGGCTGTCCTTTTTCTGCGATTGGCTGTGCACATGAGCCTCATCCCTGGACTCTCAGCATGGCAAATGCAGTCAGGGCATCAAAAGATGATGACATGGTCAGAAAACTATGCACTGCAAAGATGGATGACGGAATTGTATGCGAGAGCATTGATGAATATACAGGGGAATGTACAAGCGGTAAGGCTTTTGCCACTGCAGCGGGGTATGTCGTATACAGTCTGATGTGCTATCTGGATGAGAAAAAGTCCGGGCAGGATATTTAACCCGGCTTAAAACAGCTGCTGAGACTATTGAAAGGCAGCTGTTTTTCATCTATCAGAATTATAGCATCTTTCAATTTAAATAAATGAATCAAGTAAACAAATGATATACTTATATAAAATATATCATATTATTTTTAAATATAATAAGCATTATATCCAATTATAATAAAATTGGTATTATATGAATATAATATTGTATTTATAAAATA
>CASFTW010000036.1 GCA_949297785.1 uncultured Spirochaetales bacterium
ATGTTGATGTGTGCAGCACACTTGGAATTGCACTTGATCCTTCAAAAAAGTGCCTTGGATAGTACTCGTGTACCTAATTTTCGCTCTCGTTGTGTTATATTTTAGCTTATCACATCTTTTAGAGTTATGAGACGTACAGCAGAGTCATTTGCCACCAGCTGTTTCAATTCATCGGTGAAGCCGGACTTGCTGAAAAGGTAATAGTATTTATTCTTTCTGTTTATAACTTCTCCGTTACTGACAGTTTTGTTATAAACATCAGTGCCAACTTCCTCATTACGCCATTTACACTCACAGATGATGGCTGAATCATCATTACATGCAAGAATATCAATTTCTGTCTGTTTTCTTGTAGCTTTGTTTCCTCCCCACCATTTCCCGATCTCATCAAATTTGAATGGCAGAGATGATATGACATCCTTTTTGAAAAACCAGTTATGGCATATATGTTCCCACACAGGACCCATATAATGGGAAAAGCCTTCCTTTATTCTTTCAAGAACAATGTCAGCATTATCAGAATTGATGAAACTGACATTCGGACTTATGAATCTGTAGTAAAACACAAAGAAAGAATCCAGGATAACATAGATATTGTTCTTTTCCTTTTCACCTGCTCCCAGCGGGGATATTCTTGATACAAGTCCCAGTGAGATCAGTTTCGAAAGATATGACTGTAGTGAAGTCGGGGCAATACCCGCATACTGTGAAATCTCATTCAAAGATGCTTTTCCATTTGATATTGCCTTGAGTATTGATGAGTATATTCGCGGTTCCTTGAACTCTTCCTTCAGGAGGTTATCAACCTCGTTGAAAAGTTTTGAAGATTTATCAAGAAACATTTCCCTGATGTTGTCATACAAACTCAGTTCAGGATCAACTTCTGCAAGATAATCAGGAATTCCACCGGTGACGGCATAAAGGGAAACAATGTCTTCATCAGAATAATTCCAGTTGAACTGCTTCATTTCATCAACAGAAAGTGCTTCAAGCTTTATCTGAGCAGTTACACGTCCGTACAAAGGAGCTTTCTCATTGAGCACCTGTTCCTCCATGAAGCTCATCGATGATCCGCATAAAATAAGTGTTATGTTCTTCTGTTTCCATCGGGTATCTATGAATTTCTGCAGTATGGATGATATGGCTTTCTCAGATTCTGCCATGTATGGATACTCGTCAATTACAAGTATCAGTCCATCATCCATGAACTGGTCATAAAATGTAAACAATGAGGTAAAGTCTGTGAATGAAGGAACCGGCAGATCCGGACAGAGCCTTGAATGCATAAGATCGTTGAACTCCCTTATAAGTATTTCACGGCTTTCCTTTGTGGATAGGAACGAAACAGCATTCTTACCTTTGCAGAATTCATTGATAAGAGTCGTTTTTCCGACTCTGCGTCTGCCGTAGACAGCTATAAATTCGAATCTGTTACTCTTATATTTCTTCTCCAGGACCTCAAGTTCTTTTTGTCTGCCAACGAACATCACTTACCTCAATATTTATTTTTTTCTTTATTATAATTTAAATTATAATAATTTGCAATATAATATTTTTACATTAAGTTATCATGAATTTATCACTATATAAATAAAAACCTCCCAAGCAAAATGCCTGAGAGGTTTAATAGTAATTAAGATTTCAAGTCTTAATCGAATTAGAACTCGATTGTAGCACTTACGTAGACTTCACCCTTGTCCTGAGCAAGGAAGTCACCATCGATGATGTTAGCTGTCTTATAACCAGCCTTGAGTGTAGCACCTGTTACAAGTGTTGTGTTCTCAAGAGCGAGTTCAAGAGACATTGCATTCTGTGCCTCAACTCCGGTAACATCAGGAATAACTGAAAGGAATGTTGTTCCAGCAGAAAGCTTACCGACCTTTTCGATTGTATAAGCAACGTTAGCACCTACGTGGAATGCATTGACATCAACACCATAATCAAGGTACTGGTAACCAGCAAAGACTGAAACATCGAATCCAGCAACAGCTGTTGCAGCTTCAAGGTCGATGTACGGGTTGTTGACAACATCCATAGCAGCGAGTGTGAGCTTTACAGGAACGTCAAATGCGTTCATGTCAAAACCGACCTTTGCTGAAAGGTAATCTTCAACTGGAGTATAGATGAATCCTCTACCAAGTCCTGAAATAGCATAGCTGAAGAACATGTTAGACTTTTCAAAATCATACTCTACACCATAGTCATCAAGATTTGCTGAATCTGCAGGCTTTTCGAGATCCCAGCCAAGAGCTGTCTGAGATGCATAGTAAGCATCAACAGTAACCATATCTGCATAGTTTACATTAGCTGCAACGTCAAACTCAAACTCTGAATCAACACTCTTTTCTGTCGGGATACCGAATGTCATGTCAGATGCAACTGTTGCACTGAGAGTGTCGTTCTCGTAGCCAGCTTCAAGTCCAAGACCAAGATAAGCGAGACCGCTGTTAGCAACCTTCTTGAGACCAACTGCACCGTTAACAACAACACCAGCAAAGTTGAGATCGTTTGTAGAAACCCATGCAAGCACATTTTTCGGAGCATCTTCATCAAAGTCGATGTTCATTGCTACACCAGCTTTGAGAAGGTTGTCGAGTGTAAGTGTAAGACCAACAGGATCCTTGTATTCAGCAGGTGCAAAAAGATCAATGTTGTCATCACCATCATTGTATGTTTCCCAGCCCTTTGCATACTTCGGCATCTCATCTGCTTTGAGGATGCTGAGATTCCAGCCCTGTCCATAGATAGCAGCTTCTGTGATTTCAAACTTGAAGTCATCATCTACTTTAAAATCGATAATATCTTTTGTAGTTGCGTTTGAGCTGTTGAAACCAAGTTCAAGAGCACCTTTGATCACTGCATAGATATCACCTTCGTTTTCTGAACCAGCTGAGAAAGCGAAATTACCGACAAACTTGTTATCCGGTTCTGAGAATGCAAGAGTATTGTCTTCCAGATCATAAGCCAGCTTTGATGTAAACTTACCAGAGAAGCTTGCATCTGCGAAAACAAGACCGACTGCCATGATTGCAACTAAAAGAATTGCAATAGTCTTTTTCATAATTCCTCTGTGGAGAATCGCAATACTTTTCGTGTATCTCGATGTGCTGACGGAAGACAATCTGTTGGAAAATACGTATAGGAAGGGATAGCTTTTACGTTAATGCAAGTATGATTGATATCCTTGTGGACAGTAATGCTGAAACATTGAAAATTGATTCCTGATGTTTATATGAGACGGCTTGCATTTATAAAGATGATACAAACCTTTATAAGAAATAGCTGAAAATTATAAAGGTTATAGTTTTCTGGTGGACGTTTATAATGCCGGTTATGGAAATGCGTGCTGTTCGTCATTTGACGCTTTGTTGTCTGCCAAAAAATGGGCGGCTGTCTTACTTTCACACGCGCAATGCCTGTGAACAGGAAGATCAAGATCATACTGTTTGGACAGTTTCTCATGAGTTTAGGATCAGGCTTGCATGATCTTTACTGCTTCAATGAATACAAATCATCAATGGTTATATAGTCATACCCACCAACCCGTTCTTCAAAGCCACCTGCACAGACAAATCCAATCTTCTTGTTCTCAAGTTCTGTGATACTCTCAATCTGCTTTACTTCTTCATGAATTTGACTGACTGACATGGGTCTTGAATAGAACTTGACTTCATAGATCATGTAGTACGCTTTGTATTGCACGACACAGTCAAACTCTCCATTGGTTCTGGTCAATTTATCATCATACCAGTATGCTCCTATGTTGAGTACAGGAAGAGATTCTCCTGAAGCTCTAAGCTTCAGATAATCTCTCACAATGCCTTCAAAACGATAGCTTATGAATGTTGTCAGAGATGGGGAAATATAGGATTCAAAGAAAGCATCTGCTCCGATATTCTGCAGCTGGCTTTTGTTCGGATAGATATAAGCATAGAAAAAGCGCACAAGATTGTCTTTTATTGAATAGAATGTTTTCTTGTCGTCAGCTTTCTTGTTGATCGGAATTGTGATATCAACAAGATCCATCTTCTCAAGCAGTTTCAGATACTTGCTCAGCAATCCTGTTGATTTCAGATTCAGCTTGTTTTCAATCTGTGAGTAACGCAGCTTTCCGTTTCCCAATACACGGAGAATGTCATTGAGGATACCGACTTTGCCAACCTCTTTGAAAAGAATGAATTCAATATATGTTCTTGCAATTCCCGTAGGATTGAGAAGCAGACGCTTTATATTCTCACTTAAGGATTCATCCTCTCTTATTAGTGAGAGAATGAAAGGAGAACCTCCGAAAACAGCATGGAATTCAACGCAGTTGTACAGATCAAGGTTTTTACAGAATTCTCTGCTTATGAGGTAATCAAGTTCTCCAATGTTCTGGATAAGATCAAACCGGCCGAAAAGAGGTCTGTCTTCAAGGATTATCTCCTTCATTGCTGTTACATAAGAACCTGTAAGTATCAGCTTGATATTTGATGGAAGGTTGTCAATGATCTGCTTGAATTCAGATTCTGCAGACCTTTCACTTCTTGCCGTCATCAGATACTGAAATTCATCTATCACTACTACAAGAGGTTTTGCCGTCACCTTCAGGAAAGCAAATACTTCACTGAATGATTTATATGAGCCAAGAGGTATGGAAAGGCTTGTGCTTATAAGATCTGTAAATGAAGAAAGATTTGACTCATATGTATCTTCAGAGGCTTCAAAGAAGATGTTATCCTTCTCTTCATCAGATAGCACATGCTGTATCAGTGTTGTCTTTCCTATTCGTCTCTTTCCGTAGATAAGAGCAGCTTTTGTTCCTTCAGAAGAAAGGAATTCATTGAGTTCTTTTATTTCCTGCTGTCTGCCGATGAACATATATACCCCTTTTTAGTGAATGATTTTTCACTGAAATATTTTTCACTATTATTTTCACACGAGGATACTACTCTGTCAATACAGGAAAATATTGAAATTTATGTCAGATATGTGTTTAAAAATATTGAAATATCAACGTATATTATGACTAAAAATATTGTAATTCTATTATTTTATTATAATATATAGGTATGATATTCAAGCGCAAAATCTATGAGAAACTCAGAGAGTGGAAGGATAATAAGAACGGCAGTACTGCATTACTGATAAAAGGCTGCAGGCGTGTCGGTAAATCAACGATAGCAGAAGAATTCGCAAAGGCTGAGTACAGAAGCTATATTCTTATCGATTTTGCAGAAGCCAATCCTGAAGTAAGAACAATATTTGATGACATGTCAAATATTGATATTTTCTTTGCCCGCCTTTCAGTCTACTATCCTGTCGAACTTTTCAAGCGAGAGTCCCTGATAATCTTTGATGAAGTACAGCTTTGTCCCAAAGCAAGGCAGGCAATCAAAGCCCTTGTGAGGGATGGCCGCTATGATTATATCGAAACAGGATCACTGCTTACACTTAAAAAGAACATCGCCGGTATAAGACTCCCGAGTGAGGAAACAAGTGTTGAGATGCTTCCTATGGATTTTGAGGAATTTCTATGGGCACTCGGGGATAATATCACATACGGCAATATAAAAATGTATTATGAAGCCGGGAAACCGCTTGGTGATGCTGTTGTAAGACAGCTCATGCGGACATTCCGCATGTACATGCTTGTTGGAGGTATGCCACAGGCTGTAAGAAGTTTTATTGAGACAAATAATTTCCGCTTTGTGGATGAAACAAAGCGGGAAATAATCGAACTGTATGAATCAGATTTCTACAAAATTGACCCGACAGGCGGAATCTCTCTTCTTTTTGACAATATTCCCGGCATACTTGCAGCAGGATACAGCAAGTTCTCTCCAAGCAGAATGCTCAAAGGTTCCCGTAATGAAAGTGCGACCCGTATAGCCGACCTTATTTCATCCCTGACCGTGAATGCATGCTACCATGTGAATGATCCTTCTGCAGGACTGGGTATCACATCTGATCTTGGCAAATACAAACTCTATCTTGCTGATACAGGATTATTCATCACTCTTGCTTTCAAATCAAAGCAATTCACCGATAATGAGATATACAAGAAACTCCTGAGTGATAAGCTGGATGTTAACTTAGGATACGTGTATGAGAATATGGTGGCACAGATGTTGAAGGCTGCCGGTAATAATCTGTATTATCACACATTTGAGAAAGAAGGCTCAACACATAATTATGAAATAGACTTCATCATTGAAAGAAAAGCAAAGCTATGTCCAATAGAAGTGAAATCAGGACAGTCTACTGTCCATTCATCTCTCGAGGCATTCCTAGTGAAGTATTCCTCAAAAATCCTTACAAGCTATCTGATTTATCCTAAGGATTTCAGAAGAGATGGGAATACATGGCTTTTGCCTGTTTTCATGACCGGATTGATTTAGAAAACCCTATCAGAATCCCCTCTGTGAGGAACTGCGATATTTTTAATATAAGTTAGCATAATAAAATACGGTATCTGGTGCTATTTTTTCGATAAAGAAACTTGGTATTTGGTGCATATTTTAAAAATAAAAACTTGTCATACCATTAAACAGAAATATAGAAAAAACCTGTTAATGAACGACAGAAATATGATTCAAGAGCTGAAGTTTATTTGCAGAGTTAGCCTCAGAAGATGTCATAAACTTTATATTTACTTTGATCGTAATGAAATATTTATTTGCTCGTTATTTGCAAATTATTTGCATATTATTTGACAATATGTATAGATCGAATATATTATATCAATATGAGAAAAGGATATGACTACCGGTCTCTTGTTGAGACACTGTGCAGACATGAACGTGAAGAAGAATGGTTTGAATTCAAAAGCGGAAATTCAAATCCGGAACGCATAGGAATGTACATCTCCGCATTAAGCAATTCCGCTGCTTTGTGCGAGCATCCTTTCGGATATCTTATATGGGGAGTTGATGATTCATCTCATCGTATTACCGGTACATCATTCAACCCCAAAAAAGAAAAGAAAGGAAATATGGATCTTGAATCGTGGCTTGCGGTAAATCTTTCTCCACGTGTTCCTTTCAGTTTCATAACCCTTGAATTTGATGAAGGCAGGACTGTTGTAATACTTGAAGTAAGTGCTGCTGACAGCCAGCCTGTGTCATTTCAGAATGAAGAGTATATAAGAATAGCCTCGGCTATCCAGCCGCTTAAAAAATACCCGGAGATTGAAAGAAAACTCTGGCTCAGCTTTGATAGAGAAAGCATTGAAGCGAAACTTGCTGATTCTGATCTCACCATTGAAGAATTGTCATCAATGCTCGCACTGGATGAATATTTTGTCATGCAGAGTCTGCCTATGCCTTCAAGCGAGGAAAAGAAAATAAAGACTTTCATTCAGGAAGGCTTTGTAACCGTTGAAGACAATGGAAAATACGGTATAACAACAGCAGGGGCACTCCTTTTTGCACGTAATATTCTTGCTTTTCCGTCGCTGGCATCAAAAGCATTGCGTCTTGTCATATATTCTGATGACAGCAAACTCAATGCCCGCAATGATATTACATTTGCAGAAGGATATGCTGTTTCCTTTAACAGTATCTGCTCAAGAATAGAAGATGAATTGAAGAAGATTGAGAACATAGGATCTGTTTACAGGGAAGAAAAGAGTCTTCTTCCTGTAGCCGCTGTAAGAGAAGTTGTTGCAAACCTTCTGATACATCAGGATCTCACAGCGCGCGGCTCCAGCCCTTGTGTTGATGTATTTACAAATCGCATGGAAGCGACAAACTCCGGTGCCCTTTTAGTTCCGAAAGACAGAATAATTGATGCTCCTCCCAAAGTGAGGAATGAAGTTATAGCGGCATTCCTGAGAAGAATGCACTTCTGTGAGGAAAGAGGAAGCGGTTTTGACCGAATTGAAGAAGGACTGGGTGTAATGCATCTTCCTTCTGTCCTTGTCGAAACTGATGATGATTTCACAAGAGTCATACTTGCATGGCCAGACAGTTTCCAGCAGTGGAGCGTCAGGGACAAATTGCGCACCGTATATTATTCAACGTGTCTTGATTATATAAGAGGACGCAGTACAACCAATGCCTCTGTCAGAAACAGACTTGGACTTCCTGAAAAGGATATCTCGATAGTTTCAAGACTGGTTCAGAGTGCTGTGACAGAAGGACTTCTCAAGCTTGAGGATCCAGCATCCGGACCAAAAGCAAGAAAGTACATCCCGTATTGGGCTTGAACGTTTCCATTTCTTGGAAAAACTTAACTCCACATAACAAAACCTCCCGGCGCAAACCGAGAGGTTTTTAACATTCAAGATTTCAAGTCTTAAATTAGAACTCAACCTTGAGAGATGCAACGATCTTGCCGTATTCATTTTCAGCTGTTGTATCGTTGTTAAGAAGATCCTTAGCATCTGACCATGCGAGCTTGATTGTAGCACCAGGAATGAGTGTTGTATTCTCGATAGAAGCACTTGCATCCCATACGAGGTCGTCTTTCTCAAATGCTGTCTTGATGTTTGTCTCAGCCTTAGCTGTGAAGTAGTCACATACATACTCAGCAGCAACACCAGCCTTGAATATCTCTGTATCAACAACGTAACCAACTGTCGGGCTTACCTTGAAGCTGCCGAATGTGAGGTCAACTGTAGCACTGAGATCCTGAGCATTTACAAGATCCTTTCCCTTGAGTGTAAGACCTACTGGTACATTGAATCCTGTAAGATCAAGCTTTGCCTGCAGTGAAAGGAGGTCTTCAATATCAGTTCCGTCAACTGTAACATCAGTTGCATAGTATGCATCAACAGTTACAAAATCAAATCCGAGGTTTGCGGCAACATCAGTTCCAAACTTCTCTGCTTCAATATCATAACCCATATCAGTTGCAACAGATGCGCTGAGGAGATCTGATGCATAAGCTACCTTTGCAGAAGCTCCGAATGCATTTACATCTTTGTCAGCATCTGCATAACCTGCATCTACTGTTGCATATGTAGCACCAGCCTGGATTGTCAGACCGTCGATAACTTCAAATTCAGGTGTCTTTGCATAAAGGGTAAATGCCTTCTGAGCCAGTGCATCAAACTCTGGTTCCTGAACAGCCTTTGCCTTGAAACCAACACCAACAACAAAATCATAAATACCGACTTCAACACCAGGAGCTTTGTTGTAAGCAACTTTATATGTTGCATTCTTATCATAATCAGCTTTTAATGCACCATAATCGTTTGCTTCATCTTCAACTGTCCATGTGTCGATAGCTGATTTTGCAAAATCGTTTACATCAGCAAGACCGAGAAGGCTTACATACCAGTTAGCACCGCCGATCTTAGCTTCTGTGATGTCTGCGATGATCCCTACACCAAGTTTTCCTGTGTATCCATCAGCACCAATGAGGAATGCAGGAGCATCTTCATTGATTCCAACAACTGGATCACCATCTGCGATACCATCTTCGTCACTCATGAGCTTGAGACCGAATGATGCTTTTACAGATGCGTAAATATCGCCTTCTGATACGTTTTCAACATTCTCTGTAGCAAGTTCTACATCAAACTTAACATTTGTGCTGTTACCGATGAAACCATATTCACCTGTGTCAAAGTTAGCACCAACTCCTACCTGTGCACTTCCGGAGAAAGCTGCAAAAGCGGAACCGACTGCCATGATTGCAACTAAAAGAATTGCAATAGTCTTTTTCATAATTCCTCCAAAAAATTCGGGTTAGATTCACAAGAATCAAATTGTCCCCTTTTTTCATACATTTCGAACACCATTCTAAAATTAGTGAACGTAACTGTCAAGATAAATTCATAAACTGTACAAAAGTTACACATATTTACAACAAAAATAGAATAAAAGTTAAATATCAGGTGAAAATCTATACTTTCAGTAAGGTTTTATAACTATAAGTCATTATTTTAGGTCGTTTAATTTAAAATAACAGACAAAACACATCGTTTTTGCTCAAAAAAATTTCCTGAAAATTTTAAAATCCGGATAAAATTTTCAGCTGTCGGAAGCGACTTTTGTGATTTTCCGGAATTTCAATAGAGATTTTATATATTTCTTCTATTGATTGTGTGAGTGCAGAAAAAGGTGCAGAAAGGAGGAAACATAAGTAAAAAAAAGCAGGACTTTCGCCCTGCCCTTGCCTCAATTTAAAGCTGAAGCTTAGAGAACTCTGAATGCATCGCGGCCTGCATACTTTGCTGTGTCGCCGAGCATCTCCTCGATTCTGATAAGCTGGTTGTACTTTGCAAGACGGTCTGAGCGGCTCATTGAACCTGTCTTGATCTCGCCTGTCTCAAGAGCGACTACGAGGTCAGCAATTGTGCAGTCCTCAGTCTCGCCTGAGCGGTGGGAAACAATAGCTGTGTAGCCGTTTCTCTTGGCAAGGTCGATAGCTTCGAAAGTCTCTGTGAGAGTACCGATCTGGTTGACCTTGATGAGGATTGAATTTGCAACACCCTTCTCAAGACCCATCTTGAGGCGCTGTGTGTTGGTGACGAAGAGGTCGTCGCCGACGAGCTGGACTCTGTCGCCGATTCTGTCTGTGAGCATCTTCCAGCCTTCCCAGTCATCCTCAGCCATGCCGTCTTCGATTGAGATGATAGGATACTTGTTGACCCAGCTTTCCCAGAGGTCGACCATCTGAGCGGATGTGAGCTTCTCGTGTGTTGTCCACTTGAGTTCGTATGTCTTTGTCTCTTCGTCATACAGCTCGGATGAAGCCGGATCAAGAGCGATCATGAAGTCGCCGTCCCTTCCTGCTGTGTAGCCGGCCTTCTTGATAGCTTCCATGATAACCTCAAGAGCTTCCTCGTTGGACTGGAGGTCAGGTGCGAAACCGCCTTCATCGCCTACTGCTGTGTTGTATCCCTTTGCCTTGAGAACTGACTTGAGGTTGTGGAATACTTCAGCTGTCATTCTGATGGCTTCCTTCATGCTGGCAGCGCCGATAGGCATGACCATGAACTCCTGGAAGTCAACCTTGTTGTCGGAGTGTGCACCGCCGTTGAGGATGTTTGCCATCGGAACGGGAAGGATGCATGAATGGTATGAACCGAGATACTTGAAGAGAGGAAGACCGAGGTAGTCTGCAGCAGCATGTGCAACTGCCATTGAAACAGCGAGAATTGCGTTTGCGCCGAGCTTGCCCTTGTTCGGTGTTCCGTCGAGCTCGATCATGGCCCTGTCAACTGCAACCTGATCAAGTGCATCCATGCCTTCGATAGCCGGTGCGATAATATCATTAACGTTATCAACTGCCTTGAGGACACCCTTGCCCATATAGCGCTTCTTGTCGCCGTCCCTGAGCTCTACAGCTTCGTGTACACCTGTGGAAGCACCGCTTGGCACTGCTGCACGGCCGAAAGAACCGTCCTCGAGTGTGACATCTACTTCAACTGTCGGATTTCCGCGTGAGTCAAGAATTTCTCTTGCAACGATTTGTTCAATAATACTCATAGTATTCATTGTCTCCTTGAAATAAGATTCGTTCAGAACAAAGTGTGCCCTTCACACCTGCCTTTGTCAAGACAAAGCATTGCAGCACACTGTACAAATTACCTTAAATTCATGAATACGCCTCAAACAATACACAAGCCGCCCGTTTGAGGCGGCCTGCAGAACTGCTGAAAAGGCTTCTCAGGCTGTTGCCTTGAGAATGAAGTCGATGATGAAGAGAATTGTAGCACCTGCGATGATCGGGTGGATTTCCCTTGCCTTCTTCGTACAGATCTTTGTGATGCAGTACATGATGAATCCGGCTGCGATACCGTTTGTGATACCGTAGGTGAAGCTCATGATGGCAACGGTGAAGAATGCGGGAACCGCTTCGCTGAAGTCCTTCCAGTTGATCTTGCCGAAAGGCTCGACCATCAGGATACCTACAACGATGAGGGCCGGAGAAGTAGCTGCAGACGGAACCATTCCGATGAGGCCTGCAAACGGCAGACAGATAAGGAACATGATGGCTGTCGTGAGGGATGTGAGACCTGTGCGGCCACCTGCTGCAATACCGGCTGAGCTTTCAACGTATGTGGTTGCGTTGCTTGTACCGAACAGTGCGCCGATACTTGTTGCGAAGCTGTCTGCAACGAGGGCCTTGTCAAGGCGGCTCTTGAAACCGGAGCCTTCAAGTGCCTTCTCGTCTTCAGCGTCGAAGATACCGCTCTTTCTGCCGGTTCCGATGAAGGTTCCGATGGAGTCGAATGTATCTGAAAGGCTCATTGAGAAGATGGTCACTATGACGAATGCGATCTTGGACGGATCGGAGAAGAGAGATCCGAATCCCGGGCTGCCGAAGAAGCTGAATGCCACATCCCTGAATCCCTGTACGGTGTGGGATGATGAGAAGATGGACTCAGGAATCACGGTTACGCCGAACGGGATGCCAATGATTGTCGTCGCGACGATACCTATGAGGATTGCGCCCTTGATGTTAAGTGTCATCAGGATGACGATGATGAGCAGGCCGATTACCGCAAGCACGAGATGCGGTGCATTGAAAGGCTGCATGCCGGGTGTGACGCTCGGGTATGCACCGGTGAAAGAAATGAGGCCGGCGTTGTTGAGGCCGAGGTATGCGATGAAGAGACCGATAGCACCACCGATGGCATTCTGAAGTCCTTCAGGAATCGACTTAACGATTGACTTTCTCAGCTTCGTGACAGTGATGACGATATTGATCAGACCGCAGATGAAAACCATTGCGAGCGCTTCCTGCCATACGAAGCCGCCGGCGAGACACACTGTATAGGTGAAAAGTGCATTCAGTCCCATTCCAGGAGCAACAGCATATGGGACATTTGCAAACAGTGCCATTATAAGTGTACCGACCGCTGCTGCAAGACAGGTTGCCACAAATACACCATCCCAGCTCATTCCGGTTTCAGCCAGCATGTTCGGGTTTACGAAAATAATGTAGGCCATTGTGAAGAACGTGGTAAGACCGGCGAATATTTCAGTCCTTACCGAAGTGTTCTTTTCTTTTAAACAGAAAAAATCCTTCATCTGTTTTCCTCCTTGTTTTTCTGAACACATCTTTTAACCCGGCCTCCTGTTTCCAGGTCAAATGTTGCATTGTGTTGCTGATTAAATTCTAAGGTAGGAATATGAAAGGCGCAAGGGAAAAAATGAAAATCGTTGCCGGAAGTGAATTTACAGGACCTGAAGCGAATAACCATTCCTTGTTAGTATTCATCATAATCTCAATGAATCACATACACATCGCACCATGCAGTGCTGAATTTCAAACAACAGCATATGCGGACATTTTCCAGCATTTTTGTGCACAATGCCGGCATTTCGGTCTTCCGTCACATTCTCTTTCCATCTTTTTCACCCCACCTTCCCTTTTGGTGTTAATATTTAGACAACAGGAGAAAATTTATGGATAGGATTCTTGCAAAAACTCTTATTGACGTATGTGAGAAAAGAAAGGAGGCAGATCTTCTGATCAGAAACTGCTGGATTGTGGATGTATTCAGCAAAACCGTATTTGAAGGTTCCGTTTCCGTCACAGACGGGCACTTCGCATCATTCTCTGACGAGATAGAGGCGGAAGAAGTGATCGATGCAGGCGGCCGCTATGTCGTGCCAGGTTTTATCGATGCGCACTGCCACATTGAATCTTCCCACCTCTCGCCTGCCGCATTCTCCGATCTCATCATTCCCAAAGGCACGACAACAGTCATTGCCGATCCGCACGAAATATGCAATGTCGCAGGACTGGATGCCATGCGCTACATGCTCAGGGCAAGCGAAAACCTACCTCTGAGTGTCTACTATATGTTCCCATCCTGCGTTCCCGCAACGGACAGCGAACATGCTGGTGCCGTGCTTCTTGCTTCTGACATAGACACGATGATCGACGACGAGAGAATCCTCGGATTGGGAGAAATGATGAACTATCCGGGAATCGCTGCCGGACTCGACTTTGTGCTCGACAAGCTTGAATGTGCCTACTCTCGCGGCAAATTCATTGACGGGCATGCTCCCGATGTGAAGGACAGGGACCTTGATGCATACAGCGCCTGCAGGATAAAGACAGATCATGAATGCTCAACGCCTGAGGAACTCAGAGACAGGGTGAGAAGAGGAATGTATGTCGCACTCAGACAGGGAACCGCATGCAAGAATGTCCTTGACCTGCTTCCGGGCGTCAATGACGACAATCTCTCACGCATCATGTTCTGTACGGATGACTGCCAGTGTGAGACTATCATTGATGAAGGACATATATCCAACGGAGTGAACCTTGCGATAGGAGCCGGGCTGAAAGCGGAAAAGGCACTCAGCGCGGCAACGCTGAATGCCGCTGTCTGCTATGACCTGAGAGACAGAGGCGCCATCGCCCCGGGTCTCAAGGCCGATTTCTTCATCTGCGACAGTCTTGAGAAAATAGTTCCCGATGAAGTCTTTGTATCGGGAAAGCTCACTGCAAAAGGCGGAAAGATACTCTCTCCTTCCTCCCACATAAAACCGGAGAAGGTTTCAGGAATGATGAATGTGAAAAACTTCTCATCGCAGCGTCTTGTCCTGCCTCTTGAAGGAGATGAGGCACGTGTCATAAAGATCATTCCCGGCTCGGTTGTGACTGAGAACTGCATAAGGAAAGTCTCAAGGGACGGAAAGGGAAATTTCAGACGCGATGAGAAGACGGACATACTCAAGATAGCTTCGGTTGAACGCCATAAGGGCACAGGCAATGTCGGGCTCGGCCTTATTGAAGGCTACGGAATGAAAAGCGGAGCCGTTGCAACCTCAATCTCGCATGACTCCCACAACATAATAGTTGTCGGAACCAGTGATGAAGATATGGAGACGGCGGTGAATGAGCTTATAAGCACGGGTGGCGGTGTCACCATTGTCCAGAAGGGGAAAGTGCTTATGACACATCCTCTGGAAATAGCCGGCCTGATGACTGATGAAAGCGCACAGGTGGTTTACGACACCCTCAGGGAAATGCATGAGATCGCATACGAAAAGCTCGGTGTGAACAGGAACATTGATCCCTTCATGACTCTTTCATTCATGGCGCTTCCTGTAATACCGGCACTGAAGATCACGGATTCGGGACTTTTCGATGTGACGGCTTTTGCCTTCACCTCCGTCAATCCCTGAATTTTATCCCCTTTCTGAAGAGATAGGCTCTGGCCTTCTCTTCACCCTTCTGTGATACAGCCCTGGCACGGAGAGAAGAATATATTGCTTCAATCTCCGTGCTGTTTTCCTCGAAATAGGAAGTGACCGAATTTCTTGCCAGCGAAGGAGAAACACCCTTCTCAATAAGGCGCATGATTATTATTTCCTTTCCTTCCGGGTTCTTTCTCAGCCTTGAGCGTATGAAGACTTCCGCATATCGGGCATCAGAGAGGAATTTCTCTTCTTCGAGCCTGTCCAGTGCCGCTTCAATCTCACCGGCATTGTATCCTTTTGCCCTGAGTTTGGTTTCAAGTTCCTTTCTGCAGTGTTCCCTCATTGAAAGATAGTATAGCGCTTTATCGTATGCAGTCATGGCAGATGATCATACCAGAAATTGGAAAATGCTGGAACTCAGTCCTTTAAAGCAGTCAGAGGAAGAACAAGAACATCATCATCTCTGTAAGCCATGCCTGTCGCAGTCATGACAATCATCAGATCAGGAAGTCTTAATGGAGTCTGATGATTTTCCTTATTATGTTGGGCGATAAGTTCTTTCAGTTTCCTTAAATGTTTTTTACCGTCTTCTATGCCCTTTGATCCCAACTTGAATTCTATAATTGCGTATCTTCCATCATTCAGGTGCAGCACCGCATCAGCTTCGAGACCATAGCTGTCACGGTAATACGATACTGAACCATCAAGGGGCAGTGTGTACGCCTTCAGATCCCTGATGGCAAGGCTTTCAAAAAGAAATCCGAAACTCATAAGATCAGTGTAGAAATACTCTGGCTTGACACCGGCAGCAGCAATTGCAATGGAAGGATCCACCAGATTGCGTTTCTTTTTTGCCCTTATGGCACTTTTGCTTCTTATCTGAGGACACCATGCGGGAATGTTTGTGATGATATACAGACTTTCAAGCGCTTTCTCATACCTGTCGAATGTAGGTTCCGAAATTCCGACATCAGCCATCATGCTCTGTTTTGTAGCCAGGGTACAGATGTTTCTTGCGTAACTTTTCAGCATAGCATGAAGCACAGAAGGATCCATTTCTTCATCAAGGTATCGTGAAACATCACTTTCACACAAGCTCTTCACATACTGCCGGATAATCAGTCTTGCTGCACCGGGGCTCTTACCTATGCTTTCAGGCCATCCGCCACGGCAGGTCACTGCTATCAGATCTTCTATGGACATTTCAGATTTGATTCCATCGATATCTGCAAGCGGATCTTCGAACAACTGCGAAATGCTTATCTTACCATTTGAGTCTCCGGATTCGAAAAGACTCATCGGAAGCATTTCCAATCGGGCAATTCTGCCTGTTCCTGTATGTCTTATGTTTTCTTTCTGGCTTTTTGTCAGCACAGAGGAACCGGTGAGAAGATACAACCCGTTTTCACCTTTTCTAGTGTCAACATCGACTCTGACGGCATCCCACAGCTGAGGGATATCCTGCCATTCATCAATCAGGCGGGGATTATCTCCCTTCAAAAGAAGAGATGGTTTTACAGCGGCTGTCTGGCGATAAGTTTCCGCATAGTCGGGATCCTGAAGTCTTATTATACTTTTGGCATGCTTTTGTGCACTTGTTGTTTTCCCGCACCATTTTGGTCCTCTGATATTAACTGCACCGAAAACCTCTAAATATAGATCTATTGTTTTATCAATTAGGCGTGGAATATATTGCATAATTATCCTCTATTTATATATTATTACATTACAATATATTATGCAACTGATTTTAGATTTTCACGGCACTTTGCTTTAGATTCTCACGGCATTTTGCTTTAGATTTTCATGTCCATTGTTTTAGTTTCATGGTATTTTGCTTTAGACTTTCAAGCAGTCGTTTTAGTGACACTTAACTCGAGTCCAAGCACTTTGCATATTCTGCACAGTGTTTCCATCGTAGGATTTGCAACAGCGCCGTGAACCTCCCCACCTTATAGAAGATGGTGCTTCCCGCTACACAGCTTTAGCTGTGCCTGCCCCTTTAGAGAGCGGGGACTTCCCTTCCACCGCCGGGTCTTCTCTCAGTTCAAGCCGAAGCTCTCACCGCAAGAAGACTGATATAGGTGGACAGGGTGCATGTGGCCCGTGCGGATAAGCCAGGAACTTTTGCCTTGGCCTCCGACGC
>CASFTW010000037.1 GCA_949297785.1 uncultured Spirochaetales bacterium
AATTTAATTAAAAGAGCCAGACGCACAGACGCAGAGCCGATAATATGCAGTTTGAAATACTGCTGTTATCGGCTCTTTTTTGATTTTAATTTGTGCCCCCAATAACCATATTGGAGCAAAATCAGAACTGTTGCTTGTCGTTCTTTGATTTCCGCAGCAGCTTTGAAAAATCAAAGCCGCCGTTTCTTTTTTATTTTCTGATGAAATGACGCGGTATCACTGTTAAAAGCGGCGGCTAAAGGAGGTAGCCGCCATGAAGCACATACCCTATCGACAAAATCCGACGGTCATTGACTTATCAAAAAAAGCCCGACCACCGCCGGGAACCTCTCCACCCTTGAATATGAACTGTCTAATCATCTGAATACCGCTTACAATACCCACGCGCCTGTCCGGGCTTTTCGGGCAGGCGTATTTTGCTGCTCAAAAAATTTTTTGAAAAAAATCCGAAAATCTTCGGCGTTTTTTTCAAAAGGCAGTATTGCCCCGCGAAAAGGGGGACACCACCAACCTTTCATTCGAGAAAGGAGGTGATAATGTGGAACCTAATCGCAGGGAATTTCAGAAACAATGTGCTTTTCAAAGATACTGTAACACGGTATTGCACAATGAAGCGTGTGACGCTCATAAAGAGCTTCAGAAGCACAAGGAAAAGGAAGTAACCTTTTCCGACATGACCTTAGAAGAAGCGCGGCAGCTTCATTCCTTTGACGAGTATTTCAAAAAGGAAGATGATGAACCGAGCTACGAAATGGGCGGGAAGAAAATCACGCTGAAACTGCTTCTTGAAGCAATCCGTACTTTGCCGGAAGAAAAGCGCAAGGCTATACTGCTGTACTACTTTGAGGGAATGAATGACACAAAGATTGCAAAGTTATTCAATACGTCAAGAAGCACAATACAGTATCGCCGGACAAGCTCTTTTGAACTGTTAAGAAAATATCTGGAGGAAAATGCTGATGAATGGGACGAATGGTAATCAGTCCGGTTTTACGGATAAAGCCCTTGTACCCTATCCTGTCATTCTGGCAGCGACGAAGGGCGACCCGGACGCTATGAAAATGGTCTTGCAGCATTTCAGCGGCTACATAGCCCGCCTTTCCATGCGGACGCTGTACGACGAGCGCGGAAACGTCTATTTCGGCGTGGACGAGGATATTCGTGAACGGCTGCAAGCAAAACTGATGTTGGCTGTTCTGGCTTTCAAAGCCGAATAACTGCAATCAGCAACGGAACGCTTTTTCCCCTTTTCCGTTCCAAAGCTGACGAGCATAGCCACTACCTGAACCTTGACAAAGAAAGCGGCGCAAGATAACGGCGGCGCAGTATAGGGCAAACCGGATACGTTCGATATATGGGGAGCCGTTGGGCTGATACGCGACGACGAAAGGAGGGACAAACCGAGCGGGAAATATCAGCGTTCCAAAGCAGACTTAGCAACTCTGCCGCCATAATCCATATATCGGTACAATGATACTCCTTTACCGCCGTAGTCCGAGCGTTCAAAGCGTCGCAGGCAACGGGTAGAGCTTCGGCAGACCGCCGGAGGGGTGAAAGTCCCGTGGAGCTATGCTAACAGCCGTCCGGTAAGCTCATTTTTACCTTGTAATAGTGTACTTGCTGTCTTTCATAAGATGTACGGAATACCAAAGGGGGTATGTTTTGTGGAAGATAAAGTTACTTATATGATTGACAAAGACGAAATCAATCAGCAGAAAATGAACTTAACCATAACAAACCGCCGTCCACAATATTTACGGAAATCACAGGAAGCTGCCAAACGGGAAATCGAGCGGCAGCTTTTTAAAATATTCCAGAAATATGTTTAACCGGATTGAAAGAGTATTCGTCCGTTGGTATAATGTAAGTGTGGGCGGCTTATGCACTATGTTTTTGCCGAAAGGACAAAAACATGATGTATGACGCATTATATGGACGACAGTCAATAGAGAAAAAAGACAGTATATCCGTTGAAAGCCAGCTTGAATATTGCAGGTATGAAACCCACGGCGACCCCTATATCGAATATGCCGACAGAGGTTTTAGTGGGAAGAATACCAACCGACCGGACTTTGAAAGGATGATGAACGACATTCGGGCGGGGAAGATTAAGCGGGTAATCGTTTATAAGTTAGACCGTATCAGCCGTTCAATACTGGACTTTGCTAATATGATGGAAACATTTCAAGAGTATAATGTTGAATTTGTTTCCTCTACGGAGAAGTTTGACACTTCAACACCAATCGGCAGAGCCATGTTGAATATCTGTATTGTGTTTGCACAGCTTGAACGGGAAACTATTCAAAAACGAGTAACCGACGCTTATTATGCAAGGAATAAACGGGGCTTTTACATGGGCGGGCGTATTCCGTATGGGTATCGCTTAAAGAGTACGGTCATTGATAATATCCGTACTTCCATGTATGAAGAAGTCCCGGAGGAAAGCGAACAACTGAAACTTATTTATTCCATGTATGCTGACCCGTCAAATTCTCTGGGCGACATTATACGGTATCTGAATAAGCATGGCATTAAGCATTTACGCGGAAGCTCCTGGAACTCCGCAAGACTAAGCGATATGCTGAGAAATCCCGTATATGTGGAAGCTGACATTGATGTATATAATTTCTTCAAAAGTCAAGGCGCAAACGTCTACAACCCGGCGAGTGATTTTACGGGCTACAATGCCTGCTATCTCTACAAAGGGACGGTATCAACTACCAGAAAACAATGCGACCTTACCGACAAAGAGATTGTATTAGCACCGCACAGAGGTTTTATTTCTTCTTCCACATGGTTAGCCTGCCGGATACGCTGTCTAAGTAACCGCCAGTCAACAAAAACCTGCAAGCCTAAAAATTCATGGCTGACCGGGAAAGTAAAATGCGGTAACTGCGGATATGCTTTGGTAATCAGGAAAGCAAAAACGAAATGGGGACGTTACTTTGTTTGCAGTCAAGGAGGACATGACGGCAACTGCAAAGGGACAGGGTGTACGGTTTACGCCGACGTTCTGGAAGAATATATGTTAAACGCCATTCGTGATAAGCTGTCCGAGTTTAAAAAGCTGTCCGACGAAAAAGAAAACCAATCCACCCCTAAAGTATCTAAGAACAAAATCCGTTTGGCACAGATAGACGAGGAAATAGGTGACTTACTTTCCAAAGTAGGAAGCGCAAATTCTATCTTGATGAAGTACATCAATGACAAGGTTTCCGAGTTAGACGCAGAACGCCAGACCTTACAGGAAGAAATCGTATCCCTTACCTGTTCTAAGACAGAAAGCAAAATGGGACAGATAACCGACCATGTGAAAAAATGGCAGGACATTTCCTTTGAGGATAAGCAGGCGGTTGTGGACGCTTTAATCAAAGTTATCAAGGTGGCAAACGGGAATATTGAAATCACATGGAAAATCTAAGGCGGTTTTAACCGCTGTCATTTTTGAGGTAAATCTACTTCAATCTTCCCGTTTCGGTGAAACATTCATTTGTTTACAATTTTGAACATAGCCTTTGCCTCATCAAAAACATCATACACAGTGAATGCAACAAGGATGAGTGCTGTAACCACAGGACTGCGTCCCGCCGCAGCACTGGCGGTTATGACGGATGAGGCGATAGCCCATTGCGCAAATGAATCCTCATATACGCTTGTCAGCCATGACGGAAAGTCATATGAATCGCTGTCTATCGAGCGGTAGCCGACAACCGTCATGATTCCTGATGCCAGAATACCGGCAGCGACGGCGGCGACACAGGCAGCCGACACTTTGCCCCAGACAACAACAGTCGGAATGCAGGCATATACTACTGCCGCTGTAAGAAGTACAACGGCCTTGACTACCAGAGACTGAAGTTCATTGTAGAACTTTTTTCTCTGTTCATTGTTCATGGCCCTGCTGTTTTCAAGGAAGAACGCTCTGGAGCGGGAGTGCACTTCATCAACCTGCGCTTCAAGTTTTTCATACTCTTCCTCAGGGATCAGACCTCTGGCACTTCTCAGAATCTCGTCGGGGTTGCCGCTCGTAACCGCAGTATATGAATACTCGATGTATTTTTCCCCGTCTTCTTCCTCAAGTGCCCTGGATACGATGCTGCGTCCATCCGGGTTCGTCATGAGAAGTGCAAGCTCCTCGTCGCTGAGAAGATGAGCCACATCCTCACTCATCAGAAAAGCCAGCTGCTCATCAATCATGCGCGCCACCCTGCCCATCATTTCACTCTCTCCTGCATTCTTCACTGCATTCGCATCAAGAGTGCAGCTGAAAAGAGTTGAAAGTGAAATGAGTACAAGCAATGCGGCATTCATCCCTTTCAGGCAAAATTCCTTCATTTTTCAATCCTCCGGTGATATAGATTTATTCCCAGTCATAACGGAATGACAGCAGGAGGGAGAATGCCACTCTGTCCAGCTGTCTTATTTCCGCCGAGAGATAATTTGAAGCTGTACCGTCAGCACCTGACAGGTCTCTCAGAATCACAGAAGCATCGGCTGAGAAAAAGGGGAAATCATAACAGACGCCGACCTTCATGTGATTTGAGAAACGCACCTTTCCGTCGCTGTCCAGCCCGTATGGGAAAAACAGATCGGCAACAGTTATGCCGACATATATTCCCCACTGAGGAAAAATAAAGTAATCAGCAGACAGAAAAGCATTGAAAAAACGTATGTCGTTGTCTGCCGAAACAGAAGGTGCATAATATCCGCACCCGAGATTCAGCCTGAAAGCATCATCGACGGATGCTGAAATGGCTCCGCTTATACCCGTGCTTCCGTAGGCAAAGCCCAGAAGAGATGCCATATCAAAGCCGGCATAAAAGGAAAATGCCGGCAGTGGAAGCGCAAGAGCGCAAAGCAGCAGAACAAGACACATTCTTTTCATGCCTCAAGCTTACTATTTCAAAGCGGCATGAATTCTGCCGGTGTGTCCACTTTTCATCAAATGCGGTTCAAAACCCGTGAAAAACAGCATCTGGCGGGCTTAAAAGGCAAAAAAAATCTTCAGACCGTAAGTCTGAAGACCTGAAATCTCATAAAGTGTCTACTTTTGCTGCCCTTCCGGTTTGATTTCCACCTCTTCAGGCCACTCAAGCGCCATTCTGAGCTCTTTCTCCACCTGAGCGAACTTCCTGCCGGTGAACTTTATCTCCTCACCTCCCGTAATGGTGAAGCAGATACCCTGATGGAAGTCATCGACCTTTCCTATCGTATAGTTCTCAATACTCTCTCCGGCAATTGTCTGAACAAGCTTGGCACCGCCCCCTGCACCTGCCCTCACGTAGAAAAGCACAGTGCAGCTGTAGATGACCATTACACCCTTCAATAGATCTGCCCTATTTCCGTTAACACTTATATAACCGCATTTTAAGCTGAAATAATCATTACTTGAGAGGCTTTCGCTGACAGCCTTCATGGGAACTACATCCTCCATGATATGATAAACGTATACAAGAGCAAACAGAACAACGAAAAGCGACCAGTAAAGTATTCTGTTCTCTATAGGTGCAAACACTATGACCGCCAGCAGTGCGGGTATTGCCAGTGTGACGATTTTCTTCACGTTCAACCTCCCCGACAAAAAGGTAAAAAAATACTATTCAAAATTTGCAAATTCCACAACAGGCCTGCAATATAGGGACAAATTTTTTATCAGGAGGATGCATCTTGAGAATAAGATGCAGTACAGAACATGAAAAGAAACCATACTATTCTCTTCGCGGCACTTGCCCTGAGTGCACTGCTGCTGATGGCCGGCTGTCAGGAACCGGTTAGAACTGCAGACCTGAAGGTCACACTTGACGAGAAGGCCGACAGGACACTGGCTCCGGCCGATACAGATTTCAATATCGCATCATACTATGTGAAGCTGACCGGAAGCACTACGGTGGATGTCACGACAGTACGCAGCACTTTTGTCGTACAGGGCCTTCCGTTCGGGACCTACACGATTTCGGCAGAAGGACGCAACAATGAAGGACAGGTGATCGTAAGGGGAACCAACACATTCACCCTCTCTGCTGAAAACAACAGTGCAACCGTCACACTCAATGAGCTTGTGGGAACCGGAAGCGTGAACCTGAACTTCACATGGGATGCGGATCTGACAGCAGACCCGTCGGTTGAAGTCTATCTCAAGAGCATGGACAGCAAGGAAAGCAGTCCCGTAAAGGAAAATGTAACACTTTCAAAAGGCAAGGCAACACTCAACAAGACCGGCATACAGACAGGATCATACACAATTACTGCCAACCTTTATGACAGCGGTATAAAAGTTGCAGGTCTCGTTGAAGCGCTGAGAGTCGGAAACAATGCCACCGTCACAGCCGACATTCCGTTCAATCTTGATGATCCATCCGACTCGTCAAGCGGACAGATAACACTGATCAACAATGCAGGTGTTCCCGTCATATGCCGCTTTGAGGACTTCAACGAAAAGACAAAAGTGGAAGCCCAGAAGGAAACCACCATACGCTTCAACATAAGCGGTCTTGAGGAAAGTGAAGTCTCCATACTCTGGTATCTGGACGGCAATAATATCGGATCGGGAACAGAAGTCACATTCACTCCGGAACCCGGCAAGCACCGTATCGACGTTGTTGCATCAACTGCACAGCTTGGTTCTGCCGGTTCCGCATACGTCACATTTGAGGCTGAGCTTCCCACTACAGTCGGTCTTCCTGTCCTTGCAAAGACAATCACCAGTTCTGATATCGGAGACATAAAAATAAGCAATGACATGCTCATTGAGTTCATGAACGACGGAAATGTCCTGCTCATTGACAACAAAAGCAAGAAAGCCCAGGTCTGTTCGGTTATAAGGAACTCCCTTAACCTTGAGTCGGGAATATCAATGACGAACGGAGCGACCAATGCGGCAAAGTTCAATGATGTGAAGCTGCTTATAACAGACAAGCTCGAGGCAACCACATACCAGTATACATATAACCCGTCAACAGGAAACATCAGCAAGAATTCCTCCGACAGCGGCATGTCATCGATTCTTGACGGAACCTACAGAATAGAGAGGGTATTCGGCATCTCGCGTCATGACATCTCCTCGGGCAAATACGGCAATGTGGCAATCTATGGACAGATACAGACACAGTCAAGCAGAAACCTTGTCGTAGGATTCTACAATGCAAGCGGCTCTTCACTTTACAAGAACTATGCAAACCTCGCACAGAACCTTGGAGACAAAGTCGACGTATACGGTGTTGACCCAGACGGATACGGCGCCGTCTTCATCGGCACGGGAGATTCACCATTCCTCATCACAACAACGACATATTACGACAAGTTCAAGTATTTCAGGGATGAGACCATCCGCTTTGACGGTAATGTGACCGCTGCTTATCCGCTGAGAACCGATTCCATGGAATACAGCCGCTATGTGGTCGCTGAAGATGACACTTTCCGTTTCTTCGATACTGACAACGCACAGTCCATAAACAAGGGGCTGAAAGAAGATACGGAAGGAAAGATGAACAGAAGCGAAGGAAGTGAACTCAACACAGTACAGCTGCTGACATCTGCCGACAAAAATTTCCTCTATGCGGTGAACAGCGGCAACAACAGCATTTCAACATACAGTGTTTCAGATTCCGGAGAACTTGCATATATCGGGATGACGAGCCTGCCCTTCTCTCCGCAGAAAGCAGCAATTTCCACAGACGGTTCAAGAATGCTTGTCGTTTCCACTTCAGGAACACAGCTCGCACTTCTTAAGGTAAGAACCTGAAAAACCGTAAGGCATCTCCTTTAAGACCGGGTATACATATGCCCGGTCTCTGTTCCGGCAGCATGATGAATTCACTCAGGCCGTGATACAGACAGAGACCGGATTTTGCAACCCGGTCTCTGGAATTTTCTGAAAGATGAACATTCAGTTCTTGTATACAGGCACCTGACTGTACTCGGTGTGAAGCAGATGATGTGCCTTCTCGGAAAGAGGCTGGCCGAAGAATTCGTCATATGCCTTGATGACGGACGGATTCTGATGGCTGCAGCGCACTGCAGACTTCTTGTCGTCTGTATATGAGCCGCTTGTTCTCTTTGAGCGTACTTCATCATCAGTTCCAAGGGGCTGACCGCCGCCTGCAATACAGCCGCCGCGGCATGCCATGACCTCGATGAACTCATATGGAGCCCTCTTTCCTTCCTGCTTTGCCTTTCTTATCTCGTCAAGAATCGGCTTGGCATTTCCCATTCCATGCACAACGCCGAAACGCAGAGTAGCCTTACCCTCGATATCAAGAGCACCGTGTCTGAACTCTCCGTTACCGCGAACTGTCATGATATCGGGATCGGAAAGATCCTTGCCGGAAATCTCCTTGTACGCAGTTCTGATGGCAGCTTCCATCACACCGCCTGTGACACCGAAGATGGTGGCGGCACCGGAATATTCTCCGATCGGGCTGTCTGCTGCAGATTCGGGAAGAGAAGCGAAATCAATACCTCTCTGCCTTATGATTCTGGCAAGCTCACGGGTTGTGAGAACAAGATCAACATCATCATAGCCGCTGCTCTTCATATGCTCATCCCTGTGTATCTCGCTCTTCTTTGCGGTACATGGCATGATTGCGACGGAGTAGATCTTTGCAGGATCAATACCCTTTTTCTGTGCCCAGTATGTCTTTGTTATTGCACCCTGCATCATCATCGGGGACTTTGCAGAGGAAAGATTCTCAATGAGATCTGGATAATACTTCGTCACGTATTCAATCCAGCCGGGGCAGCATGACGTGATCTGGGGCAGCACGCCTCCGTTCTTCACTCTTTCAACGAGCTCTGTTCCCTCTTCCATGATGGTCATGTCTGCACCGAAGTTGGTGTCAAAGACATAATCCGCACCGAGACGGCGGAGAGCGGTATAGATCTTGCCTGTAGTGAGCTCACCTGCCTTGAAACCGAATTCCTCGCCCAGAGCGACACGTACGGCCGGAGCGATCTGTACGGCAACGATTTTCTCGCTTGCGGAAGCTTCCCTGAGGAACACTCCGCCTTCATCAACCTCATAGATTGCACCGACAGGACAGTGTGTCGCACACTGACCGCACTTGATGCACGGGCTGTCATTGAGAGGAAGAGCTGCAGCCGGGCACATCTGGGTGGCATCGCCTCTTCCTATGAATTCAAGGGCATACACTCCCTGAAGACTCTGGCATACCTGGACACAACGTCCGCACTTGATGCACTTGCTGGGATCAAGAATGATTGCCTTTGTCGAAGTATCTTTCGGCAGACTCTTTATTCTGGTCTCGAAAGGCTGCTCCCTGATACCATACTCGACACACAGTTTCTGCAACTCGCACTTGTTGTTCCTCACACAGGTCAGACAGCTGGCCGGATGGGTGCTCATGATCAGCTCGAGGATGGTTTTCCTGACTTCATACAGCTCATTGTCATGGGTGATGATCTTCATGCCTTCTGCAACCGGAGTGGCACAGGCCCTTATGATTTTCGCAGAGCCTTCCTGCTTGCAGATGCACAGTCCGCAGGAGCCGAAAGGCTTAAGATCGGGATGATAGCAAAGTGTCGGCACCTTGATACCGGCCTTGAGCGCAGCTTCAAGTACTGTAGAACCCTGCTCTACAGCAACCTCAACTCCCTGTATTGTTAAATGCACTAACATACTTCAATACCTCCTACTCGACTGAGATTGCCGAGAACTTACAAGTCTGACGGCATACACCGCACTTGATACATGCAGCCTGATTGATTGTATGCGGCTTCTTCAGCTCGCCTGAAATAGCACCGACTGGACACTTTCTGGAACATGCGGTACAGCCGATACACTTATTCGGATCGATCTGGTAGCGGATGAGCTTCTTGCACTTTCCGGCAGGACACTTCTTGTCCCTGATATGAGCCTCATATTCTTCAGGGAAGTAGCGCAGCGTGGAGAGAACAGGATTCGGCGCCGTCTGCCCGAGGGCACACAGGGAACCTTTCTGCATTGCATGGGAAATCTGCCTGAGCTCCTCGATATCCTCCTCTGTACCGTTTCCGATTGTGATCTTGTCAAGAATGTTGTAAAGGCTCTTTCCGCCGATACGGCACGGGAAGCACTTTCCGCAGGATTCATCAAGCGTGAACTCAAGATAGAACTTTGCGACATCAACGATACAGTCGCTGTCATCCATTACGATCATACCGCCTGACCCCATCATGGAACCGATTCTCTGAAGTCCTCCAAAATCGATAGGTGTATCAAGGTTCTCTTCCGTTATGACACCGCCTGAGGGGCCACCGGTCTGAACGGCCTTGAACTTGCGTCCGTTTGCAATGCCGCCGCCGATATCGAATACGATTTCCCTGAGGGTTGTTCCCATCGGAACTTCAACAAGACCTGAGTTGCATACCTTTCCGGTAAGGGCGAAGACCTTGGTTCCGCGGCTGTCCTGCGTGCCGATCTTTGCAAATTCGGCACCGCCCTTTGCAATGATGACCGGAATATTGGCCCATGTCTCGACATTGTTGATTACGGTCGGCTTACCCCACAGTCCCTTGACAGCAGGGAATGGCGGACGCGGCTGAGGCATGCCTCTGTGGCCTTCAATTGACTGCAGCAGAGCTGTCTCCTCACCGCAGACGAAAGCACCGGCACCCAGACGGATCTCGATATCATAATCAAAACCGGAACCGAGAATGTTCTTTCCAAGCAGACCAAGCTCCCTCGCCTGCTGCATTGCGATCTCAAGACGGTGAATTGCCAGAGGATACTCGGCACGGATGTAGATATAACCCTGATGTGCACCGATTGCCTTTCCGCAGATTGTCATGGCCTCAAGCACGGAATGCGGATCACCTTCAAGCGTGGAGCGGTCCATATAGGCACCGGGATCACCTTCATCGGCATTGCAGACAACATACTTCACATCGCCTTCAGCCTGCTTTGTGAAATTCCACTTCATCCATGTCGGGAAGCCCGCACCGCCGCGGCCGCGCAGTCCTGAAATCTTGACCTCTTCAATGATGTCGTCCTCGCTCATTTCAAAAAGAGCCTTCTCAAGGGCAACATAGCCGTCCTTGGCGATGTAATCATAAATATTCTCGGGATCGATCTCACCGCAGTTTCTCAGAACAACCCGCAGCTGCTTCTGATAGAACTGAATATCCTCAACTTCCTCAAGAGGCTTTTTCGGTGTCTTGTTGTAAAGAAGTCTGGTAACCTCACGTCCTTTGATCACATGCTCTGCGATAAGATCCCTGGCATCTTCCGGTTTGACCCTCACGTAAAAAGAATCTTCAGGAAGGATCTTGACAATAGGTCCCTGCTCGCAGAAGCCGAAACATCCTGTCTTTATTACCTGTACCTGATCCGCCACACCCTGGCTCTTCGCCTCTTCAATGAGAGTCTTGTAAATCAGGTCGGATTTTGATGATTCGCAGCCTGTACCGCCGCAGACCAGAATATAATTCTTGAATCCCATCTTAAACCTCCAGCTTGATTTGGTGGTCGGTCAGAATCTTACCTGCGATGATATGTTCATCGACAATCTGCTTTGCAAGCTTCGAATCCACCTTGCCGTATGCGACAGCCCCGAGGGCTGGTGTGTAAACTTCAACGATAGGCTCCATCTCGCACTTTCCCTGACATCCGGCCTGGGTCACGATGACATTATCAAGGCCCTTCGCCTCAATCTCGTCAACGATGCTGTTGAGTGTGAGTTTAGCTCCTGCATTGATACCGCAAGTTCCCATGGCGACTACCACATGGACATCCTTGCCGTGAATATTGCGCTTCGCGATGCGCTCGCTTTCATCCTTGCGCAATGTTCTAAGTTCTTCTAATGACAGTTTTGCCATATCAAAAATGCTCCTATTTTTTCTAAATCAGTCAAAGAACTCAAAGTCTCTTTTCATTCTTATGATGCTTCCGCTCCTGTCCAGAGGTCCATTCTGTGCCATTTCCTGTGAGCTGAAAGTTCTGGATATTCCATCCCTGACAATATTCACGCTCAGGCTGACAGATGATGCAAAGCACATGGAAAAAAGAAACGGGAGAACGCTGCTGAGTCCGGTTTTCAGTTTCAGCGGATATGAATAGGAAAGAAATGTGCAACCCTCTTTTCTTTCCAGAACCGCATCAGGACATGCACTTTTCAGCAAACTCAGTCCTCTTCCCCTGTCATCTCCTTTTGTGGAACAGCCGTATGCAAACACATCACGCCCGTCCTCATATTTTCCATCATCCGCAATACGGACATGCACCTCATCATCTTCCTCCCTGTATGAGAGAGTTATGCTGCTGCAGCCCGCCTCGATGCTGTTCTTCACACCTTCGAACAGGAAATCCTCAACATCCATCAGCTGAATTTATCGAGAATACCCGGGATCTGATCCTTCGTAACCTTGCCGAAAACCTCACCTGCAATTGTCATTACAGGAGCAAGTCCGCAGCAACCGACACAACGGACAGCCTGAAGAGAGAAAAGTCCGTCTTCGGTAAGGCTGTCAACCTTGAGTCCCTTGAGTTTCTCAAGCTCTTCCACGATGATATCGCCGCCTTTGAGGTAGCAGGCCGTACCCAGACATACCTGGATGTTGTACTTGCCCGGCTTTGTGAGCTTGAAGAAATGATAGAATGTAAGGACTCCCCAGATTGTAGATAAAGGCACATCCAGAAGGCGTGAAACTTCGTCAGCGGCTTCTCTTGAGATGTAACCGAGCTCAGATTGTACCTTGTGAAGAACCATTATCAGATTGCCTGGTTTTGTCTTCCACTCGTCAATAAAACTGAGCAAATCATCAGAAAATAAATTCTGTGACATTTACTCCTCCTTCTTTCATTCACATAGATAGGGCTATTTTAGAAAAATAAGAAGGGAATGTAAATGCATTTCCTCAGATAATGTTTATGTATAGAATATGTAAAATATATACAATATAGTTAATTGACCAAAATCACGTTAAAATGTTACAACATTCACATAAAAGAGGTTAAAGAACATGAATAATGACATGCTTATCAGAGTTACCCGCTATTACCGGGCCTTAAATAGACTCCGTTCAATCGGTCTTGAGAAAGTTTTCGCACATAACCTTGCCGATGCGGCCGGAGTGAGCGCCGCAGTGGTCAGGAAGGACTTCTCCCAGCTTGAAATCCACGGACAGAAAAGGGGCGGCTATGAAATAACAGACCTCATAGACAAACTCGGGACGATACTCGGCAAGGGTGATGAACAGCACGTAATAGTCGTAGGATGCGGACGTATCGGAAAAGCTCTCATGCATTATGCAGGATTCGAACCGGACGGAATAAAGATAGTCGCAGGTTTTGACAATGACCCGATAGTATACTCGGATGCAAGCCAGCCCATTCCTGTTTACCCCATGTCGAGACTTGACGAAGTCATAGGCGCGCTCAAGGTGAATGTGGCAATCATCACTGTGCCGGAAAACTCCGCCACCGACATCTATGCACAGCTACTTGCCAGCGGAATCACGGGAATCATGAACTTCTCTCCCGTGACACTCAAGCCTCAGAGAACGAAAGACGGTGTGATTCCGGTTGTGCACAATATCAACATAGGACTTGAACTTGAGCAGATCTTCTATGAGCTCAAATTCCCCAAGTCATGAGAATATAAGGAATAATATATTTAGTCAGTCTGGATTACAAAATTAAACGGGCGGGAAGGTGAAAAAATAACTTCCCGTCTTTCTCACTCGAGAGACAGATTGCGCGCATAGCTGAAAAGGTACTGCTGGCAGAGCGCAGGATAAGGATTGAAATAGTCAAGGGTCTTGTCAGGATAGTATTTCGCCAGCACTTTTCTGATCCAGACATCCACAGGGAAGGCTTCAAAGCGGTGGAAACCGAAAAGCAGGATACAGGAAGCGACTTTCTTCCCTATTCCCTTTATTGTCATGAGCTTCGCCTCCGCTTCTTCATACGGGAGGGTCTTTATCTCATCAAGAATGTATGATTTCTCGATGGCGTCCATTATATACCTGTCACGGAAGCCGACCCTGAGTTCCTTCAGCTCTTCAATGCTCGTACGGCCAAGCTCGGAGGGAGTCGGAAACGAGTAATACCCCTTCTCCACTTCATGTCCGTAAGCCTCGCACAGCCTGTTGTAAAGCCCGGTTATCCTCTTGATGTTGTTGTTCTGGCTCAGTATGAAGCTGATCAGGGCAATCCACGGATCCTGTCTGAGGATACGGAGCTGTGGAAACTGTCTTACGGCAGAAGCCAGTATATCATCTTTTGACGCAATGACTCTTCTTGCTTCATCATAATCAAAATCATAATCGAAATATTCATGCAGGAAAGGATCGGCATTGAAATCCTCAGCACACCTGACCCTGTAGACTTTTTCATTCAAAACAGCACAAAAGCAGTCTCCCTCATCCTTCCAGCTGAAAGACTGTCCGCCTGTAAGTATTTCCCGAAGCTCTTCCATGACCAATATGATTGCCCAATCAGAGGCAGAGAGTCAACTTGACCGGGAAGTGATCGGAAAAGCCTTCCCCGCTTTCGGGATCATAGCGGTAAGGTATTCCGTTCATCCCAGACGAGGTAAGTATGTCAATACTGAAAGCAGATGAATTCACATACAGGCTTTTATTGAAAAGTATCCTGTCATAATCGAAAAAACTGCCGTTGTAATAATATGTGCCGTTCCCGTTCAGAGGAAGAGAGGGATCGAGAAGAGGATCATAGAAGTTCATGCTGTCCAGCCGTTCAGGTTTATAACAGACAGGAATTGAAGACTCTTCAATGATCTCTGTGCTGGAACAGGGGTCAAGCATTGTCAGCATATCATCTGGGTAAATGCCGGGTTCGCTGTTGAAATCGCCGAGTATGATGACATTTGCCGTCATTTCAGAGCGTACGAGGCTGTTTATCAGGGACGCGGTACTTTTTCTGTCTTCTCTGTTTTCCACATCATCCCCGCTGTTGCTTTTTGCATGCAACGTGTAGATTATCATCTGATGGCCGTCAATGACAAACTCACTTCTCATTACAAGTCTTGACTCTCCGCTGCCATGCACGCTGACCGATACGGGATTATATCTGCTTATAAATCCTACCGTAATAGGATTATTTATATCTGCAACAGCATAATAAAGATATCCGCGCCTCCTCAGAGATGAGTCCAGGAGATCTTCCAACACTTTTCCGCTTTCAATTTCCTGAAAAAAGATGATATCGGCATCAAAATCATTTTTCACAGCTTCACGGAGTTTTTCTATCCGTTTTTCATACTTTGCACGGCTCCAGCCTTCATAACGGGAATATGGAGAAAACTCATCGCCGTCCTCGATATCATCAAAGAGCGTCTGACAGTTGAATGTCACAATTGATAAAAGTCCGTCATCATGTACTGAGATGGCCGGATCGCATGAACACAGCATCAGGACCAGTAAAAACGGCAGTATTGATATGATTTTCACAAAAAACCTCCTGAACTATATACACAATCAGGAGGCAATCCGGCTAAAAACGACTTTTACAGCTATCTGTTTTATCAGTTGAGAGCGTTTTATGAAAAAAAGGAGAGGACAGTCCTCTCCCTTACGACTACAGAATCTCACTTCTGGATTTTATTATCCTGCTTATAAGACCGTATTCGACAGCTTCACTGCTGTAAAGCCAGTGATCACGTTCAGTATCGGATCTTACATCCTCAACACTTTTCGAGCAGGCATCAGCAATGATCCTGTCAAGCTTTTCCCTCAGTCTTTCAATATTCTGGGCGTGGATCATTATGTCAGAGGCAACACCCTTCATGCTCGAAAGCGGCTGGTGAATGAGATATGTTGAATTCTCCATACCGAATCTTCGTTCTTTAGGCACCGCAAGGAGCACAAGAGATGCGGCAGAGGCGACAAGGCCTGCACCGATCATTGTAACCGGAGATGAAATGAAACGGACCATATCATAAATGGCGAAACCGGCATCAACATCACCGCCCGGGCTGTTGATATACATTGTAATCGGATCACTGCTTTCACTGTCGAGCACCAGAAGGTTTCTTATAACCTGATCAGCACTTTCCTTGCTGATCTCTCCTGTAAGCATGACAGATCTTGTCTTGAGCAGCCTCTCATTGAGAGAAGGATCCTGCGGGAATTCTTTCTTCTTTTCTTCACTCATGCCTTTGAGTATAATGAAAACCTGATGAAAAGAGAAGACGAAACAAAAAAGACAAAGTGCGCATCTGTCGCTGTGATCGGACGCCCGAGCGTAGGAAAATCGACACTCATAAACACGATCTGCGAAATGAAAGTCAGCATAACCGCACCGACTCCGCAGACCACACGCAATGCGATAAGAGGAATATACACTGATCAGAGAGGCCAGATCATCTTCACAGATACTCCGGGCTACCACCTCGGCGGAAAGGAAATAAACAGGAGGATGCAGGAGATCACCATAGCAAGTCTGGAAGAAAGTGACATGGTGCTCTATCTCCTTGACGGTACGAGAAGCGCAAGAAGCGAGGAAGATGCGATCACTCAGATACTCTCAAAAGTAAAAGTCCCTGTAATCGCAGTCATCAACAAATGCGACATACTCAGACCCGAGCAGATAGAAGAAGCTGAATTCTACCTCAGGCATAAGCTGGAGAGTGCCACAGTTCTCAAAGCCAGCGGGCAGGAAGACAGGGGCGTTGATGAAATACTTATAGAAATCTTCCGCCTTGCACCATACGGAGATCTTCTGTATCCATCTGACAGCTATACTGATCAGGATCTTGAGTTCCGTATTTCCGAGATCATAAGGGAAAAGACAATAAACCTGCTCACAGATGAACTTCCCCATGTCATATATGTTGAGGTTGCAGACATTGAATACAACGCAGAAGAACAGAGTGTATGGGTCAGGGCCTTCATCGTCACTGAAAGAGAAGGTCAGAAAGGAATAATAGTGGGAAAAGGCGGAGAGAACATAAAAAGGATCAGAAAGGAAAGTTTCAAGGAAATAAAACGCATTTTCCCCGGTTCCTCGCTCACTCTGGACCTGAGAGTCAAGGCCCAGAACAAATGGAGAAACAATCAGGTCGTGCTTGACAGAATCTTCCGCTAATATGAAAAAATCCCGTTCTGCCATAGGTGCTGTATCCTCGTTTTAGCCGAAAACGGACATTTTCTTGTATAGAGATATGGAACACAAAAATAGTTCCGAATCTTTATATAACAGCGGAGGTGCCGCATTGACAGATGAACTGGAAACGGAATACGGCAGCATA
>CASFTW010000038.1 GCA_949297785.1 uncultured Spirochaetales bacterium
TATTGTTCAGTCCCCATACCGGGTCATATGTGTTGTAGTAATATCTCATAGTATCTCCTATCCTCCTCAGTTTATCCTGACTTCTATCTTCTTCGGTTCAGCCTTCACCTTCTTCGGAATCTCTATGCTGAGAATTCCTTTTGCATAACGGGCTTCCAGCTTCTCCTCATCTGCATCTTCCGGCAGGCTGAAGCTTCTCTCAAAGCTTGTCACCTTTCTCTCCTTCACGATGTATTTCTTATTCTCTTTGTCCTTTTCCCTATTCTCCTCTTTCTCTTCTCCCGAGATATGGAGAATATGGTCTTCCACATACACCTTTATCGCATCCTCGTTATAACCGGCAAGGCTGGCCCTGACCGTGTATGAATCCTTTCCTTCTCTTATGTCAACACTCGGTACCTTTCTGGTATTGAAGAAGGAGTCAAACCAGTGGTCCATGTCCTTCATCAGATTTCTTTCGTATCTTGTAATATCTCTTGCCATCTTATGGCCTCCTTCATTTCTTTTTTTCTGCACCAATGATATTGCATCAGGTGTGCCAACTTTTTCATTTCCTTTTAATACAACAACTTACATCTTAACACTTTTCCCATTCCATCTCATCCATCCTCATTTCGGGTCATTCTGATACACACAGAGCGCATCAGGGCATTTTAAGGGCCGTCATGACCCTGAGAAGACGGAGACAAGGACTGAAATGTGTCATGAAAAGGTACAGGAGGACAGAAAGGAGTGAAGTGTATAGCTCCTGATAGATGAAAAATTGATGACGGGACTGTCCGGGGAAATGAGTATCTTGGATACTTTCCCGTTAATGCTGTTCAGGGAATCAATATCCTCGCCGACAGCAAGGAAAGATGAACCGAGCCTTGCTTTTATGAGTGACGGGGTAAAAGTGACTTCATAGCCCAGTGAAAGCAGATGTCTGATGACAAGGATCCTGACATCATTGCCGTCATAATAATACGGAATAAGTCCCCTGCGGCCTTTTTCTCCCCCAACAGGAATGAAAAGGCCGGATGAGGCAAAGCTTGTGATGATCGAGCGGGCTTTGTAGAATGAAGTGATGCCCAGCTTGCGCATCAGTGATTTTGATGAAATATTCAGAACGTCTCCTGTTCTGAGCTCATGATAGAAATCGCGGGCGCATCTGCTGTCCAGGCAGTGCGGCCCGATTATTTTCATGAGAAGGAGATGAGAGGTTATGAGCTCCTCATCCTTCGATGAGTAACATACCATGTTGCACCAGCCGCTGTCATTTTTCCATTCACGGCCTTCAATAAGTGTCAGGCCCTTGAAACCGAAGCTGAGGATTTTCTCCCTCGCCCTGCTGCTGCAGCGCACATCCGGTGCAACCAGATTGATATTCCTGATTCCGTTTTTGAGTATTGTCTTTACATGTTCCATATAAACCAATACACAAAAACTGACGGATCCGGCTAATTATTTCTCAAGCACGGCCTTTATTCTTCTGACTCCGGCGCTGGAAGACTGTTCCTTCACTATTCTGAAGTGGCCCATGGTACCGGTATGCTCGACATGGGGTCCTCCGCATACTTCCTTGGAGAAGTCGCCGATTGAATACACTTTGACAAGTTCCCCGTACTTGGCATCAAACTGTGCAGCCGCGCCCTGTTCACGGGCTTCGTCAACGCTCATGGTCTCGCATGTGACGGGAAGATCCTTCTGAATCTGCTCATTGACAATATCCTCGACCTTCTTGAGCTCTTCTTTCGTAAGAGCACATGGATGATTGAAGTCGAATCTGAGGCGTTCAGCCGTAATGTTTGAACCTAGCTGCTTTACATAACCGCCGAGGACAACGCTCAGAGCCTTATGAAGCAGATGGGTTGCGGTGTGAAGAGCAGTGGTGGACTCGCTGTGATCGGCAAGACCGCCCTTGAACTGGCCTTCAGCTCCTGCGCGGCTGATCTCCTGATGCTTCTGGAAAGCTTCTTCGAATCCTTTCACATCCACAGTGAAGCCGTGTTCATTTGCAAGCTCCTGTGTAAGCTCGATCGGGAAGCCGTATGTATCGTAAAGCTTGAATGCAAGACGGCCTGAAATGACTCTGCTGTTTCCCTTCATCAGGTTGGGAAGCATCTTCTCGAATTCCTTCTCGCCCTTGACGAGGGTTTCGGAGAACTTCGCCTCTTCCTTCCTGAGCTCATCGAAGATGAAGTCCTTCCTTTCCTTCAGTTCGGGATATGCCTCCTGATAGAGATCCAGCACCACCTGTGCGATATCGGAAAGGAATGCATGATCGACACCCAGTTTCCTTCCATGGCGCACTGCCCTTCTGATGAGACGGCGGAGGATATAGCCCTGACCGACATTCGAAGGAGCCATTCCCCTCTGATCTCCGAGGATGAACACGCTTGTCCTTATATGGTCCGAGATGATTCTTATCGAAGTGTCATCATCTTCATTGCTGCCGTATTTCCTGCCTGTCAGTTCTTCAACCTTCGCAATGATCGGAGTGAAGACTTCGGTTTCGTATACGCTCTTCTTACCCTGCAGGATGGCGATTGTTCTCTCAATCCCCATACCGGTGTCGATGCACTTTCTCTCCATTTCATTGTAGGCGCCGTTCTCATCCTTTCTGTAGCCCATGAAAACGTCGTTCCAGATCTCGAAATACTTTCCGCATGAACAGCCGGGCTTGCAGTCAGGTCCGCATGCCGGACGGCCTGTGTCAATGAACATCTCGGAATCAGGACCGCACGGACCGGTCTCTCCTGCAGGTCCCCACCAGTTGTCTTCCTTGGGCATGAAGTAGATTCTCTCCTCGGGAATGCCCAGAGACTTCCATACTCCGGCAGCCTCGTCATCACGTGGAGCGTTCTCATCACCTGCGAAGACGGTGACTGAAAGCTTTTCGGGATCTATCTCAAGATACTTTGTCAGGAATTCATAGCTGTATCTGATTGCTTCCTTCTTGAAATATGCACCGAGAGACCAGTTGCCGAGCATTTCGAAGAATGTGAGGTGATGCGGGTCTCCCACACTGTCGATATCGCCGGTGCGGATACACTTCTGGTAATCGACAAGCATCTTGCCTGCAGGATGCTCTGCACCGAGGATATAAGGTACGAGCGGATGCATTCCGGCTGTGGTGAAAAGCACGGTCGGATCATTTTCTGGAATCAGGGAAGCCCCTGAGATCTGCTTATGTCCCTTTGAGACGAAAAAGTCGATATAAAGTTTTCTTAATTCGTTTGCTGTCAATGCCTTCATAATTCAGATTTCCTTTAAAAACAGTCTTTGTGAGTATAATGATTTTCATCAGAACAGTTCAAGCTGTCCGTCATCTTTCTTCTTCTCTCTTTTTCTCTGCACAGCAGATGAGAACATCTTTTTCAGATCATTCTTCCTGTACAGCGATGCACCCCGGCTCACAAATGAGGCGGCATAGGAATAAAGCGGATTGGATGCGCAGGTGTTCGCGATCATGATCCGGCAGCCCGCATCTGAGGCCTTGGCACACAGTTTCCACAGCGGTCCTCCGTCCTTTTCCTCAATTATGACAATCGTGCGGCTCAATGCGGCAAGCACGTCATTGCGCGGAACGGTGAACCACTTCTGCGCCCTGCGGCACGGCGCAAAAGGCGAGACAAGAAGCCCCAGCGGACCGGAATTCGCTATACCGACCATGAGATCCTGCTGAGCTTGCGGAATGCACTGGTGCAGAGGAGAGGCAAGAACTATGATCTGCCTGAGTTTCTGGTTGAAAGCATAACGGGAGATATATGCATCAAGCCCCGTATCAAGAGTTGTCATCAGAGTCACCCCGGCACTCTTGAGCTCGCCCACGGCATGAACGGCATCAAGCCTCGCATCCTCCGTGGGACCTCTCATTCCGAGAAGCGTGACCCTCTCACCTTCCAGCAGGGAAGTGTTGCCGAAGAGATAAAGGAAATGAATGTCACTGAGGGATTGAGGAAAAAGAGGATCATCACGGCAGAGTATCTCATACTTGAAAGGATAGGAATCAAAGCTGTGTTTCACAGTATTGTACGCACTGCTTATCGCAGAATCCGGAAGACCTGTGACGCTCATCACTTCCTTCATTATGCTGAAAAGAGGCTGGCTGACACTGCACACGGCTGCAGCATCGCAGTAAAGCCCGTAAGCCTTTTTCTCATTGCCGGAAGAAAGGCTGCATAAGGTTTCATAAAGAAGCGCCCTGTTAAGATTGCCCTGCATATGACTTTGCCTCCACAAGCTGATAGAGAAAATCGCACAGCGGCGTGGCGATTGAATGCCGCCGCCCCATATCGGAAAGGGAAAGTGAGAAATAGCGGTTCTCACTCACCCTGTGAGCCTCAATATCCTGAAGCATGCTTGTTTTTCCCGGACCGTCCATGTTTTGCAGGATTTCAAAACATTTCTCCTCATCCCTGTCAGAGAGGATTATACCCTGTGCAGCGGCAACGGCTCTTATTTCCCTGTAAAGCATCCTCACAAGACGGTAGAAACTCTCATTCGAGTTCATATCGCTGTAAGTGAGGTTCATCACTGCAGAAAGGGAATTCACGCAGATGTTGAAAGCGAATTTCCACCACATCTCGTGAATGATGTCATGAGGCATTCCGTGCCAGATTCCGGCACGGGTGAAAAGCTGATCAATCGCCTCGATGCGGCGGCTCGGCTCCCCGTCTTTCTCGTTGAAAAGGACAAGTCCGCCTTTCGGAGAGAAGCAGTCTATCTTGCGTCCCTGTCTCACCGAAGAGAGATTCGTGATAAAAGAATATATCACATTGGACGAGGAAAAGCGTTCACTGAGCACTTTCTCGCTTTCCATTCCGTTGAGAAGGCTCATGAGGCATGTGTTCTCTCCCACATGCGGCGCGATCACATCCAGGGCATCTGCAAGATCAGTATTCTTGCATGCAATGATTATGAGATCCGCACTTTCCTTTTCCTTTATTATGGGAAAGTCATAACGGATTCCGTTGACAGTACAGCCTTCAGCCTCATACTTTGCCACTCTGTCCTGAGACAGGAGAATCCCGAATGATGATACAGGAGCCAGGGCGACGGCAAGCGGCGCGCCGACAGCTCCAAGTCCGAGCAAGCGTACAACCATGGAATGAATATTAGAACTTATGGGAAACAGTGTCCATCAATGCATGAGATCCCGGGCGATCTGATTGAAGGCATGAAAGTGCTGCGGCATGCTGAAAACTGAAGTGTCAATGCCTTCCGTTTCAAGAAGCATTATCTTTCTTGCAAGACCGCCCCCGTAGCCGGTGAGGCTGCCGTTCTTTCCGACAACCCTGTGACAGGGGACAATGATTGAGACAGGATTGTGTCCGACAGCAGCGCCTGCCGCACGGCATGACATCCTGTCCTTTGAAAGCCTGCAGGCTGCAAGGGAAGCCACATCGGAATATGATACGGTGGTGCCGAACGGAATCGTGAGAAGAATTTCCCACACGGTCTTCTGAAAAGACGTTCCTGTCAGTGAGAGAGGCACGGAAAAACCGGGATCCTTGCCGCCGAAGTAGATATCAAGCCACTCTTTCGCCATTGAAGTGACAGGAAGGTCTTGTCTTTCAGCAAGAGAAGGAAGAAGTGGATTTACAAATCTCTGTTCCTCAAAGCCGAGATAGGAAAGCGAATTGCCGTCGCTGACCATCACAATCCGTCCGACGGGAGAATCATAAAAGCTCTTATACTCCATCACTTTTCTCCTTTCCCGGACGCGGTCTGTATTTTCTTCTCTCGAATTCATGTATCGTGACCACCCCGGCTTCCAGCAGGATATCGGGATAGGCATGAAGGATGTCAAGAAGGCGGGCACAGGCACCTGAGGGGACATTCACGCCATGTTCCCATGCGATCACAGCGGCTTTGCTCACCCCCATTATATCTGCAAGCACAGCCTGTGAGATATGAAGGGCCGAGCGCAGCTTCTTCAGCCTGGCAGGATCCCATTCTCCGGCAGGAGACACCCTGACAACTTCATTCTTCTTCGTGCACTGACGTGCCTTCCTGAAAAGCACGTCCCTGACTTCATCCCTGAATATACTTGCTGCCATAAGCTGTGATTACTTGCTGTAGATATGCCTGAACTCTTCAAGAGCCTCGATGATCCTGTTTTTACATTTGCCGCAGGCAGTTGAGCAGCCGGTCTCGGCGCTCAGAGCTTCGAAGGTGAGGCATTTGCCGCTCTTGACGAGCTCCTCGATCCGGACATCAGTCACTCCCTTGCATTCGCACAGGATCTTTGCAGTGCTGTTCTTATACGGATTGGGAAGGCCGTTCTTCTCAAGGTAGTCGTCAATGGCGGCCCTGAGGGCTTTGTCTCCCAGCACAGAGCAGTGAAACTTGTGCTCAGGCAGGCCTCCGAGGGCGCGGGTTATCATATCAGGAGTGAGATGATAGGCATCCTCAAGGCTCATTCCGATAGCCATCTCGCTCATCATTGACGTTGATGCAATGGCACTAGCACATCCGTATGTGAGCCATCTGAGATCGCTTATCTTTCCATCCTTCACCTTTATGCCTACCCTCATCTGGTCGCCGCAGGCAAGAGAGCCGACCTCTCCCGTCCCGTCCGCAGAAAAATCCTCATCATCCTTCCAGATGTTCCTCGGATTCATGAAATGATCCTTGACTGTATCGGTATAGACCCACTGGGCCACAAAACTCTTGTTTTCCATATCACACCTTCCTTGTTGACATTGACCTGACTTTCTTTATGATCGCAGGCAGTTTTTCTATTACGGTATCAACATCACTGACCGTATTATAGCGGCCGAGCGAGAAACGGATGGACCCGTGCGCAAGTTCGACATCAAGGCCGCAGGCGAGCAGTACATAGCTCGGCTCAAGGCTTCCGGTGGCACAGGCGGAGCCGGTGGAGACCTCTATTCCCTCCATATCAAGATAAAGGAGGATCGATTCGCCTTCAGCACAGGGGAAGGACACGTTCAGCGTGCCCGGCAGACAGTGTTCCTGATTTCCGTTGATGACAACGTCTGGTATATTCTCAACAATTCCGTTTCTGAGTCTCTCCCTCAGCATCCAGAGATAATCATGCTCCTTCTGTATGTCTTCCTTTGCAAGACGGGCGGCTTCTCCCATTCCTATTATGCCGAGATTATTGTAGGTTCCGGCCCTGAATCCCTTCTCCTGATGTCCGCCATGCACGAACGGAGTGAGAGCCTTGCCTTTCCTTGCATACAGGACGCCGATGCCCTTAGGCCCGTAGAATTTATGGGCGGACATCGACAGATAGTCAAGGTCCATATCCTTCACGCTGAGAGGAATCTTGCCGACCGCCTGGGTGGCATCGGAATGCATGAAAGCCCCCGCAGCATGTGCAAGAGCGCTTATCTGCCTGACAGGCTGGATGGTTCCGGTCTCGTTGTTGCCTGTCATGACGCTTACCAGGAGGACATCGCCGCCGAGCATTTTCTCAAGCTCGTCCACCTTCACCATTCCTGTCTCATCAACCGGAGCAAGATCGATCTTATACCCTTTTCCTTTAAGATATTTCACTTCTTCCATGATTGACGGATGCTCTACCGTGGTCGTGATAATCCTGTTTCTCACGCTTCCCGAGTCTATGATATCCCTCATGGTGTTGAAAACCGTGTTGTTCGATTCACTGGCACCGCTTGTGAAATAAATCTCGTCCTCTTCTGCATCTATGAGAGAGGCACACATCTTTCTCGCCCAGTCGATTCCGCTGTATGCATTGCGGCCGAGCTCATGCATCGATGATGCATTGCCGTACAGCGCAAGGTTGTCAGCCATGATGGAGGCCACCTGCGGTGCAAGCTGGGTGGTCGCGTTGTTATCCATATATATCGTTGACATAATATCTCCTGAAAAATGCCGTGAAGCGATTTAAAATTATAGCTATTATCACAGCTCGTCAAGTTCGCATGTCCACTCACAGCGGCGGGCAAATCTTATGTGGTGTTTCTCTGCCCACCTGACATACGCACAGGAAGGAGGAAGCCATGAGGCGAAAACAGCGCGAAAGAGTGTCATTTTCCGGCATGAAGGACATTTCTCAAACCGCTTATCATATACCGTGCATTTATTGTCATCGGAGAGGAAAGCGCAGCGGCTGTTGAGATAAAGGACATATGAACGGGGAGCAACCTTCACTTTCTCATGACAGCACAGACCGCAGCCCGTACATATATCCTCCCACCATTTCATGAGAGGCAGAGCTCCGTTACGGCATGGTGAGCATCCATATCGACATGCGGATTGACTTTCAGAACTGAAAGTGAGATTTTGCCTTCCATGCAGATCTCGATATCCGTCTTGATACCCTGCGAAGTGAGATCCCTCCTGACGGGACCTGGCTTGAGACGCAGGAGCTTCTTTCCGTCTTTCTCATCGATTATTTCTGGAATGTCATTATAGAAGATGCGCCCGACTGAGGCATATTCCACCTCCTGTCTGAAATGAGGAGGGAAATTGATATTCACATAGCAGTCATCACCGGTAAGGGAATAAAGTTTCTCAAGATTCCTGACGAAAAACGCACACACGCGTTCAAACTCGTAGCAGCCCTTCTCATCCGCTTCATGGGAAAGAGCAATGCCTCTCGTCCCCTGAAGCACGGCCTCGCAGGCAGCAGCGCAGGTACCGGAGTACAGTATGTCGCTTGAACAGTTATAGCCGTAGTTTATCCCGGAGACGACAAGATCCGGAAGGGATGGAAAAAGACCTCCCTTGAGTGAATACAGGATGCAGTCGGCAGGAGATCCCGAGCAGTGATAGTGCTGCGGAGCGAAACCTGTCATTTCCAGCACACCGCTCAGGCTCATGGAATGGCTCTGCGCCGACCTGTTTGAGGAAGGAGCTGCAACCCAGACTTCATGTCCGGCCGTACTCAGTGCCCTGTCGAGCACCTTTATTCCTTCTTTTGAATATCCGTCATCATTGACCAGCAGTATTTTCATCGAAATCCCTCAGGACCGCTGCAGGACCGCCGGGGTTGAAAGGTCTTGTCTCAGGCGTGAAATCAAAGATTCTCTTGAATTCATCCATGCAGCTCTTTATGGCAGCCTCCCCGTCTTCCTCAAGTATCATGAAGATTGACCCGGAAGCTCCGTTGCTGACATAGGAAGCACCGTACACTCCTTCGGCCTCTCCGGCTCTCTTGATCAGCCAGTCCACCTCCGGACATGTTACATCAAAAACGTCCCTCATTCCAATATACAGGTCATTGAGGTAGCGTCCGAATGATCTGGCTTTTTTCTCCTTTATCGCATTGCGGCCTTTCTGCACGATCTGGCTTTCTGTTATCACGTACTCGCAGGTATGACGCACATGCTCATCCAGATCCTTTATGATATGGCTTTTAAGATCCTTCACCGGGTAATTTCTGAGCTTGTAATCGGCAGGGAGTCTTTTCTTGAGTTCCTTGCAGCACAGTCTGGCATCAATTCTCTTCTCTTCCAGCTCCTCACGGAGGATCTGGGGAGGAAGGGACGGATCAAGTATCATGCCGTACTGGCTTTCGGTGAACGGCCAGTCTATAAGCTCATATGAAACGCTCTGAAGATCGAAATAAAGGACTTTGCCTTTCTGGGCATACAGAAGAGTCACAAGGTCACGAAATCTTATGGGAACAGCACAGTATGCCGTTGCCGCACGGTAGGAGAGTCTTATGAGCTCCTTCTTGCCGAGAGAGAGGGAAAGTGCGCTGTCCACTGCCATCAGGCAGCCCATTATGACAGCAGATGAGACTGTGAGCTGATCGCAGAAAAGCAGGGCACCTTTAAGAGTGATGTCAAAACCGTGAGGGAATGTGACGCCCTCCTCGCTGAGGATAGAAAACACCGCTTTTACATAATTTGCCCAGCGGTCTTCCTTCCTGTATTTCAGTGAATTGAGGTTGAAGTGCTTCTTGTCGCTTTTGGTTGCATCATAAACGCGCACAAGATTATCGTCTCTGGCGGACATTGCCACCCTGAGACCGAGAGCGCCGGTGCCGGCAATGCAGTAGCCGTTGCAGAAGTCCGAGAATGCGCCCATAAGCGTCACGACTCCCGGCACCTGAGCCAGGACTTCCACCTTTTTCTTGTAGTTCAGCTCATGGAATGCTGCTACTTTCTCCATTTCATCCCCTCTTCGTTTTTTATTACAATTCTAATACGTCCTGCGGGTTTTATGCAAACATGAATTCACAGGCACAAAATCATAAAAAAACAGCGGAGCATATGAATTGCAACCGCTGTCTTTACAATCTTTGTTTTTTCAGTTTTTCCTGCCGTATCTCTTGTTGAAGCGCTCAACACGTCCTGTTGAGTCGACAAGCTTCTGTGTACCTGTAAAGAACGGGTGACATGCAGAACAGATTTCAACGGTAAGATTCTTTGCTGTTGACTTTGTCTTGATCACGTTGCCGCAGGAGCACTTGATCTCCTGAAGCTGATAATCAGGGTGAATGTCCTTCTTCATTTTCTTTTCTCCTTATCATCTATCATAATGCATTCTGCTTTCACAGAACGCCTGACATCATTTGTAGTATGAACTGGCCGTAAACGAAGCACTGCTGACGGCACTTGCGCTCATAGAACTCAGGAACTCCTTATTATTATGAGTTTTCCTCATCTTGTCAATCAAGAACACTGACATGTCATTGTCATCCATATTCGACACAGCATTCCTGAGCAGCCAGAGACGGGCGAGCTCATCCTTGGTGAGGAGAAGATCATCACGGCGGGTTCCCGACTTTTTCAGGTTGATTGCAGGGAACTTGCGGCTGTCAGCCATACGCCTGTCAAGCACGATCTCGTTGTTGCCGGTGCCTTTGAATTCCTCGAAGATGACTTCATCCATGCGGCTGCCGGTTTCGATAAGCGCAGTCGATATGATTGTGAGAGACCCGCCGTTCTCTATGTTTCTCGCAGCTCCGAAGAATCTCTTGGGCTTGTGAAGCGCATTTGAATCAACACCGCCGGAAAGAATCTTGCCTGATGCCGGAACAGTCTGGTTGTAAGCACGTGCAAGACGGGTGATCGAGTCAAGAAGGATGACAACATCCTGATGCAGTTCGACAAGGCGCTTCGCCTTCTCTATCACCATCTCGGCAACCTGGACATGGCGGGATGCCTGCTCGTCAAATGTGGAAGCGACAACCTCGGCCTTTACGTTGCGTCTCATGTCGGTGACTTCTTCGGGACGTTCATCGACAAGAAGGACTATGAGTTTGACTTCAGGATGATTCGTCGTGATCGCATTGGCAATTTTCTGCATGAGAACGGTCTTTCCTGTTCTCGGTGGTGCCACGATAAGAGAACGCTGTCCTTTTCCGATCGGACAGAAAAGGTCGACCACTCTTGTCGAGATATCCATATTCTCTGGATGCTCCAGGTCGGATGGATACTCAAGGTGCAGCTTCTCATCCGGGAAAAGCGGAGTGAGGGAATCGAAAGGAACACGGAGTTTCGCCTCCTGCGCACTCAGTCCGTTCACTGTTATGACACGGATCATCGCAATGAATCTTTCATTGTCGCGCGGGGAGCGAACCTGACCGTAAACGGTATCTCCGGTTCTCAGGCCGCATGTCTTGATCATATTGTGGGAAACATACACATCCTCTGTACCGCCGATATAACTGTTGACGGCATATCTTATGAGGCCATAGCCTTCGCTCAGGACTTCAAGCACACCCTCAGTCATCAGGGCACCGCCGGAAGCTGCATGCAGCTTGGCCATCTCACGGATGAGGTCCTGCTTGCGGCAGTCAAGAATGGTATCTTCACTTATGCCTTTCTCACGGGCAAGAGAACGGAGGGTGTCAAGCGGGAGGACCGTGAGATCGGAAATGAACAGCTTCGGCGCATCCGGGTTCTCATCCAGATTGACATCCGGAACGGCCGGCTCGCTCTGCTTCTGCACCTTGTCACCTTTTTTTCCTTTCTTCTGGAACTTTGAATAGCGGTTCTTCCTATCTGCACCATTCTGGCTCTGGCTTTCATCCGGTGCCTCTGCAGCACCATCCTGTGCGGATGCCTGTACGGGAGCTTCTGTCTCCGCAGGATTTTCCGCATCAGCCTCCATTGCCGTATCAGATGGCATTTCCACAGTCTTTTCATCCGGCTGCACACCGCCGTTTTCTGCTTCGGGAGGAAGTGCAGATCCGGACGGACTTGCATTTTCAGCAGAAGGGAAAAGATCCGGTGTGGAATCCTCATTCGCTTTCATCTTCAAAGCCTTGGGCTTTCTGCCTCTCTTGCGGGGAGCCGGGGTTTCATCTGTGCTCCCGGCCTTTTCATTCTGAGAAGGCTCTTCGTCTTTTGCCTTCACCTTTACTTTCACACTGCGAGTTTTGCGCACTACCCTGACTTTTCTGGCAGCTGCGTTTTCATTACCTGCCTGTTCTTCACTTTCAAACAATTCGTCTGAGGACACCTGGTAAACTCCAAAATTATATAAAGATTCGTATGTTTTATGTTTTAATCAGGAAATATAATCTGTATGGATTTATTATTACTGAATAAGGACCGGACTCACACCGGTTCACACCTCAGTTTATACACCATGTCCGCTTTTGTTTCAAGAATAATTTGAAAAAAGACATGGAAAACAAGTCTGCAGGAAGGAATCACCTTCCCTTTCCGGCAGATGCCGTATTATTAAACTGTAACTTTCAGTTTTTAGGTTGGTGAACAGGAAGGGAGATGGTCCAGGGATTGAAAGAGACAGCATCAGCAATCTCTGCGATCTTCTTCCT
>CASFTW010000039.1 GCA_949297785.1 uncultured Spirochaetales bacterium
CTGTTCCTGTTCCCAAGCCTGCTCCGAAGAGGAGGGGCAGACCTCCAAAGAGGAAGGTTGAGGATTAGACTATAGTCCCGCAAATTGAGGTTTCTTTATCGAATTCTTTTTCCCTTTTCATCAGTTTCATAAGCGAGTCATGGTATTGCTTCACAATGCGCATGCTGCCGTCTTTCTGACGCGGCAGGATCACACTCCTGTTGACACAGTCTCCGCTGAAAAGCAGGCGTTCCTTCCTGTCAAGAAAACACAGGCTGCCTGCTGTATGGCCCGGGACTGCAATGCATTCCAGAGTGCGTCCTCCAAGATCGATGATATCTCCATCATCGAGCTCGCTGAAAGAGAATGGCACATCGGTCTCCTCAGATGGAATAAGGGAGAGAAGCTCAGCTTCTTTTCCCTTCATGAGTACTGCAGCACGTGTCTCAACATAGTGTTTCAGGAAAGGCTTGCCTGTACCGAGGGAGAAAGTATGTTTTCCCTCCTCATCGCTCTTCATGAAAACAGGACAGTCCGTGAAGCGGTATATTCCTCCCATATGGTCAAAATGAGTGTGGGTGAGCAGTACTGAAAGCGGCTTGTCAGTAAGTTTCATCACTGCAGAGCGTGCATTGCCAAGTCCGCATCCCGTGTCTATGACAGCGGCTTTTTCATCACCTTCCACAAGAAAGAAATTGACGAGATTGAATTCGCTGATCTGCCAGGTTCCGCTGCATATTCTGTATGAGGTATGTTCAGGCATTCTCATCATCCTCCTGTGCATCAAGCAGGAAGGATGCAATTGATACGTCGTGCTTCATGACTTTCATGCCGTGTATCATGATGACCTCTCCTTTTGTCTTCCCTTCAAGAATCTCTTCTGCTTTTTCCTTCAGACGGGGAATATAATCAGGGGTGAGGGGACATGTTCCATGGGATGGAAAAATGAGATCAAAACGGTCCATATAGCCTTCAAGTTTCTCAAGACTGCGGATGTATGCATGCATCTCCCTTTCGACGCCGAACATGAAGATGCTGCCGTCCTGAACCGGGTCTCCGCTGAAAAGCCAGCCGCGTGAGGCATCAAGCACACCTATGCTTCCCGGCGTATGGCCGGGGAGAGTGATGATTTCAAGTTTCCTGTCACCGAGATCGAGTATGTCGCCGTTTTCAAGAGGAATGATGACACCTTTTTTCTTCTGTACGTTGTAATAGTTTGATGCCTCGGCATCATTCATGTAGAAAGATCCGAATTCATCATTGCTTCCCACATGGTCGATATCGCCATGAGTGTTGAGAAGAAGAAGCGGAAGCGGGGTGAGAGTCCCGGCGATTTCCTTCGCATTGTGCACCATCATGCCGCTGTCGATAAGCAGGGCTTTCTTGTTTCCTTCAAGGAGGAAGAACCTGACACCTTCCTCGTCTATCCTGTATGTGTGGCTGTCAATCTGCAGGATGCGGTAAGCAGACATTGAAAAATCCTCCCTGATTACTGATTTTAGCGCATTGCAACTTGATCTCAAAGAGAGTAATCTCTTTTTCTGTCATGCAGGACAAGGAATATCTTATCCACTACAGCCCGCTCAGGGCTCTCATCATATTTTCACTTCCGATGATGCTGGGGAATCTTTTCCAGCAGCTTTACACGATGACGGATTCTGTCATTGTCGGACGCTTTATAGGCGAGAAGGCGCTTGCCGCTGTCGGGGCATCATATTCCCTGACAAGCGTTTTCATTGCAGTTGCCATAGGAGGCGGGGTAGGTTCTTCCGTTCTTGTAAGCCGTGCATTCGGCTCCCGGGATTATAATTCAATGAAGGGAAGCATAAGCACCTCGCTTGTTTCCTTTATGGTCTTGTCTCTGGTTCTTGCACTTTTCGGCTATATCTTCTCGCCCCAGATAATGAATGCGTTGAACACCCCGACGGACATACTCTCTGATGCGGTGCTTTACCTGAGGATATATTTTCTCGGTCTTCCTTTTCTTTTCATGTACAATGTGCTCTCATCTGTCTTCAATGCGCTTGGAAAGTCGAAGATCCCCCTGTACCTGCTTATCTTCTCATCACTCCTGAATGTCATCCTTGATCTTGTCATGGTTGCAGTTTTCAACTGGGGAATCGCCGGTGCCGCATGGGCAACCCTTATTGCACAGGCGCTTTCCGCATGTATTTCATTTGCGATTCTCCTCAGGAATATCAATGCGATGGAGGGAAAAGCAGGCAGGCTGTTTGACAGCGGCATTTTCACCCGCATGGTGCGTCTTGCCATTCCTTCCATAATCCAGCAGTCGACGGTATCCATAGGAATGATGCTGGTGCAGAGTGTCGTCAACAGTTTCGGCAGTGAAGTCCTTGCCGGCTACTCCGCCGGAATGAGGATAGAGAACATTGCGACGGTTCCGATGGTTTCAATCGGAAACACACTCAGCTCGTATACTGCACAGAACCTCGGTGCAGGAAAGGAAGACAGAGTTGTGAAAGGCTACCATATGACTTATCTGATGGTGCTTTTCTTCGCACTTCTGGAATGCCTGATCCTCCAGCTTTTCTCACATCAGCTCATTTCAATGTTCATCGGAGGCGAAGGCACGCTTGCAGCCTACAGGACAGGTGAAGATTATCTTACGTTCATCGGCTGGTTCTTCGCTGTCATTGGTTTCAAGATGTCCACAGACGGGCTTCTGCGGGGAAGCGGGGATGTGAAGGTTTTCACTTTCGCGAATCTCGTGAATCTATCTGTAAGAGTCATTTCATCGTTCGCTCTCGCTCCACTCATCGGTGTCGAGGTGGTCTGGTATGCGGTTCCTGCCGGATGGCTGTGCAACTGGGCGATTTCATTCACGGGATACAGATACAAAAGAAGTAAGAAGCTGCTTGGCTGAGAATCTTGTCACATAATTTATTGACAATTTCGTGAATTTTTACTAACAATAAGATGTCATCCCAGCAGGGAGAGCTCTGCTGGCCCCTCACCAAAGGGTGAGGTTTTTTTTGTAAAGAGGATTTTGTGAACAGGGTTGCTTTCTTTATTGATGGATTTAATTTATATCATAGCTTAAAATCCAATGCACCTGAATGCAGATGGTTGAATATTAAGAAATTATGCGAAAAATATATCAATCTGGATAAAGAAGAGCTTGTCGCTGTGTATTATTTTTCTGCAATAGCAACATGGCATCCAGATCCTATGAAAGCTGTCAAACATAACAAGTATATAGACAGACTTCGTCAGGAAAATGTTATTCCTGTACTTGGAAAGTTCAAAGAAAAAAGCATTTATTGTAAACTGTGTGGTCAGGTATTCAAATCTCATGAAGAGAAAAGAACTGATGTTAATATTGCACTTAAAATGGTATCAGAAGCTGTTCTGGGAAATTACGATACAGCAATTCTTGTTTCAGGGGATACTGATATAATACCAGCAATAGAAACAATTCGCAGTCTCAGTCTCAATAAAAGAATTGGCGTTCTTTTTCCGATTGGCCGCTTTACAAATGAATTAAAACAATGTGCTGATTTCAGCAGGAAAATAACGACATCAGTTTTGAGAGAATGCCTGTTTGAAAAAGAAACAGCGCCTGATGGCTGGTATCCTGATACTCTTGATTGAAAGTTCTGCTGTTTTCTGTATTAACAAATCCTTTCTGCCGTATTATATTCTCCAGCATGGAGGTGAATTATGATCACAAGAGATGAAGCGCTTGAGCTTTTCAGAAAATACAATAAAAGTGAGAGTCTTTACCATCATGCACTGTGCGTGGAAGCCGTAATGAGGGCTTTTGCAAGGGAAAAGGGTGAAGATGAGGATTACTGGGGCATCGTCGGGCTTCTTCATGATATCGACTGGGAAATGTTCCCTGAAGAGCATTGCAGAAAGGCTCCTGAACTTTTGAAGGAAATAGACACACCTGATGATATGATTCATGCCGTATGTTCTCACGGCTGGGGACTTGTCAGTGATGTCGAACCTGAGCGTGACATGGAGAAGATTCTCTATGCTGTGGACGAGCTTACCGGTCTTGTGTATGCGACTGCACTGATGAGGCCCGAGAGAATGAACGGCATGAGCGTCAAGTCCGTCAAGAAAAAATGGTCCAGCAAGTCTTTTGCAGCGGGTGTCAACAGGGATGTCATCGAGAAGGGAAGCGAGATGTGCGGCATACCGAAAGAGCACCTTATTGAAGTCACGATCGGAGCTCTTGCTTCGATAGCTCCTGAGATAGGACTGTAAGATGCGGGATGACAATGCCTGGATGGTCGGCGACGAGCAGGTGGAATGGACCGGACGTGCTGACGGCATAGACGGTGCTCAGCTTTCCTTTTCCGATATCGCCGAGAAGGCACAGAAGGCAGATGCGAATGCGAACGACAGGTTGTATCCTCCGCATTCTCCGTCGACATCAAGCACTTCGCCGATCAGATAAAGATTCTCACAAAGATGAGACCGGAAGGTTTTCCTGTCAATTTCCTTGGTATCAACGCCGCCGTGTGTCACGGTGGCTCTTTTCATCTCGCCTTCAGTAGTGCATCCGCTTGTGAAGGATGAAAGACGGCGCACCGTCTCTCTTATGTCCTGTCTGTTCATCTCTGCGATATTCTTGTCTGCGAGGAAAGGGAGAAGGTTTTTCAGAAATCTGTCGGGAAGATGCGTGTATGCACTTAATGCGTTCACTGCCTTTTTCCGTCCCTCAAGACGTTTGACGGCATTTTCCTCCATAGGGTGGAAACATATGGTTATCTCGCTTCTGTTGTTTTCAACATAGCGGGATGCGTTCATCACGGCCGGTCCTGAAATACCGCTGTCAGTGAAAAGAAGAGGGCCGGTGAATGTCTTTCCGGCAATGCGGAATGATACTTTATCCAGCGTAATGCCTTCACAGAGAGGTATATTGTTCATAAGCTTTATTCTGCACAGTCCCGGTCTTGGTGTGATAATGTGATGCCCGAAGGATGAGGCAAGGGCATAGCCATCCCCGTCTGAACCGGTGGCAGGGCATGATGCACCTCCGGCTGCAATCACAAGATACTTTGATGTGAATTCTCCCTTTGTGCTCTGTGTGAGGAATATTCCGTTCTCCTTCCTGACTCCAGTCACACGGCATTCCGTGATTATATTCCGGGTATTGTTTATGAGTGCATCGGCGACAGAGTGCGCATCGCGCGAAAGGGGAAAGACTTTTCCGTCCTCCCTTATGAAAGACGGTACGCCGAGTTCTTCAAAGTGAGAACGTACCGCATGGCTGTCGTGTGAATATATTGCGGGTGAGACAAAGGCCTTTTTCTCATAGTAGTGTCTCACCATTTCTCCCGCATCATCGTCATGTGTGAAATTGCATTCTCCGCCGCCTGTCATGAGCAGCTTTGATGCGCATCTTTGTTTCTTCTCAATGAGAAGACAGTTTTTCATGAGATGGGAAAAGTAAAGGCCCGAGGCACCGCCGCCTATAACGACGGCGGTGTAATCTGTTTTCATAAATCAGTCTTTCTTTTCAGGTGTGTCGATTTTCAGACACAGTTCCCTGAGCTGGATGTCCTCGACTTCAGCCGGGCAGTCGTCCATAGGAGACATTGCCGCAGTGTTCTTCGGGAATGCGATGACTTCCCTGATTGTGTTGACCTTGCTTATGATCATGCACAGGCGGTCGATTCCCGGTGCAATGCCTCCGTGCGGAGGAGGGGAGAAACGGAATGCATCAAGCAGGAAGCCGAAACGTTCCTGAGCTTTCTCGTCGGAGAAGTTGCAGATCCTGAAGATCCTCTTCTGCAGCTCGATATCGTGGATTCTGATTGATCCGGAGGCAAGTTCGTATCCGTTGAGGACAAGATCATAGAGATCTCCCTTGACGGCGCCCGGATCGCTTTCAAGTGTGTCGATATACTCAGCCTGCGGCATGCTGAACATATGGTGTGCAGCTTCCCAGTGACCTTCCTCCTCGTTGTACTCGAAGAGAGGGAAGTCAATGATCCAGCAGAAGGCATAGCCGTCACCGATCAGTGAAAGATCCGCGCCGAGCTTGTTTCTCACAGCTCCCATGCTGTTGCAGCACTTCTTCCAGTTCTCATGAGCTATGATGAGGATGACATCTCCGTCCTGAGCACCTGTTTCCTTTATGATGTCTGCTGACCTGTCAGCGAAGAACTTGCTTACGCCGCCTGAAAGAGAGCCGTCCTGAACCTTCATCCAGGCAAGGCCCTTTGCGCCGTACACCTTTGCAGCATCTTCTAGTTCGGTGATGTACTTTCTCGTGTATTCCTTCTTGTCGCTCTTCGGTGCGACGATGTATTTTACACAGCCGCCTTTCTCAAGAGCCTCGGTGAATGCATTGAAGGAACAGCCCTCAGCAAACGGGAAGTCCTTTATTTCAAGGCCGAACCTCAGATCGGGTTTGTCGCTTCCGTACCTGTTCATTGCATCGTTGTAGCTCAGGCGCATGAAGGTTTTCGGCAGATCCACATCAAGTACTTTCTTGAACACATCATTGAAAAGATCCTCGATGAGGGCAAGCACATCGTCTCTCTTCACATAGCTCATTTCGATATCGAGCTGTGTGAATTCAAGCTGCCTGTCACCTCTGGGATCCTCATCACGGTAGCAGCGGGCTATCTGGAAGTATTTGTCCATGCCGGATACCATGAGCAGCTGCTTGTAAAGCTGGGGGGACTGCGGAAGGGCGAAGAACTTGCCCGGATAGATCCTTGACGGAACGAGGAAGTCCCTTGCGCCTTCCGGTGTGCTCCTGATGAGAGTCGGCGTTTCGATTTCAAGGAAGTCGGTCTTGTAGAAATACTCCCTGATCGCCTTGATGATCTTGTGGCGCATCACGATTCTGTCTGTCATGCCCTTTGATCTGAGATCAAGATAACGGTACTTGAGCCTGAGGTCTTCCTTTGCGTTGTTCTCGTCTTCGATCATGAAAGGAAGAACCGCGCACTGGCTGAGTATTTCAATATGCTCTGCCTTGACTTCGACTTCGCCCGTCGCCATATCGGGGTTGATCATCGAATCGGGACGGCGGCGTACAATGCCTTTCACCGCTATGCAGTATTCAAGCTTGATGCGTCCTGCAGTCTCCTGCAGTTCGGCCGGGGCATCATCGTCAACGACAACCTGTGTGATGCCGTAACGGTCTCTAAGGTTTATAAAGTGAAGTGCACCGTGATTCCTGTCGCGGTGTACCCATCCGTTGAGAACAACGCTTTTTCCTTCATCGCATGCGCGCAGCGCACCGCATGTGGTTGTTCTCTGGAGGAAAGCTTCTTCAGACATAGATATTATCCTCATTAATGTTTAAAGATACTGGTGCTACTTTATCACTTCTTTCGTTTCTAGACTAGCTTGTACTGGTTGAGGTATGTGCTTTCAAGAAGCTTCTTCTCATAGCTTTCGTTTTTCCTTACTCCCGGGATTGATGACAGGCGTACCAGATGCGTCTGGTTCAGATCATCGCGTGTCGTGAAATATATCTGGTCCCGGCGGAATATCTTGTCAATGAGAGGTGAAAGCTTGCTTGTAACTACAAGCTGCGCTCCTTTCGGATTCGACCTGCGGTCCGAGAAAAGCGAAATGATGTGCGATGAGAGGAAATCATTGATCAGAGAGTCAAAATCATTGATGAAAAGGACTGCTCCTTCATCCAGTGCTTTCATTATAAGGGCAAGATTGCAGATGAGCTTCACTGTACCGTCTGAAAGCAGGCCTCTGTCCTGGAAGATTCTTATCTTCTTTTCCATCAGTGCCTCTCCGTTCCTGTCGAAGACTGTATGGCTTGTCTCCATGTCTATATATGATGATTCATGTATCAGTCTCATGTTCGAAATGCCGCATTCGGCTTTCTTCAGGATCTCAAGTGCATTTGCAATGTACTCTTCCTTGTCTTCAAAACAGAGAAGATCCTCTCTTCTTGGCTCGAATGAGATCATGAGGTGAGTGAACCATCTGATGACATCCTGTATCTCGCTGCTGATCTCGAGATTCAGTGATGATGCGGCTGTTATGAAAAGCGTGAACGGGGAAGGGGAGAGAAGCTTTGCACTGTTTTTGCTCAGTCCTTTGATCTGGAGGGTGTATTCATCTCTTTTGAAAAGAGGTGTCAGTCTTTCACTTCTCCTGAAAAGCCACTCCTTCACGATTTCCTTTCCTCTTATCACGAAGCCGTAGCGGTAATATGTATTGTTTTCTATGAATTCAGCATCGAAGTGGCTGTCCAGGCTGCCGCTTTCGAACTGGAATGCGAACGGATCGTTCTGCCGTACTATCTGCACCATGCCTGCAGACATGAGCACGACTCTTTTCATATAATCAAGCGCTTTCAGTACGTTTGTCTTTCCGCTTGCCGTGGTTCCGAAAACAGCTGCGCTTCTGACGAGAGCTCCTCCCTGCGGCAGAAGGGCTGTACTCACTTCTTCCACATTGTCTCTTCTGCTTTCATCGCCCGATGCTTCAAGGGACAGCGTCTGCTCTTCAAGGTAAGATTTGTAGTTCTTGAATGTGAATTTCACTAACATATCAGTTCCTCCTGTTAAAAACTCTACTTCTAAACAGGGGAATTTGCAATAATTTTTCAAAAAAGCATATTAAGTAGACGTGGTAGAGCCAAATAAAAGGCACTGCTTTCTGTTATTTTTTGATTTATAACAAATGAAAAATCGATAAAAGGTGTGTTGAGGGAAATTGTTATGAAAACTACACAGAAAGCCAATGCCAGTGTTTTGTTTACCAGATTATGATAAGTTCATTTACCGCATTTGAAAAGAGAAAAATGCTGGATTATCACAAAAAGAATGCATTTATGTGAATTTTGTTTCACTTTCAGTTCCTTTTTTTGTTTTCCCGGGGCACATTGACACGTAATTGTGCTCTTCTGGCCACCGGTGTATCAGAATGACCCGAAATGATGATGGATGAGATGGAATGGGAAAAGTGTTAAGATGTAAGTTGTTGTATCTAAAAGAAATAAATAAGTTGGCACAGCTGATGCAATATCATTGGTGCAAAAGAAAAGAAATGAAGGAGGCCACAAAATGGCAAGAGATATTACAAGATACGAAAGAAATCTGATGAAGGACATGGATCACTGGTTTGACTCCTTCTTCAATAACACCAGAAAGGTTCCAAGCGTTGACATAAGAGAAGGAAAGGATTCGTACACGATCAGGGCCAGCATAGCCGGCTATGATGAGGATGCGATCAAGGTATATGTGGAAGACCATATTCTCCATATCTCGGGAGAAGAGAAAGAGGAGAATAAGGAGAATGACAAAGAGAACAAGAAGTACATCATGAAGGAAAGAAAGGTGGCAAGCTTTGAGAGAAGCTTCAGCCTGCCGGAAGATGCAGATGAGGAGAAGCTGGAAGCCCGTTATGCGAAAGGAATCCTGAGCATAGAGATTCCCAAGAAGGTGAAGGCAGAACCGAAGAAGATAGAAGTCAGGATAAACTGAGGAGGATAGGAGATACTATGAGATATTACTACAACACATATGACCCGGTATGGGGACTGAACAATA
>CASFTW010000040.1 GCA_949297785.1 uncultured Spirochaetales bacterium
TATCGACAGCAATGCGGATTATGTGAGGGTGCGCTCGGACTATGATGACGGGATCTACATATATGAAGCGGATATGTATGCACAGGGGATAGATTATGAAGTCGAGCTGAATGCAGCTACGGGAGATGTGATCAAGTTCTCATGGGAGGACTGGTCAGGACGCTGAGATGTGAGACATCACACATACAGATGAAAGAGTGATGCCGGGCAGGTGTGTCCGGCTTCTTCCATTTTTCATCCATCAGATGGTGAATTCATATTCCTTGTACAATGAGCTGTCGCTGCTTTTGAAACAGTCTATTGTCAGCTTTCCTGTTGCCGTGTCAAGTGTGCCAATGTAATAATAGCCTTCGCTTTCCAGAAATGAGTCGCAGGTGTGGGCAGCGGCAAGATTGAGTTCAGAGAATCCCTTGTGCGGTGTTTCGATATCACCCATATGATGATGGCCGCACAGCATTAGGCCGGCACCGTAGTCTGACATCAGACGGTATATGCGGTTCCTTTCAGCCGTATCCGCCGTTCCCATCATCACGGAACTGTGATCATCAGCCTGTCCCGATGTGATATTCTCATGCATGATTAGTATCTTGTACCTGCTGTCATCAGAGGCAAGGGCCTCTTCAAGGTACTGCAGCTGTTTTACGGTGAAGATGCGCTGTGAGTTGTCAAGTGCGTAGATGGAAAGACTGTCACCTATTCTGTAGCAGCCTACAGGACCGTAAAGTTCCTTTTCCCTGAAGAAGTTTTCCCATATGCTTTTGTCTTTTGACTTATGAAGCTCATGGTTGCCGAGAAGATTCACGGAAGGAATTCCGGAAGCGGACAGGGCATCTGTGAAATCCCTGAAATGCTGTTCATATATATCCCCGCTGTCATTCAGGTCGCCCAGATTCATTATGAAGTCGAATTTTTCTTCTTTTTCTCCGCATTTGATGACATTAATTATTTCCTCATAGCGTTCTGTGACATTGCTCTGGGTGGTACTGCGGTTTATGTGAAGATCGCTGAATGCGAGGAAGCGGATTGTCCCATCCTCATGCGGTTCTGCTATGGTTTCAGGATTGAGGAAGGGATTCTCATCATAGTCGAAGATGTCTTTTGCAAGTTGTATCGTGCATGATGAGAGAAAGAGAAGGGCAGAGAGTATCAGCAGTGAGCATATTTTCCTTTTCATACCTCACCTCTGAATATGAAACCGGCCTGTATGCCGCAGGAGGCTATCACAATACCCGGGTCTGTAAGTATTTCCGCCGCCTCCGCATAGGCGCGTGTGTAGATGCCGAACTGGTCATCGAAGTTGTATGAAAGCTTCGCCACCAGTGAAAGAGTCGGTTTCCAGCTTCTCTCCTCCCTGAGATGGAATGTTCCTTCCAGGGACAGGGAGAAGCGTCCGTCATCATAGCCTGTCCCGAGTGACCCTACGGGGAAGATCGTGAAGCTTATCCCCTCTGAATACGGAGAGAATGCATAACCTGACTGGATGCCGAGCGTGTAGGAGAGAAAGAGGCTGTGAGCTGAAAGGCGGTGTGAAAAGATGTAGGAAAAGGTTGCAAAACCGCCTTCCGATGGCACAAGCTGGAGTGATGTGTTGAATGAATGCCTTGTCTTTTCCGTTCTGAGGAATGCAAGATCCGCTTCCAGATCGTATATCTGTCCGCTGTCGGTCTGTGCATAGAAGGAAAACGGTCCTGTCTCAATGCCCAGGGACATGAAGACGGGGCTTGTCTCAATCGAGCTTTCCCTTGTGCCGAAACCGGTGGTGATTGTGACTGCCCCTGCCGGAAACAGAGCGCAGGTCAGCAGTATCAGAAGAATTCCTAACTTTCCCCTCATGGTGCATAGAGTAGCCCTTTGCACATTTCACTTCAAGCCAGAGGGCGCTCTTTTCCCGTCTTGGGCTGTTCATTTTTTTTCCTTTTTACTTCCTGCTCCTGTTCTATTTCCGCTTTTTCCATTATGCTTTGAGAAAAAACGGAGAAATTCTGCCATGGACATGAATGTTGTGCTTGTCTTCGCGGCGCTTGTGATGATCGCCGCAATATTCGCTTCGAGAATATCATCCCGTTCTGGCATTCCCATGCTGCTTGTGTTCATGGCACTCGGTATGGCTGCCGGTGTCGACGGTTTTCTGGGTATTGACTTCGAAAACTACGACATTACGAATTCGGTCTGCTCCGCCGCCCTGATATTCATCATGTTCTACGGCGGTTTCGGCACCAGCTGGAAGGCTGCACGGAAGACTGCCGTACCGGCTCTTCTGCTTTCGTTTCCCGGTACAATCTCAACAGCTCTTCTGACGGGTGTTTTCTGCCATTTCGCCTTTTCAATGGACTGGCTTGATGCCATGCTGCTGGGTTCGGTGCTTTCCTCAACGGATGCGGCAACAGTGTTCTCGATCCTCAGAAGCCGGAGACTCTCACTGAAATACGGCACCTCATCGCTGCTGGAAATGGAAAGCGGAAGCAACGATCCGGCAGCATACATGCTCGTGATAATCTTCCTTTCGGTAAGACAGAGCGGCTCACTGTCATTTCTGTCCGTCCTTTACAGCATATTCAGCCAGATCGTATATGCACTGATCGCCGGCGGGCTGCTTGCATATGCTGCATGGAAGCTCCTGAAAAGGTTCAGCTTCCCTGACGGCTTCACACCGATCTTCATTCTCGCAGTTGCGATCCTTTCATATGCACTGCCGTCCCTGATCGGCGGCAACGGGTATCTGAGTGCATATCTTGCAGGCATAATCCTCGGCAACCTGAAGCTGGACGGAAAGAAAGATCTTGTATCTTTTTTCAATGCATTCAACGGTATGATGCAGATACTCATCTTCTTCCTCATCGGTCTTTTGTCAACTCCTTCCGAGCTTCCGGGCCAGATTCCGATGGGCATGCTGATGTCTCTCTTCATGATCCTCATAGCCCGTCCGCTCACTGTCGCCCTGCTGACGATGCCCTTCCGTTTCCCATGGCGGCAGCAGGTTGTCATCAGCGCCGCGGGACTGCGCGGTGCATCATCCATCGTATTCGCAATAGTCGTGACTGTGGCGGGAGGCTATACGTACGGTTCTATCTTCAATACGGTTTTCTTCGTTGTCCTTGTCTCGCTTCTGGTGCAGGGCTCCCTCCTGCCGTTCATCGCGGTGAAGCTCAGGATGATCGACGAGGAAGAGGATGTATTGAAGACATTCACGGATTACGAGGAGAACAGCATAGAATTCATCCCGCTCGAACTGGGTGATGATTCCGACTGGGTCCTGCACAAGATCAGGGACATTTCCCTTCCTCCTTCCTCCATAGTCGCGGCAATCGAGAGAAACGGGGATACTCTTGTCCCCAGAGGCGATACAGTGCTTGAGAAGGGGGATAAGCTCATTCTTGCGCTCACCAAGCCGGACATACAGACAAATGTGTCGCTCAGTGAGGAGAGTGTCGGCAAGGATCATCCCTGGAACGGCAAGATGCTCAAGGACATAAAGTCAAAGGATCTCGTCCTGATGATACTCAGGGACGGCAAGACAATAATTCCTTCCGGGTCGACAGAGATCAGAAAGGGTGACGTGCTCGTGAAGAACAGTTCAAATGTCTAGAATAATCTTTGTTTAAGAAGTATTTTCTTATCTATGAATTACGATAATATAGGCCTTGTGCTGGAAGGAGGCGCCATGCGTGGCATGTTCACTGCCGGTGTCCTCGATATCCTGATGGAAAATGATTTATACATCAACAACTGTGTCGGTGTCTCCGCCGGAGCTGTGTTCGGCTGCAACTACAAGTCAAGACAGATAGGAAGGACAATACGCTACAACAAGCGTTTCTGCCGCAACTGGCGTTACTGCTCACTGCGCTCGTGGCTTCTTACAGGCAACATTTACGGTGCGCGCTTCGGTTATCATAAGCTTCCATATGAGCTTGACATATTCGACAGGAAGACTTTTCAGGAAAGTCCGATGAATTTCTATGTGGGTGCGACAAACATGATCAGCGGGAAGTGCGACTTTTTCAAATCCGAAAGCGGAGGAGATGAGGATCTCCTCTGGTACCGGGCCTCTGCCTCCATGCCGGTTGTCTCCAGAATCGTCAGGATCAACGGCACTCCCTATCTTGACGGAGGGAGCGCTGACTCCATTCCCCTTGATTTCATGGAGGGCCTGGGCTTCAGGAAAAATGTCGTTCTTCTCACACAGCCGGAAGGCTTTGTCAAGCAGCCGAACAGCATGCTGCCGCTCATCCGCATGAAATACGGGAGGAAATATCCTCTTTACGTGAAGGTGCTTGAAGAAAGACACAATGCATACAACAGAACGCTTGCCGTGATAAAGGAAAAAGAGAAGGAAGGAACTGTATTCGCCATCCGTCCTCCCGAGGCGCTGAACATAAAATCGGTGGTGCATGACCCTGATGAGCTTGAGCGTGTCTATCAGATCGGCAGGAAGGAAGGAGTGAGGATTCTTCCCTCTCTTGAAGATTTTTTGGAAAAACAGAGCACTTTGTAGTATAATTCAGTCATCAAGCAAGGAGGTGGAACTATGAAAATGGTATTCGCTATTATAAGCAAGGCTGATGAGGATATTACCGTAACCGCTCTCAACGAGGCCGGTTTCTTTGCAACCAGACTCAGCACCATCGGCGGTTTTCTCAAGAAGACCAATACCTCTGTCATTGTCGGAACGGAAGATGAGAAGGTCCCCCAGGTCCTCGATATCCTGAAGAAATATGCAGGCAAACGTATTGATGAGATGCCGTACGTCGCACCTTCCATGGCAAGGGCAAGCAACGGGGTGGGTACTCCGTATGTTACTGTCCCAACAAATGCAGGCGGTGCAACGGTTTTCGTTCTTGATGTTGATCAGTTTGAGAAATTCTGATTCATCATGTCATTCATGCCGGCGGTTTATTTGATGCTGCCGGTTTTCTTTTGAAGTATGAAAAGACTTCTTCTGCTTTTTGCTGTTTTTGTACTGCTTTCATCCTGCACAAATTTTGCTGAGCTTCCTTTATCTTTCAGATCCGAGCTGATTGCGGAGGCGGAGAACTATACCGGCATTCCCTATGAGTGGGGCGGTCAGAGTTTCTGGTGGGAGGATGATCCTTCAGTTGACTGCAGCGGCTTTGTCATCAATGTGTATGAGACTGTGCTTGAAAGGCATGGCCATCATCTGTTTTTTGACGACACCACAGCATATGCACTGTGGGATGAATACACACATCCTGTTGAAGAGCCGCTTGCCGGAGATCTGATCTTTTTCACTGACGGCGTAAGTGATGAGGTGAGTCATGTCGCCATCTTCATAAAGGAAGAAGACGGTATCATCTTCTTCATTGATGCATCATCACTTCCTGATACGATGAAGGTGATGGAACGGTCGTATCCTGCTGACAATGCGAAGATACATTCCTTCGGCCGGATGCTGTACAAATGAAAATCCCCAGAGCGTATCTGAGGATTTTCATGTCCAGCTGTAAAGCTGTCAGGCGTTGATGACGCTGTGAATTGTCTTTCTCACCATTCCCTTTCCGCTTACCATTGCAGTGAAGTCATCGACTACCTTCTTGAAAAGCGGGGTTGCGCTTACGTCAAGGCCGAAGATCTTCTCATTTGAAAGCAGCGGCTTGAGCTGGCTGGAGAAGTCTCCTGTCGAGCCGAGCGTTATACCCTTCAGCATCGGCTGGAGAGTCTCTGTCATCGGATCCGGAGAGAGTGTGAATTCTTTGCCCTCATCATCAACAGCAAGAAGGTACCTGAGATAGAGTGCATACACAAGCGGAACCACATTCAGGCTTGATACATCAAGCGTGCTGCTTGCCATGTAGCTCTTGATTGTCTCGCCGAAGCGGATTGACAGCTTCTGGCTTGTGTCTGTTGCGATTCTCTGCGGAGTGTCCGGCATGAAGGGGTTGGGAATTCTCTTCTCAAGCACTTCGTCGATGAAGTCCTTCGGCTTGATGATGCCGGGATCCGTGACAACAGGAAGGCCTTCCTTGTAGCCGAGAATGTGCACCATTTTACAGAGATCCTCATCCTGCATTTCCTTGCTGATCAGTGTATAGCCGAGAAGGCAGCCTGAGAGTGCGAGCGCGGTGTGAAGCGGATTGAGGCATGTCGTGACTTTCATTCTTTCAACCTTGTCCACAGTCTCACGGTCGCAGAAATATACTCCGGCCTTTTCAAGGGCAGGGCGTCCTGCAGGGAACTTGTCCTCGATTACGAGGTACTCTGCTTCCTCTGCATTCACGAACGGTGCGATGTAGGTGTGCTTTGATGTGATGATCGGTTCATTGTCTTCAAAGCCGTCTTTTGCAAGCATCCGTCTGACACTTTCATCAGGACGCGGTGTGATCTTGTCGATCATCGAGATCGGGAAGCTCACCTTTGTCTCGTCGCTGATGTATGAGAGGAAGCCTTCATCCACGCTGCCTCCTTCAAGATATGCCTTTGCAATGGTCTGCACCGCGGCTTTGAGCTTGTCGCCGTTGTGTGAGCAGTTGTCCATTGAGACAAGAGCGAGCGGAGCCGCATTCTCCCTGTAGCGGAGATAGAGCAGGTATGTGAGGCAGCAGAGGAACACGCTTGATTCATCGATCGGCTTTGCAAAATCGGCCTGATAGAACGGGAAAAGCTCACCGGCAGGATTAGAAAGGGCATAGCCTTTTTCCGTGATGGTGAATGAAACCATCTGAAGGGACGGATTCCTGAAAGCCTTCTCAAGTACATCCCATTCATCCTTGCTGTTCCTGTCGCACTTCACGGCCTCAACCACAGATGCGATCACTTCCTTGTCAATTGACCCGTCAGCTTTCAGCGTCACTGCAAGTGTCAGGTTGTCATGCGGCTTGTAGATCCTGTCGATGATCTCTCCGTCAAATCCTTCACCGGCGATGATGCCGCTGTCATACAATCCTGCATCAAGCAGTCTCTGGCAGAGTTTTGCAGGGAAGATACGGAAGATGTTGCCGCTTCCGAAATGAATCCATTTCGGATTTTCCATTGTGTTCTTCTTTATCTTTTCATAATTGAAGGACGGCAGGCGGTAGCCTTTCCAGTCCTCCTTATTCTTCAATGATTCGAGATTTAGTTTCATTTCCTATTCATTCTCCTTTCTCTTTGATTCATCCGTGAAATAAGAGGGATGAAGCCTGACAAGCTCATCAACCTCATCCTTCAGCTTGCTGAAGTGGTGCGCAAGGATTTCAAGGGCTTTGCCGCTGTCATTGCTGTCGATGGCATCTGTCATTGCAAGATGTTCTTCATAGACAGCCTGTGCTGCAGCCTGATTCATGTTGTTTAGAATCCTTATGCGACGCTCGTTGCCGGTATGTGCCTCAACGATTTTATAGATTCTCTCAAAACCTATCTCAATGTAGAACATCCTGTGGAATTCCGCATCAAGGTCAAGAAAGTTTCTTATATCGTTTATTGAAAGGCATGCCATCTGCTGCACGAGGTTTGCTCTCAGGCGGGATGAGAAGCGTATCTTCCTCTCCTCATCCTCAAGCACCTCTTCAATGCATTTTCTGAAAACATTCTCCTCAACGCTCAGACGCAGAAACCTTTCCTGCATTATGTTAGCGACATCAAGCTTCGCAACCCATGTGCCGCGCTGCGGATAGATGTCTATGAGTTTGTCCCTTTCCAGCCTAAGCAGTGCATCCCGGACCGGGGAGCGCGAGACTCCCAGATCCTGTGTGAGTTCTGTGATGGACAGTTCGCTTCCCGGTTCATAATAGAGATTCTCTATTCTGCCACGTATCGTCTCATAGATTCTTGTCCGGGCTCTCTGATCGTATTTACCGTTCATACACCCCTTGCTTCAGCCTTGTCGATTGCTTCCCACAGACCCTCGATATAGCAGGCACCGAGAGCTCTGTCATACAGTCCGTAACCGGGCATGCACTTCTCACCCCAGATTGTGCGTCCGTGATCAGGGCGGATCGGTCCGTCGAAGCCTGTGTCATGAAGTGCCTTTACCGCCTCATACATGTCGAATGTACCGTCGCTTGAAAGATGTGCGGCTTCTTCGAATACTCCGGGAGCGAAGTGATGAAGGTTTCTCACATGTGCAAAGTAGATTCTGTCTCCCACTGCACGGATGATTGCAGGAAGGTCGTTCTTCGGATTGGTACCGAGACTTCCCATGCAGAATGTGAGTCCGTTGTAGGGCTTGTCCACAGCCTTGAACAGCTTGAGGATGCTTTCCTTGCCTGTGATGATCCTTGGCAGTCCGAATACAGGCCATGCAGGATCATCCGGATGGATTGCCATCTTTATACCGTATTTCTCGCATACCGGGCCGATTGCTTCAAGAAAATAGACCAGGTTTGCAAAAAGCTTGTCACTGTCTACATCTTTATAGGCTTCGAAAAGTTCTTTGACGTGTGAAAGTCTCTCCGGCTCCCAGCCTGGCATTACAAAGCCGTTGGAATTGTCATTGGTCTGGTTGAAGAATGTCTGGGGATCAATTGTGTCGACAACTTTCTGGTCATATGCGAGAACGGTTGAACCGTCCGGTCTCATCTTGGCAAGATCAGTTCTTGTCCAGTCGAAAACCGGCATGAAGTTGTAACACACGATGTTGATTCCTTCTTCTCCGAGGTTTTCAAGAGTCTCGATATAGTTCTGGATGTATTTATCCCTGTCCGGTGTCCCGATCTTGATGGAATCGTGAACGTTGACCGATTCGATACCTTCTATTTTAAGACCGGCGTCCTCCACAATCTTCTTGAGTTCCCTGATTCTCTCTTTCGGCCATTTTTCTCCTGCCGGAATATCGTAAAGGGTGGTGATGACACCTGTAACGCCCGGAATCTGTCTGATCTGCTCAAGTGTCACGGAATCATAACCGGGACCATACCATCTCAATGTCATTTTCATGAGTAAGCTCTCCTCTGTGTTTTTTTTGATATACTAGAATATTAGTTCAATAAATTCCTGCTGTAAAGGGAAAAAGCGGCCAAGTCGGATAAAAATCATTATTTTTCATGAAATGCATAAAATGGACATGAGTGAAGGACGGCAGCAGACACAGATAAAACCGGTGGAGAGTATGTTGAAAAGAAACATCTCACCATTAAATTGAACGCGAAAACTCCGGCAGACTTATCGAGTTAATCAAAAAAATATTTATCGTATAAATTTAATACCGTATTAGGCATATATTATCCAACTAATATTGCTCATAAAAGAACAGTTGAACAATGACGATGTCCGATGACGGAGAAATATTTGTGGAAGAATGTTGTAATCTTATAAAATTAATTCGATATTAAAACAAAAATTCAAAAAGGAAAATTATTTG
>CASFTW010000041.1 GCA_949297785.1 uncultured Spirochaetales bacterium
TGTGTAACATATCCAGTGAGTGTTTCCATACTGGTTGAGATCTATTGAATCATAGGAAGACCTGAATTTAAGTTTTCCGTTCTTCTTTCCTGTCTTATTTCTCTTTGCGGCAAGTGATAACATATCCTGCCTGAGGGAAGAATACACACTCTGGATGAATTTGGCAGGCAGTGTGAGAAGTCTTTCCACAGTATTGCCGTCCTTATCAAGGGAGTTGATATTCCTTGTCCTGGTGTCAAATGTATTGAAAGAATCTCTCTCAAGAGAAATGAGATAATTGCAAAGCCAGCGGCACTGGGTGAAATACAGGAAAAGATTGTCTCTCTCACTCTTGTTCAGGCACTTGAGATCAAGCTTCATCTCAACGACTAAAGGACGCATGGATGAATGGCGGAAACGGGTGGCTTTACCCTTTTCCCTGATTGTGCTGTTCTTCTCCTTCCTTACATTGTCATCCATGTCTGTATTGTACCAGATTTTTACCTTTTCTTGTACTCATTCCGCTCATTTCTTCAGCAATTCATCTCCATCTTTCACTCTGCTTGGAAGATGGTGTCTTCTTGCTGGTGTGGGATAAATTACTTTGTGAGTTTGATTATGATTCTGTATATAATCTGTTCAGCGTGGGATGTAAAGATCAGATGTTTCACCTGAAGGTGGTTGTTTCCTTGCCTTGAGAACGGCAAAATAGTAAACTTCAGATACTACATCAGAAGATGTTGTCAGCGGTGATACCCGTACGAACAATCGTATAAGCGTAATGTAATTGCGCCGGCCAACGCGAAAGCCACCTCTTGAAGGTGGTTTTTTGCAGGCATCATTGCCAATTCAGTTTATTTTGCTGCAACAAGAAATGAGCTTTCGCAATTTGCCAACGATGATCAGTTTCATATTGAGTTCTTTACATGAAGGAGAGATAACACGGACTCTGTTTGTGATGGTATTAATTGTTGGCAGTTACTTTTTAAACTTTTCATTTCCGATTCTGCTTCACGGCAGTAAGATTGAGGTATGAAAAGAATTGCGCATTTCGCCGGTCTGTGGTACCCGTCATCTGCTGATGAGCTGTCACTGATTACGGGAAATCCTGAATTACACGGGAATAATGTCAATGCAGTTCTGCCACATGCGGGACTGTTCTACAGCGGCGGCATAATAAGAAATTATTTTGAATCTCTTTCTTCCTCCGTGAAGAGAATAGTGATCATTTCTCCCTCACACTATTACTATATTGAGCCTGATGTGATTGTCACAGCATCATTCACATCATCCTCAACCCCCTTTGGCGACGCAGAGACAGTTCCCCTGTCAATTCCTCATGCTGTACATTCGGACACTGCGCTGCAGGCTGAGCACGGAGTGGAGATGTTCCTGCCTTTCATCGCCGCACGCGGGCTGAAGGTGTCATATGCGCTTGTCTCTTCGCTGAGCAGTGCGGAAAAGGTTTATGAGAAAGCCGGCCTTTTCAAGACTGAGGCGGATGGAGAGACGGCGTTTATCGCATCATCGGACTTCACCCATTACGGTCCCCAGTTCAATTACAAGCCGTATTCCTGTAATGCGGAAGAGAGTGTTGTTGAAAGTGACAGCCGCTGTGCGGCTCTGCTTGCAGGGGGCAGAATTGAAAAGGTGTTTGCGGATTTCACAAAAGGAACGATCTGCGGTATTGCCCCGGCAATGATAGTGTCGGCTTTGTCTTCAGAAGATGGCCTTGCCGGTATGAGGGGACCTCATACGACATCGAATGACGTGAGCGGGGAGAAGGATGAGAATTTCGTCTCCTATCAGAGTGTGTACTGGAGGAAAGAATGCTGAGTGATGAAATAAGGAATACTCTTTTAAGAATTGCGAGGAGAAGTCTTGAGACTGCTTTCAGCCATGAAGTGTACACAGTTCCTGAAATAAATATGATGAGGGGAGCATTCGTGACACTGAGGAAAAACAGGGAATTGAGAGGCTGTATAGGTTTCCTTGAAGGAATAATGCCTCTTTCAGATGAAATATTCACCCTTGCCCGTGATGCCGCGTTCAGGGATTACCGCTTTCCTCCGCTGAGCGAAAGCGAGCTTGCTGAGATCACAATAGAGATATCGGTACTAAGTATTCCTGAAAAAATTCCATCACCGGATGATTTCCTTCCCGGCCGTGAGGGGATAATCCTTTCTGCCTCCGGACGCCGTGCTGTCTTCCTTCCGCAGGTTGCCGATGAGACAGGATGGGGCAGACATGAAATGCTTTCAGCCCTGAGCCGCAAGGCAGGGCTTCCTCCCGATGCATGGAAAAGAGATGATGCCGTATTCATGACGTTCACTGCGGAGGTGTTTGATGAATCCGTCCTGTGATTTCTGTTTCCGCCGCTGCTGTCTTTCAGAAGGGCAGAAAGGGTACTGCGGTGCAAGAGAGAATATTGAGGGAAAGATTGTTTCCGTCAATTACGGGCAGCTTGTTTCGCTTGCGCTCGATCCGGTTGAGAAAAAGCCGCTGTATCATTTCCTGCCGCATACAAAGACCCTTTCCGTATCACAAAGCGGATGCAATTATTCCTGTCTTTTCTGCCAGAACTGGGAGATAAGCCAGAAGATAGTGAAGGAAGAGGAAACAGACCCTTCATCTCTTGCTGCATACTGTCTGCGATACGGCGTACCGTCAGTCAGCTACACATACTCCGAGCCTCTTGTATGGCAGGACTATATGCTCTGCGCTGCAGAAGAAGCAAAGAAGAAAGGCGTGAGAAACATAATGGTCACAAACGGCAGTTTCTCATGCGAAGCTCTTGAAAGGATTGTCCCTTTTGTTGATGCTTTCAATGTTGACCTCAAAGGGGATGATGAGTTTTACAGAACCGTATGCAAGGCATCGTTGCAGCCGGTGCTGGACGGTATAGAGTACATCGTGAATCATGGACGTCACATCGAAGTGACCACCATGCTCATAGAAGGAATGCACGATGAGAAAATGGTGAGGATGCTCGGCTCTCTTCTCCGTGAACGGGGAGTCCGTGTCTGGCACCTTTCCCGCTTTTTCCCGCGTTACAGAATGAAGGACAGAAAGGAAACCAGCGAGGCTTTTCTCTCTTCGATGCTCACTGTGGCAAAAGAAAGCGGCATTCCCTATATCTATGGCGGGAACACCATGACCCCTGCAGTTACAGTATGTCCTCACTGCGGCAGAGTACTGAGAGATGATGTCCCGCAGATGCTTCCGTCATCTTGTCCCGGATGCGGAGAAACGGTCTATGGTGTCTTTGCCTAGTCTTTCCCTTCTTCTTCATTTATAATTGTACATATGAAACTTGGTGAATTAGATACGATCCTGCGTAAACAGCTCTCGATAGAGGCTTTTGACGATATTTCGCTTAACGGTGTTCAGGTGGCATGTTCATCTGAAAAGGAAATCAGGAAGGTTGCAGTTGCCGTTGATGCATGCCAGGCAAGCATTGACGGCGCCATTGCGGAAGGGGCGGACATGCTTTTTGTTCATCACGGACTCTTCTGGGGCAAGCCTATTGCCATCAGCGGCATACATTACAACAGGGTGAAGACGATGCTTGACAATGATCTGGCACTTTATGCCTGTCATCTTCCCCTTGATGCACATCCCGTACTTGGCAATAACGCACAGATGGCAATGAGCCTCGGCATGAAGGAGTATGACCCGTTCGGTCTCTATCATGGGCAGTACATAGGTTATAAGGGACGTCTTCCTTTTGAGATGACCTGCGAGGAAATCGCAAAGCTGCTGGGTTTCTCTCTGGCTTTCGGCCTCAACATCCTTCCTTTCGGCAAGGATGAGATAAGCACTGTCGGCATCATTTCCGGCGGTGCGGCCGGTGATGTGTTTCAGGCAATGGATGCTGGTCTTGACTGTTTCATAACAGGTGAGTGCAGCCATGAGCTGTATCATACGCTCAAGGAAAGCGGCATGAACATGATCTCGGGCGGCCACTACCAGAGTGAGGTCTTCGGCGTGAAGGCAGTGGGGCGCTACCTTGCAAAGGAATTCGGAATCGAGACAGTGTTTATTGACAGGAAGACTGCGTTATGACAAAGAGGCTGAGACCTTTCATTCTTTCCCTGGCTGTAGTCATTGCCGACCAGCTGACAAAGCTGTGGATAGTGGAGACCATACCGGAGAATGAGACAGGATACAGCTTTCTTGGCGGATTTATCAGAATAATCCATGTGCGCAACGATGCGGTTGCATTCTCGCTCGGTGCGTCACTGGATGTTCCGCTCAAGATAGTTCTTTTCATCATTCTCCCCCTTGTCCTTGTTTCATTCCTTGCATACTGCATCCTTTCGGAAAAGAGGAAGGGGGAATTCACCGTTTTTGAGAAATGGTGTCTTGCCGGTATTATCGGCGGCGGGGCGGGAAACCTCATCGACAGGCTGTTTCGCAGCATGCGTGTTGTGGACTGGATATCGGTGAAAATGTACGGTTTCCTGTCAATGGAGTACTTTCCTACATGGAACATTGCGGATGCATCTGTAGTGATCTGTGTAATATTATTGATGTTAAGTCTAGTTTTTTGCCATAAAAGAGGGCGGTAATTGAGCCCTTGGTTATCATATGATATATTCATTTTCGTGTGTTTTCAGGAGACATAAGTGAACAAGAAAACAAATTCGGTTATCTTCATGGTGGTTGCAACGCTTGTAAACGTGCTGCTGCTTGTTCTCTATTTCACGCTGGGAATTGTTCTGATGGCACTGTTTGCGCAGCTCTTCCCTGAATCGGGACTTCTCCCGATACTGATGCTTATTGTATTCATCCTTGCAATTGCGCTTTCCTTCCTCACTTATTCGAAGCTTGTGAAATGGGCTGTTGCGAAGTTCTCCCTGGAAGATAAGATGGATCCTATCTTCAGCAGCAGGAGAAACAGGAACAGGAGCCGCCTGGACTGATATGAGACTGCAGGAAAAGTCCAGCCTGTGCAGGGCTGTATGGTCATCTTACAGCGAGGAGCCTGTATGGCAGGGATCATGGTGGGCAGGCAGGCTGTGCGCACCTTTCATACTCCTTCCTGAAGATTCGCCTGACGGCAAGTGGCATCTTTTCGCCCATACATGGGCAGGTATCGAGCATTTTGTCTCTTCTTCGGGTTTTGACTGGCAGAGAATTGGCCTCATTGTCCTTCGCGGACACTTCCCCTCGATTTTCAGGGAGAAGGACACATATTATCTTGTGTATGAGAATCATGATCATGATTATCAGAACAAGAGAAGAGTGAATCTCAGAAAGACGATTTCAAGAATAAACATAATGTCATCAACCGATCTGAGGCTCTGGTCCAGGGCCCAGACCATACTCAGTGCGGCAGATGTGCCATATGCCTCCGATTATTCCGCACCGCGTCTTTCACACCCTCAGATCATAAACTGGCAGGGATCGTACAGACTTTATTTCTGTGCATCGGAGGTCAGGATATACGATACAAAGCAGAAGGCGAGTGCTTGTCTGTCTTATGCACAGAGCACTTCATTCAATGCACCCTTCGAGATAAGGAAGCAGCCTGTGCTCAGAATTGATCCGGACAGCAGATACCGCAATCTTGCACTCGGTTCATTCCGTTTCGTCAGCTGCAGTGACTCTCTTGCGGCGTTCCAGACCACGATTTTCTTTGACGAGGAGAAAGAGGGGACAAATTCTGCGATACTTCTGCTTACATCTGATGACGGAGAAGCCTTCCGTCTTGAGAAGGTGCTCATGACGAGCCCTTCCTCCGGCTGGGCATCCCGGTGTTTCACTTCATGTTCCGTGTCTTACAAAGCGGATGAGAATACATGGTACTGCTATTACTCCGCAAACGGTAAGGACGAGAAACATAGACTTATGCCTGTCAGGGAGAGCCTCGGGCTTCTGATCGGCAATGTAAAAAGGGAGTTCTGAAAATGAGTCGTCTGGAGAAGCTTGTCAGAATTCTGCACTCGGTGCATTTCAAGATACTGATAAGCTTCGCTTTTGTAATCCTGAGCGGAACCGTACTGCTTAAGCTTCCCGTCTCAATAAAGGAAGGGGCCGTACTTACATGGTTTGATTCGCTCTTCATCGCAACAAGTGCAGTATGTGTCACAGGCCTTACCCCTGTCATACTTGCGGATGTGTTCACTCCTGTCGGATTTTTCTTCATCGCGCTTCTGGTGCAGATCGGAGGTCTCTCATTTGCGACATTCGCCGCAGCCTTCCTCCTTTTCCTGAGAAGAAAGGCATCAAGCACTATGATTGTCGAATCCTACGGTGTGAAAACCCGTAAATGGGCCCGTCTTGTGAAGATCACCATGGGTATCACTTTTTCGGTAGAGGCACTCGGCACTCTTATACTGTTCTTTTTCTATCAGCCGTATACATCAACGCTGCTTGAATCTCTGGGACAGGCTGCGTTCACTTCCGTGTCGGCTTTCAACAATGCAGGCTTTGATGCGTTCGGCACTTCAATGGTCGGCTTCAACGATCATGCGGGAATTCTCATAACTGTGGCTTCCCTGATCGTGCTGGGCGGTCTGGGATTCCTGGTGTATGCCGATCTTATCGACAACAGGGGGAGGAAGCTTTCGATCCAGACCAAAGTCGTGGTCGTGACAACCGTTTTCCTGATAATAGCGGGAACACTCGGTTTCTTCCTCACCGGAGAAATGGATCTTGTGAACAGCTTCTTCCAGAGCGTTACGGCAAGGACAGCAGGCTTTGAATCCGTGCCGCAGGCCGAACAGTCCGCATACACGCTGTTCCTGACGGTCATACTCATGTTCATAGGTGCATCTCCCGGTTCAACCGGCGGCGGTATCAAGACAACTACATTCTTCGTTCTTGTACTTACATTCATATCCGTCATACGGCAGAGCAGTCCTGTCGCATTCAAGAGGAGACTGTCAAGCGATTCGATCTTCAAGGCCTGTGCGGTCTTCATGATTTCCATCATGATAGTCTGTGCATCAAGCCTTGTCATGATGGGACTTGAGGAGGATAAGAATCCTCTCTTCATAATTTTCGAGGTGGTTTCCGCCTATGCAACGGTAGGTCTGAGCTGTGCCCTCACACCGACGCTGAGGATTGCCAGCCGGGCACTGCTTATCCTGCTGATGTTCATCGGACGTGTCGGTCCGCTTACCATTGCCGGTCTTGTTGCGCATAAGAAGGAAAGGCTCAATTACCTTGAAGAGAATATCAACATAGGCTGAGAAGGAGGAAAAAACTATGTCTAAAGATATTAAATACGGAATCATAGGACTGGGACGTTTCGGTCTGTCCCTTGCCAAATCAATAATTGAAGGCGGAGATGATGTCATTGCCGTGGATGTCGACGAGGACAGGACAAGTCTTCTTTCCGACATGACTGATAATGTTTTCATAATCCATCAGATCAACAAGGACAGCTTCATTGAAGCCGGCCTGGATAAATGCGAGGTCGTTGTCATCGGTATCGGAAGAAACATCGAATCCAGTCTTCTTGCGGCATTGCAGTGCATCGAGCTCAAGATTCCGCGGGTCATCGCGAAGGCAAACAGTGAAGAACATGCACAGATCCTTAAGATGATCGGCGCAGAGGTCATCTTCCCCGAAGTCGATACCGCACACCGCCTTGCAAGAACGCTGAAAAACAAGCTTGTCATGGACTTTTTCTCACTCTCCAGCGGGTATTCAATTGTTCAGGCAAATCTTCCGTCCAAGCTTGTTGGCCAGACTGTCGTTGAGGCCAATCTGCGCCGCAAGTATGCGATAAACATCATCGCCGTCAAGCGGGGTGAGAAACTTATCGCCGACATCACGCCTGATCTTGTCTTCCAGAACGATGATATTCTTGTTCTGGTCGGAAGCGACAGCAGCCTGTCAAAATTCATGAATATGTGAACAGACTGAAACAGTAATCATTTCTTATTTAACTATGGTGAGGAGTGTTCTTCGGGAATGCTCCTCCGTTTGTGTTTCAGCATGGTGAATGCACTTTCATCTTGACTTTTTCTCTCCGGGGGGGGGTAGCATGTCTTTGAAAGACAATGTGACAGAGGGGAAAGTCATCACATGGAGAGTTCTTTCAAAAACTCCAGAAGTATCTGTTCTGTGTTTCCGGTTTTCCATAAGTGAAAGGATACTTCTTTTTTCAAAACTCGGTCAGGTGAAAATATATTTTTACATATCCTGTATTTGTATGTTAAGATCATAGCCATAGGAGATTGTATGGAACTCTAGCTGATCTGGTTTGTGTTTGCAGCTGTCTCTGCTGTAATGGAAATAACTGTTTCCGGTTTCAACCGGCTTTGTCTTTCAGCAGGTTTCTCCGGTGCCTGTGTTGCAGCTCTGCTTTATTTCCCTTTCATATGGCAGGCTGTCTTCTTCCTGCTCTTCATTGATGTCTTTGCTTTTTTGTAAGGCCCCGGTTTTCCGGCAAAAGAAATAGCGGGAGGTAAGTATTGCTGAGAAGGGGAATGCCTTCATCTTCTTTTGTGAGCAGTTTGGAAACAGCATGAAAAGATTCTGCTTGCAGCCCTGAAAAAAAAGAAAACCCCTCTTTGCTTGAAGCTGACAAAGAGGGTTAATCCTTGTAAATGGAGGAATCTCAACATTAAATCATGAATCGACCTTGCATGGACCTATGGTCAATATTGCAGCTATTCAGTGCATCTGTCAAGTATGATTTTTCCTTACATCAAATGGAATAACGTCAAAAACAGCCTGAGATGACGTCCTGATGCTCCCAAGTGCTTCCTTCAGTGCGTTCAGGATGTTTTTCACCTTTAAAATATTTTGTTTTTAAATCCTGTTTTGCACCGTGGATATGGAAATAAGCGAATAAAGCGTTTATTCGCCATATAGAGCCCTAAAACGCAGTAAAATTGGTTCGCTTAGTGCC
>CASFTW010000042.1 GCA_949297785.1 uncultured Spirochaetales bacterium
CTTTGGCGGTCTGCATAATAGCTGATTGGATATACTTCTAAATAATTTGTCATATTCCACTGCTGAATACCAGATTTATCCATCCATTGAATTCTTTTTGTATATAGAGAAAAAATAGTATCAATTTCATTATTTTTTGCTAATCGAAAATCATATCCCATGTTTATATAACTTCTCAAATTCCAATTTGTCATTGGTTTTATTATTCTACAGGCAGGATAGGTTTGGAAATAGCTGAATTGCAAACTTACGGAGTGACACTGCTAATGACCGTCGACATTCGGCTTTTCATCTTATCGGTCAAAGCGAAACTTGAATAGCGCGGCGATTAGCTACTGCTTCACATATTCCTCAATCTCGGCATTGACCTGCCCGTATACTTTGAAAAGTAACGGATATATCCGGCGTAGTGGGAAAGAACGGTGTCGATTGCGTCCGGGTCGCCCTCATGGGCTTTGAAGATTGTTTCATAGGGGAGAAGTTTACTCATGGTCTTTCCCCTCCATGAGCCGCCGCAACCGTTTCAAAGCAAGCTGGATATGCCGCCCCGGTGTGCCCTTCTAAACCGGCGCCAACACATTAGTGACTTACCTTCAGTTGCTCCATAAGTAAGTATACTTCAACCTGATTTTGGGAGCAGGACAAAAACACTAACCGAATGATTGGTTTGTCTTACTTATCAGATATTATAATCATATATTTTTTATATTATGTTGATATTAGTTTTATTGAATTTGAAATAAACAATAAATTTATATTGTATAATATCTTAGAATATTTAAAGTATTTCAAATGAATCCATATTGTTTCACTAAATATTGATATCAAATATTACAAATACGCAACTGATTCTATATCAAATAATCTTACGATTCAAATACTTTTGTACCTTTTTAATCTGGTATGATACGAAAGGATAAGTCCTTTTATGACGTTCTTCTGCCAGATCACTTTTGTAGTGATACAGATTTACATACCGGTATTTCTCATATTCACTTCTGAAAGATGCTGGAGCGCTTGAGACGCTTTCCTTCTGATTAGCACAGTAAAGATACAGCTCCCATCTGTAATGCCAGAAGCCAAGCGCATGGACAGGATGAGTCATAAGGTGATCACGGTCGAGGTGTATTCCTGTCTCCTCCCAGAACTCTCTTATCGCTGTATCTACAAGTGTGCTATCTTTCAGACGGTCAAAACCCCCACCGACAAAAGACCATACAGGAGGATGGCGGCGAAGCTGCATCAGAACCTCATCTCCACACATATAGATGATGCCGCCTCCACTATATCCATGAATAATAATATCAGCAAATTTCCGTATCGCATTAATTATATTCATATGGAAACCAACATGGAATTTCAAAGAATACAATAGCAAAATTTATAACAGTAATATCAGTTCAATATATCAAACACATCAAACCGATATGTGTATTACTCACTATCACTATGGTTTCTGTAAAACTCTTTCAGGGCAAAACGGACACCAGCGGCCCAGTTCAGTCCAAGGTCATCAAACATATCCTCAAGATTTGCCTTGAAGCTTGGCTCAATTGAGAATGTCGTAAGGACTTTTTTTTCCTTCTCGCGGACATCCTTCTGCGAAAAAATCTCTTTTGCCTTCTTCTCGCTCAGACTTTCCTGTCTGGCTTCCTCGTCCAACTTCTTTAAAGCCATTGATCTGTCCTCCTGTTCCTACTTCCAGATATCCCTGTACAACTCTTCAAAGACTCCGGCTGTTGCCTCTTTCATACCCCTGCCCCGTACCTTGAAAAGCTGAGGAGCCTTTCCTGCCTCCTGGCTCTTTCGGAATATGGGGTCAACTGGTATCAGATAGACTTTATATTTTCCACTCTCCAGTGCTGCAGCATAAATATCACGATGCTGCTTAATGCGGGAGTCATACGAGTTGATTATGATTTTATCGTGTTTGACATTGGCTCTCAGATTCTTCCTGAGTTTTGCGAGTTCGTGGATGAAGATCTCAAGACCATCAAGACTGAAGACCTCGCTCGTCATCGGAGTGATGACTTCATCGCTAGCAATGAGGGAGTAGCGCTCTAACATTCCGAGTCCAGGAGAAAGATCCATAATGATATGGTCATAAGACTCACTGAGCTGGGATATGAGATCCTGCAGGACGAATGGCTCTTCACTGAGTTTAGTCTCTGAATATGTTTTCAGAGTACCGCCAATGCCGAAAGTTGGCAGGAGATGAAGATTGTCAATCCCCGGGACATCGACAATAGCATCTTGTACAAAACATTTTCCCTGAAGCACATCTGCCAGTTCATACTTCGGGGCCTTCTCCAGAAACCAGGAAGAGACATTTCCCTGGGGGTCGCAGTCCACGACAAGGGTAGACTTGCCGTCAAGCGCCGACTGGCAGGCAAGTGTTCCGGATATGGTGGTCTTACCAACACCGCCCTTCTGCAAATGGAATGCAACTGTCTTGCTCATTTCTCTCTGTCACCTTCCTGGATTGTACTTGAGGATTATAATTGCGCCCTGATTCTAAATCAACTGAATATTTGATCTATTTTCAAATTCGTAAATTTATTCTAATACTTATATTCTAATTGTATCGTTTTAATATTAATTAAAATGTAATATCAATAAAATTATATCATTAATACATCATATCAACAGAGAAACATTTAAAAACAGCTACAGTATTTAATAAAACTTACTGAATAGCAAATTTCAATAGTTTAAAAATTTAAAATACCGTTTTAGGACTATATCTTTTAGATTTTTTTTGTGGCATTCTTCTGCCTGTCATTATCTCAATATATCTGATATAGTGGCGTGCATGAGAATATACAGCTTCAACGTCAACGGTCTGAGGGCAATACTAAAAAAAGACTTTATGAAATGGCTCTCAGATACTCAGCCGGACATACTCTGTCTCCAGGAGACCAAGCTTTCTGATAAAGACTTCAGCATCGATCTTCCCGGCTATCATCAGTATTACTCCTGTGCGGAGAAAAAAGGTTACAGTGGAACGGCGATCATTACCAGAAGAGAACCGCTTTCTGTTACTGAGGGAATCGGAATTTCAGATCATGACAGAGAAGGAAGGACACTGATAGCCGAGTACGAGGATTTTTACCTGATCAGTGTGTATGTGCCAAACTCCCAGGACGAACTGAGAAGACTAGACTACAGGCAGCAATGGAATAAGGATTTTGAGGATTTTGTCTGCGCTCTCAGTGAAAAGAAGAGTGTGATCTTCTGCGGAGATCTCAATGTTGCCCATCAGGAGATTGATATCAAGAATCCCAAGACGAACACAAGGAATGCAGGATTTACAATCGAGGAACGTACTGATTTCGGCAGACTTCTCTCAAGAGGTTTCGTCGATACCTTCAGATATCTCCACCCTGATGAGGTCAAGTATTCCTGGTGGTCATATCGTTTCAGGGCCCGCGAAAAGGGAATCGGCTGGAGAATAGATTACTTCGTCATTTCACAGGACCTGTGCCCTAAACTGAGGGCTGCGGAAATACATGACGATGTCTTCGGCTCTGACCACTGCCCGGTATCGATTGATATTGATCTGTGACAATCTCTTATGTCCTGAGTATGAGTGCAGCACATCATTAGTCAGGCTTATTTAAATTACATCACGAATCATCGCGTAAAAGAACTCCCTGCTTATTTTCTTGCAAGGCAGGGAGTTTTAATTAATCAGCAGTTATTATTATTTCAGATATTCAGGAATCTCTCCCCTGCTTTCGAAGATTTTCCTTTTCTGTGTGTCCAGAATCTTCTTGCACATCCTGATGGACTTCGGAGTGACCTCAACAAGCTCATCATCCTTGATGAACTGGATCGCGCTTTCCAGAGACGGCTTCACAACCGGAGTCAGGGCAACAGCTTCATCCTTTCCTGCAGCACGGAGGTTCGTGAGCTTCTTTGTACGCGTCGGGTTAAGCATGAGATCACCTTCCCTGTTACGCTCTCCGACGACCTCTCCTTCATAGACCTCATCGCCTGGAACGATGAACATCCTGCCCCTGTCCTCAAGCTCCCAGATTCCATAGGCCACTGCAGTTCCGGCACGGTCACAAATGAGTGAACCGGAGAACCTGTCAGGAAAATCGCCGCGGTAAGGCTCATATCCCTTAAGATAGCTGTTCATGATGCCGAAGCCCTTTGTATCAGTCAGGAACTCGTCCCTGTAACCGATAAGACCACGGGAGGGAATCTCAAAACGGATCTTGACCCGGCCGCCGGCAGTATAAGTAATATCACTCATGATGGCCTTGCGTTTGCCGAGCTTTTCCATGACAACGCCGCTGGACTCCTCAGGACAGTCAATGAGAAGAATCTCAATCGGCTCAGTCTTCCTGCCCTGCTCGTCTGTCTTGAAGATGATATGAGGCCTTCCAACACAGAACTCGAAGCCCTCCCTCCTCATCTCCTCAGCAATGATTGCCATCTGAAACTCGCCGCGGCCCTTCACGATAAAGGTATCGTCAAGGTTCTTCTCGATCCTGATTGAGACGTTTCTCAGAGCCTCTCTCTGGAGTCTCTCCCAGATCTTGGCACTGGTCACAGCCTTTCCCTCCTTGCCAGCAAGAGGTGAAATGTTCTTGCAGAACATCATGGAGACAGTAGGCTCGTCAACAGTGATCCTGGGCAGTGCCTTCTTGTATTCACGGTTGCAGATCGTGTCGCCGATAGAAACATCATTTACGCCAGAGAGCACGACAATGTCACCTGGATCGACTGACTGCACCTCCTTGAAAGCAGGTCCGTCATAGGCCTGCAGCCTGGTCACGCGCAGATTCTCCTCTCCATCCTCCTTAAGACAGACCAGAGAGTCATTTGTGCTGACCGATCCGTTGATCACCTTGCCGATGGCAAGCCTGCCGAGGAAGTCAGAATAGGAAAGATCACTGACAAGCATCTGGAAAGGCTCCTCATCATCATACTCCGGCGCAGGGATGTACGAGACGATTGTGTCCAGCAGCTCATGAAGATTGCTCTGTATGCTCTGGAGATCCCTTCCGCAGATTCCAGCCCTTCCGTTTGCATAGAAGACCGGGACCTCGAGCATCTTCTCGTCCGCACAGAGCTCGAGCAGAAGATCATAAACCTCATTCAGAACCTCATTTGCCCTTGCGTCAGCCCTGTCGATCTTGTTGATGACGACGATGACAGGAAGATCCCTCATCAGTGCCTTCTCGAGGACAAAACGTGTCTGTGGCAACGGGCCTTCAGCAGCATCGCAAAGCAGGACAACACCGTCCACCATGCTGAGACCTCTCTCCACCTCACCGCCGAAATCAGCATGTCCCGGAGTATCTATGATGTTGATCTTGACACCTTTCCAGTGGATTGCACAGTTTTTCGCGCTGATCGTTATGCCGCGCTCCCTCTCAATAGCACCGGAGTCCATTATCCTCTCCTGATCCATTTCCTTTCCAACCAGACCGCTCTGGTGGAAAAGCGCATCGACAAGAGTTGTCTTGCCATGATCTACGTGTGCTATGATCGCAATATTCCGGATTGACTCATTTCTTTTCTTCATAATCTTTTCGGCCCGCATAAACATATCACAAAGGAATCTCTTCTGCTACTACTTTGCCATTACATATTCATTCATCAGAAAAACGGAACACGATATGTTAAATAAATAATTTGCAATCAAATCAATAAACTATAATATCATTTAAATATCATATCTTATGGTTTTAATATATAAATTATATATTATTCATCCATTTCTCGTTTCATAGTGAAACAGAATGTATGAGAATTCTATTAGATTCACGACAAGACTGATGGGAAAGCGCCATCAAGAGCGGTTATCTTGAAAAACTAAACGTCTGAATGCTGTGATGCAAAGAAGGAAGACCCCACCCGTTTAGCGGATGGAGTCTTCACAAGAAAAAACAACGAACAATATCTCAGGGGTGCAGACACCCGAAAGAGCTGTTTCACCAGGCCGACTCAAGGATGGCGATTACATCACTTTTGTCAGCTGTCTTGGGATTGACGATAAGTGCTCCGTCATTTATCGCCCTGCTGGCAACTTCACTGAAGGATGACCTGACGATCCCGTTATCGGAAAGCCTGAGTGAGAGTCCCGCACTTCTGGCAATCATCTTTGCGAAGTTCTCCACAACAGTCACGCACATTGTGCCTCTGTTTTCTTTAGGAATCCTGACAAGCTCCTCAGGCTCAACAATGAGTGACAGAATCTCGCTGTAGTCTGCCTCACACTTGTCCAGGTTGTATCTCATGCAGTGAGGAAGCAGGATCGCCATGGCCAGTCCGTGAGGAAGGCCGCAGACGCCTCCGAGGCTGTGTCCAATTGCATGCACTATGCCGACCATGCTGTTTGAAAAGGCACTTCCGGCGAGGAGTGAACCATTTGCCATTGCCAGTCTGGCCTTTCTGTCGGAAGGAGTCTCGATGCAACGTGCGAGGTTCTCATGGATCAGCATTATCGCACTTCTGGCGTATGACTGGCTCACAGGATTCTTCTGCAGGCAGGAATAGCTCTCGATCGCATGAGTAAGCGCATCAAGCCCCGTCATCGCAGTGATCTTTGCCGGCATTGAGACCGTGAATCTCTCATCGAGGACAGCAAGATCAGGAAGCAGGAACTGGCTGATGAACTCCATCTTTACCTTCCTTTCATTGTCCTTGATGACTGCTACGGCCGTCGCCTCACTTCCCGTCCCGCTTGTGGTAGGAACTGCAGCGAAAGGAATGTGCCTGGCATATGGAAGCACCTCAGCACCGACAAACTGCATGATGTCGCTTCCACCCTGACTGATGAGCATGCGCACTCCCTTGGCAGTATCGATCACTGACCCGCCTCCCAGAGCTACGATCGAATCGGCGTTGACACGCCTGAAGAGCTCAGCAATTCTGTTTACGACCTCAATTGAGCTGTCTGCAGGAATGTCAGTGTAGACACTGACAACCTTAAGGCCGGAGCTTGAAAGCGCGTCGGTGAGGACCTTGACCTGTCCCAGCTCAGACAGGACCCTGTCAGAAAGGACCAGAGCCCGTGCACAGCCAAGGAGCCGGAACTCAGATGCAATATTCTCAAGGGCATATTTTCCTGAAAGGATCTTGCCCGGATTGACAAATTCGAAATATGAAGGCGTGTACATCTTATACTCCAACAAAGATCTTTCTGTAGACCCTGAACGTGGAGAATTCCCTGTCCTCCACACGTCTGAGTATGCGTCTTGTCAGCAAACGCGGGAAAAGGTAGCTTTCAGCGATGTCAATACAGCGTACTATGCTCATTGTCCGGCATATATCGCCGGAGAGCATGAAGCGGTGCTCGGCATAGGCCCGTGAGACACCCATCTGGCCCGTGAGCACCATGAATGCAGCATCGAGGGAGCGGAATGTGATGCGTATATCACAATGCTCAGCACTCCTGACTCTTACAAGGCGGCCTTTCATTTTCTGCAGAAGAATTGACGGACCGTTCACACCTGTCTCAAGGGCAACGGTCAGCCCATCATTCCAGGAAGAGAACTCGGACATTATCCTGCTGTCCTCATGGGCAAGTATCTTTATCGCTCTGTAGAGCACAAAGAGGACTATGCGGGCGATGCTGGCCTTGAAACCATACTTCACCCTCTTAGTGAAAGAGATATTGTTCATGCCTGATTTTATATTACAGACTTCTGATATTTGTCAATAAAGACAATATGACATAATCAGTAAACTTGAAACAAATAATCAGAAACTGATGATTCCAAGGTGCTCAAGCAGAATCTTCAAGCCGATCAGGATGAGTATGACACCACCTGCGATCTCAGCCTTGCTCTTGAAGCGGGAACCGAAAACTGCACCAATGCGCACACCTGCGGCTGAAAGCAGGAAGGTGCAGAGGCCTATGAAAGAGACGGCAGGAACAATGTCAACGCTGAGGAAGGCAAAAGAGACACCGACTGCAAGCGCATCAATGCTTGTAGCGATTGCAAGAGGAAACATGGCCCTGATTCCATAGGACGCATCCTGGCACTCTTCATCTTTTCCAAGAGCCTCCCTGATCATGTTGATGCCTATCAAGGCCAGAAGAATAAAGGCAATCCAGTGATCAACAGATTCAATTGCAGATGCGAAGTTCACTCCCAGAAGATAGCCTGCAAGAGGCATCAGCGCCTGGAAAAACCCGAACCACAGGCCGCAGATGCACATATGCCCCAGATTCACTTTTCCGGTAGAAAGTCCCTTACAGACCGAGACAGCAAAGGCGTCCATACTCAGTCCCACAGCAATGAGAAACAGCTCAAGCATGCTCATAAACCAAACTCCTTGTGGGACATTCGAGAGAGTACACGAGTCCCACCTGAAAAAATTCAGGTAAAGTCTCGTCATTCACCCCCAGGCCAGGACATGATCCAGTGTGTTGACCCTGGGGACTGCAAAAGCAGCCGACTACTCCCTTTAACCAGATATGCCTGTTCAGTATCCGAAAAGACCGGAACTTGGTCAAGATCTGGGCTATCGCTCAAACTCCGGCAAAAGGAAGCGAGTGAGAAGATAAAAAAAAAGCCTGGCGACGACCTACTCTCCCACGGACAAGCCGCAGTACCATCGGCGAAGAAGCGTTTCACGGTCG
>CASFTW010000043.1 GCA_949297785.1 uncultured Spirochaetales bacterium
ACAGGCAAGCTGGAAGGCTTCAACAACAGGATTAAGGTTGCCAAGAGGATTGGGTACGGATACCGGGATGAAGACTACTTCTTCTCTCTGATTCAGTACTTCTCCATCCCGTCTGTGAAATACAATTCCCCTAAGAAAACGTGAAGAGCCATTTTTTATGCTCTCGTCATTTCGGGATGCTCTGAAATATATTGTCTGAGAGCTTCGTTGATTCTTGTCTGATAGCCTTTGCCTTCTGCTTTGAATATGGCGATTATGTCATTGTCGAGGCGTAGAGAGATATGGCTTTTCAGAGGTTTGTAGATCGAACCTGCACGGTGAAAGTTCTTCAATTCCTCTTTTGTCATTCTGGGGCAGTCGGAGAAATCTGTATTTTTGAAAGTCCGTGCCCGTTCAAGTTCTTCAGTATTCGGTTTATATGCCTTAACGTCTTCCAATGTCATTCTTTTCATACTACTCATTGCATTTCTTCTTCGTTGTTTTCATTGGAGATATTATTCTCACAATACTTATTCTTCATCCCATTCAAACTGCATCTTCTTTATACTTCCTTGCATGAGTAAGTATATCTTATTTTTGGGTATGTGGTTAAATGATCACAATTTCTTTTGTTATCAGGTTGCTTGTTTCGAGAAAAGCCCCGGAAGATTATTTCAACCGGGGCCCAGAGGATTAGACGGAAACAGTATCAGGAACGTATCCTGTCAGATATTCAACCGTGTAGACGGCAGATGCGAGGCTTATCCTGTTTGTAATCTCCTCGATGCGTGCCTGATTGAGCTCGATTCTTTTATTCAGCACATCGCTTCTGCTTGAGGCGCCGAGTTCAAGTTTCTTTTCCTCAAGCTCAAGTTCTGAGGTGAGGAGTTCTATATTTGCTTCCTGGTAGTCAATATTGGCAAGAGCAAGGTCAATTGTATTGAGGTTCTCGGTAAGTGTGGTCTTTATTGTGCTGACTGCTTCACTTCTGCTGATCTGGGCACTCGCGGCTGCACTTTCTGCCCTGTCCTGATCATTCAGCTTTTTCCCTCCATCCCACAGCGTACCCTGTAGTCCTACTGCCACAGTTACACCCCAGCTGCTGTTGTCGGCCCATTTGCTTGTCATGGGGGCGGTGTAGTTTGCACTTACACTCAGCGCTATATCAGGATACCAGTACATTGATCTGTCGGCAGCTTTTGATGCGGCCTGGGCCGCATTTATCATATGGTCCAGCATCTGCATTGATGCCTGGCTACCGCCTGTGGCCATGGCCAGGAGCATTGTGCGGTCAATCTCTGCCATTTCCTTGAAATAATTCTCATCCGGTGTGAAATCGATCATGTCTGCTGTTATGTCGTTTATACCGGTGAGAGTCTCAATGTTTGTGAGGATGCTTTCCATCTGGGTCTGTATCTGAGTGCGGCTGACATCAATCTGGCTTGCGGTGACACGGGCTTTTGCAGCATCGACGGCAAGCAGTGCTCCTGCATCGCTGCTGTCCTGTGCAAGTGTTACCAGTTCCTGAGAGTCAGCCTGAAGCTCAGAGAGAACATTGTCGATCTCTTTCAGATAATACAGTGATGCAAGATAGGCTTTAAGCTCTGTTATGAGGCGTTTTTCGGTATCTCCTATCTGAAGGGCGCGTGCACTTTCAATCTCCTCATACATTTCGACGCTGCTTCCCACCTTTCCCCATGTCCAGATCGGCTGTACGAGGGATATCTGGGCATTGAAGTAGGGATCGCTGACTGGTATTGGCATGTCAATTTCAGATGGAATGGCAAAAAAATTCCCCAATCCATCTGGTATCAGATCTTTTATAGGATCAGTATCCAGTTCCATCACCTGATGATTGTACACATAGCTTCCGGCAAGGGTGTATGTGATCTGAGGGTGGTAGTTCGCTTTCGCATCCTTGACATCAAGCGTCGCAGTTCTGTAGTCCTCAATGCTCTGGAGCAGGGTGGTGTTGTTATTTTCAAGCGATGCGACAAGATCGTCGAATGTCAGAGTATCCCATGCTGCAGCACTGAGAGTGCATGCAGATGCGGCAAGCATTGTATATAAAAGGAATTTCCCGAGTTTTCTCATCACTGTTTCACCTCCAGTTTCTTCACATCCCTGCGGCTCTTTGCGTAGATCCTTCTTATCCTTCTCCTCTCAAGTGTGTAGTAGAGAACAGGAAGGACGAAGAGAGAAATGAGAGTCGTTGCGAAAAGACCGCCGGCGATGGCCTGTCCCAGGGATGCATATATCTCACTGCCTTCTCCCGTTGCCACAGCCATGGGAACGACACCCATCATCGTGGTGAGGGTGGTCATGAGGATGGACTTGAGTCTGTTCTGTGCCGACTCGACTATTGAGGATGAGAGGATTTCCCTTTCCTCTTCATATGTAAGCCTGCCTTCGATGACTGTATCCTCATCCGCCTTTATGTTCTCCTTTTCCTCAACTGCGCTTGTCCTCTTTCTCTTTATGATCATGTTGATGTAGTCATAAAGAATGATGCCGTTGTTCACAGCGGTTCCCCCGAGGGTTATGACACCGAGCATTGAGAGGATGTTCAGCGTTGAGTTGAAGGCAAGGAGACCCAGTGCGACACCGATGAAACAGAACGGGATCGTGAGCATTACCAGAAGAGGCTGGCTGAAGCGTTCAAACTGGAACACCATGACCATGAAAACAAGGAAGAAACCTATGAGCATCGCAAGGATCAGAGGTCCCATCGTGTCCTGTATGAGTTCTCCGACTCCTCCTGTCTGTGTGCTCACTCCGCTGCTGAGAGGATACTCGTCAAGATATTCATCAAGACGCTCCTGAATTGATGATGAGCTTTCGCCTGTGATGGCGGCTGAAAGTGTTATCGTGTTTGCCCTGTCGGTGTGGTTGATCTGGCTTATTGTGTTCTCCACTGCAAGATCCGCAACCGAGGCGTAGTTCACCTTTATGCCGCTCTGGCTTATGATCTCGAGATTCTCAAGCGTATCCATTGTCACGGGTTCCCCTGCGACGCTGCTTTCTAGGCGTATGTCATAACGCTCTCCGTCTGGAGCAGTATAGATGCCGCAGTCCATTCCGTTGAAGAGAATAGCCGTCGTGGTCCCGGCTTCATATCCCGTGATCCCCAGCGAGGAGAGCAGCTCGTTGCTGGCGTCAATCACGGTTGAATAGGCGTCATAGGAAGAATCCATTGTCACGGAGAGGACTTCCGGATCGCTTTCAAGGTACTGCTTTATTCTTACGGCGTCACTGTAGAGTGTATCCATGTCTTCACCTACAAGCGTGATTCCGTAACCGCCTCCGCCGGTAACGTAGCTTACAAGGTTGTCAAAACCTCCGTTGAGAACTTCAACCTGACAGTCAACCATCGTGCTGTCCAGTGCGAGCTTCACTTCATTCATCAGTGTATGTATGTCCCTGTCCTTGTCACGCTGTGCAACAGGAGGCAGGATCACTCTGATATTGCCGCTGTAGGTGTTGGAGCTGAAGCTCAGGCCGCTGGTGGAACCTACAGTCGTGACTATGGTCTGCACTTCCGGTATGACAGCGCGCACAGTCTGCTCGGCCTTGTCTATTTCAGCTTCACTCTTGTCCTGTGTGTAGCCGGAGGGGAAATACAGGTTGATATAGAATTCGCTGTTGTCCGTGGACGGTATGAAGGCAATGCCCAGCTGCACGACCGCCCATACAGTGACAATGAGGATGACAAGAGACATGAGTATCACGAACTTTCTGTTTTTCAGTGTCCAGCCGACAGCCTTTCCGTATAGGTTCGTCAGTCTGTCGACACTGCGTGTGATCACATTCTCCTTCATATCCTTGCGGTCTTCTTTCAGGAACTTCTTGAGAAGATAGGGAATGATGACGATGGCTACAATGCATGATGCCGAGAGCGCATACATGAAGGTGAGGGCAACATCATGCATGATCTGTCCGCCCAGGCCGCCTACGAAGAGGATCGGGACGAAGACGATGACCGTTGTTATAGTTGATCCCAGGATTGAGGAACCGACCTCATCCGCACTTTTGAAGATGCTTTCACTGACAGTGTAGAGAAATCGTCCGTTCTTCTTTGTCTGCCAGTGCTTGTACACCTGTTCCAGCATGACGATCGAACCGTCAACTATGGCGCCAAGTGCGACAACCATTCCCGAAATGCTCATCAGGCTTATGCTGATGCCGCTTACCGACATCGCGATGAACGTGAAGAATACTGACAGCGGCATGGAGATTGCGATCGTGAGGGTTGCCTGCACGTTGCCGAGGATGAAGAATATTACGAGGATGGCGACGATGACGCCCATGATGCCGGAATTGATTACAGCTTCAAGGGATGCGCTGATCGTTCTCGCATCATCTGCGATTATGTTGAAATGAACGGCTCCGTTCATTCCGGCTTCCTGTTCTTCCAGAATGTCCTTTACCCATCCTGATATGGCCATGGTGTTGCCGTCAGAGCGTTTTGTGACATCAACAAGGACAATGTTCTTACCGTCATTCTTTATTGTGGTTTCAGGTTCTGCCGCGATGATTTCAACATCAGCGACATCAGAGAGCCTTATGATGTTTCCGTCTGCATCGGCACCTACTGCCAGATTCCTTATATCATCAAGACTTTCAAACTGTGCGTCGAACCTGAGTGATGAGCTTTTTCCCTCATACGTCGTCATGTCAAGCGGAAGGTTGGTGTTGCTGTAGCTGAGCACCTGATACACTGCCGCCGGGGATATGCTCCTGCTTTTGAGCTCGTCGGTGTCGAGAGTGATTACGACTTCTCTTTCGCTTCCTCCCGATACGCTCACACCGCTTACTCCCTCAAGCTGCGTGATCATCGGCTTGAGTGTGTCATTGATGTATTCAGTCACTGATGCGAGATCTTCTCCTCCTTCAACGGTGAAGGTGAACATGGGAAGCATTTCAGTGCCTCCTACAATGACTGACGGTTCTCCCTGCAGTCCGTCCGGCAGGGAATCTGAAAGCTGTCTTATCCTGTTCCGCACCTCATCAACCTGATCATATACATCCACACCGTCGGCGAACTGGATCTGCACAACGCCCACACTGGAGTATGCGTTGCTGGTCATTGACGAGAAGTCGGGCAGGGTGGCAAAGTCATCTTCCAGCACATCGATGACGCCTCTCTCCACTTCTTCGGCACTGGCGCCGGGATAGATGGCATATACGATGACTGTCGGCAGGTTCATGCCGCTTATGAATTCTGTGTTCATGCTGGAGATTGAAAGTATTGCAAAGAGCACCAGCGCAATAAGCAGCATTGTTATGTAGACGGGATGTCTGACCGCATATCGTGTGATTTTCACTTTGCACTCTCCACAATGTTCACTTTCTCTCCGTCAAGGACGGAATTCTGTCCTTCGACAATGAACTCTTTGTTTTCATAACCTGAGGGAACCATGAAGTACTCATCATCTTCCACACTCTGGAATGGCGCAATGTATCTTGCACAGCCATCTTCCACATAATAGAGGGAACCGTCTGCCTTCCTCACGCTCTGCGGCAGTGTCATGACATCCTCATATGATGCGTATGCGATATTCACCTTCACATACATTCCTATGGTGAAAAGTGAAGGTTCATCTATTCTGACCTTCACTGTGAATGTCTTTGAAGAAGGGTTGATATAAGGGGCGATGGAGACAAGCGATGCATCTGATGAGACAACACCGTTTTTGTCACATACCGTTATTTCGAGGTTTTCCCTATTTGATGTGAGGATGGAGTAGTAACGCTCGCTCACTTCTGCATTGACAACAAGAGCGGAGGTGTCTGCAATCACGGCAACGGGACTCTGGCTGCCAGCAGGACTTCCTTTTGAGGATGATGCCATTATTATGCTGCCGGCAACCGGTGCGGTGACGTCAGTGTAGGAAAGCTGCAGCTGTGCAAGCTCTTCCTGCGCCTGCGCCGCATCAAGCTGAGCCTTGACCGTGTCAATGTCCTGCTGTGTTGCGGCTCCTGCTTCCTGCAGTCTGATTAGTCTTTCGTACGAGCTTGAGTAAGCACTCAGTGCAGCTTCTGCCTGTGCGACCTGAAGTTCATAAGGCTCCTTGTCGATCACGGCGATCACATCACCTTCTTCAACCTTGTCCCCGGCTTCAATATTGTATTCCTCTATCGTTCCGCTTACGAAAGGAACCACAGGCACCATGCTCTGCGATTCGACATAGGATGAGACTGTTATGCTTTCCTTTATGTCTCTCCTTTCAGCTTTTGCCGTCACGACATTTTTCAGCGGCGGGGTATATGTCCCGACTGTTCTTGATGAAAAGAACATATTCAGCCCCAGCAGGGCTGCAGCGATGATCAAAATGAAAACGACGTATTTTATGATACGTCTCCAGACTGGTTTTCTGTTATCACTCATAGTATATAAAGTATAATAACTGGGAAGGGCACAGAGTATATCCAAAGTAAATAAACATTTGATTAAAATTAAACAAAATTACCCATAACTGTCTGATTTTGAAAATACAGTGAAAAATATCAGAAATTTATGAAAACTGACTGCTGTGTTACATTATCTTCTTTAATTAAAACATATTATCTACTCAAATTAATTTAAAAACATGCAAAGCAGAAAGAAAAACGTTCTGCACTGATAAGATGAAACCAACAGACTGGAACATTTCTTCATCCAGCCTCTCTCAACACGCAGAAAAGAAAAATGAACAAAATTGCGGAAAACTTACGATAAATCTTGCGTGGAAAAAAAAATACTCTATTTTATAGGTAATCAGAGGGGAATCATTATCATACACAGGTGAATTCACCTCTGATCAATAAAAAACAAGAGGTGAAAAGTATGAAAAAGCTTTTGGTTCTGTTATCAGCGATTCTGCTGATTTTCGCAGTCGGATGCAGCAATGACAATCCTGCTCCAGATGGAGGCACACTGCCTGGAATACCAGACTCTGCTCCGCAGGATTATACTCCGGTACCGGAAGAAGACAGGGGTGCAGTTGTATCTTCTGCACTGAATTTCATACCTGCTATATTCCAAGAGAAAGAGGTGCAGGATCTTATGGTGAGCGGAGGTGGTTCAAATGAGGCTGGTACGTTATTAGTATCTGCATCGCAGACATCTGAGACTAAAAGTGTAAGTCTTAGCTTTGATGGTTTCGCACTTCCTGTGCAGGAAATTGGGCAGTCTGTCTCATTATGGGGTACTTTCACGACAACAAGTTCCTCAGATTCTACTACCATGTCCGACAATACACAATCATTCAATATTGTTGCTGAAATTCCTGGTATGGGAACATATCATTTGGAAGGAAGCATAGGTGCGACAGCACAGAAAATTTATCTGAACGGTGATCTTGTCGATATATCAAATCAGCAGTAGTTACAATTTTTAATCAAGTTTTGTTATCGGCGCCGGGTTTTTCTGATCCGGTGTCTTTTTTATTATCAGTCATGATGTAATTAAGTAAGCAGCATCTGTAAATTTGGTAAGTCGTTGTACTGTACATTTTTAAATACATGTCAATGAACAGGTACAGTGAAATATAATAAATAAAGTTGCAATAAATCTGTAACTTTCAGTTTTTAGGTTGGTGAACAGGAAGGGAGATGGTCCAGGGATTGAAAGAGACAGCATCAGCAATCTCTGCGATCTTCTTCCTTCTGAC
>CASFTW010000044.1 GCA_949297785.1 uncultured Spirochaetales bacterium
GCAAGAGAGCCTTGGATGTATATCTTAATAGGAAAGAAACAGAAGAGGAGCCCAAATAAAAGAGATAGATATTACTTGACAGATGTCACATCATATGAAAATGTGACTAAAAACATAATTAGTAAGCAGTACTGAATATTGCCTTGATTCAAATAATCTGCATCAGAATGCACAGAAGGTACACATCGAGGTTATCATTTGCCGCCGCCTGACGCATCAGGGATGAAAGGCGGAGATCTCCATCTGTCCTGACATTCCTCAGATGTTTCATATAACTCCTGTATATCCTGTTCTCATCGGCATAGCTCATGAGTGCATTTCTCAATTCATCTGACAGACTTAGCTGAAGATGAGGGAAATCCTCACTCCTGCTGACAAGACTGTCTATCATTGAAGGGATGTCACAGGAAGATGAAAGGCTGTCATAATACGCCTCAAGAGAGGCGCATTCCCCGCTGTATTCCTCTTTCATGAGAGAAAGTGAATCATAGGAAGCTGATGCAAGATTGCGGTATATGGCAAGTTTCTCATCAGTACGCGAGAGCAGCACATAAGAGATAAAAGCAGCGGCAGCTGACAGGATTATCTCATCAATGAGGGGAAGCGGATCACGGATTACAAGAGAGAAGAACAGGTAGAAAGCAAGGAATATCACCGCACAGATTATCAGGCGCGGTATGTAATAGCGGTCCTGGACAAATGCACGAATGCTTTTTATCTGTGCGGCATAAAGACTGCCTCTCACTTCATCTCTTTCCTCATCGCTTATCATACCGGATGAGAAAAGAGAGAAAACAGGCCTGTCACAGCCGTCCTTCCTCTCACGGTATGTGAGAAGAAGGGAGTAATGCCTGAGACGCAGATAATAAGAGACGCAGCGGTTAAAGACTTGCTTTGAACTCATCAAGGACAGCACCCTTGCTTTCTTCAAGAGCCGCACGGCCTTCCTTTCCTTCAACAAGGAAGATGTAATACTTGATCTTCGGCTCGGTTCCGGAAGGGCGTACCACAAGCTTCTCACCGCTTGTGAATCTGATGATCACGACATCGGCTTTCGGGAAGTTTTCAGTACCATTGATGAGATCCTCAATGGATGCAATCTCCCTGCCTACAAATCTGTCGCCTTTCTTGAGAGATCTGAGAGACTTCATGATCTCCTGCATCTTAATCTTGCCTTCAGCTCCTTCGTAATCACGGGAAAAGACAAGCTCGGTGTAATAGCCGTAATGGGCATATATGCTGTCAAGTCTCTGCTGCAGTGTGATTCCCCTGCTTGCGTAATAGCACATCATCTCCACGGCGGCCATTGCGGATGAGACAGCATCCTTGTCGTGAACATCATTTACGGTAAGGAAGCCGTAGCTTTCCTCACAGCCAAAGAGGAAGTAGTTTTCTTTGTTCTCTCCCGTGTCGATGGCGTTCATCTCACGTGCGATGTATTTGAAGCCGGTCAGCACATCTTTGCAGTCGGCACCGTTTTCACAGGCGATGCGCTTCACGATATCAGTTGTGACAAGACTCTTGACGACAAGCGGCTTCCTGTCTTTTCCTCCCTGCTCCCTTGCCGTTGCGATAAGGTAATCGGCAAGGAGAGTGGCAATCTGGTTGCCGGTAAGCAGGAGATAGTCATTCTTCTCCGGAGTCTTCGGAATGGCAATGCCGAGGCGGTCCGCATCGGGATCAGTGCCGAGAACTATATCTGCCTTGACTTCCTTTGCAAGCTCGATGACCTTTGTCATGGCTTCGGCAGACTCCGGATTCGGAAGCTTCACAGTCGGGAATGCACCGTCAGGCAGCTCCTGCTCGCTGACAACGGCAGTCCTGATGCCAAGTCTTGAAAGCATCTCGCGCACGGGAATGTTTCCGGAGCCGTGAAGAGGAGTATATGCAACTGTGATCGGAGATGCCTTTACTATCTCCGGACGGCGGAGGGATGAGAGCACCATGGCGTAATATGCCTCATCCACGGATGAAGGAACAGACGAGAGGATACCTTTTTTCCTTGCCTCCCCCTCATCAATATCCTTTATGTCTGAAGGGCCTACATTGTTCGCGAGGGCGGCAATCTCTATATCATGAGGAGGTGTCACCTGACCACCGTCGGACCAGTAAACCTTGTAGCCGTTGTATTTCGACGGATTATGGCTTGCGGTTATGACAATGCCTGCAGTGGTTTTGAGATTCCTCACAGCAAATGAAAGCATCGGAACCGGATGCAGCACATCATAAAGATATGTCCTGACATTGTTGGCACTCAGCACGAGAGAGGCAGAGCGCGCGAACTCAGCTGACCAGTGACGCGAATCATATGCGATGACGACACTGGGCGATGATGTGTATCTGTTGCAGTAGTCGGCAAGTCCCTGAGTGACCTTCCTGACCATATAGGTGTTTATCCTGTTTGTTCCGCCGCCGATAACACCCCTCATACCTGCCGTACCGAATGCAAGTGTCGTATAGAAAGCATCATAAAGAGCCTCATCATCACCCTTGTCGAGAAGAGAGCGCACTTCATTTCTGAAAAATTCCTCCTTCTCGCTTTCAACATAGCTTTCAGCCTTTGCCCTGATATCGGCAATCATTTCAGCAGTCAGTTCCATAATAATTTCTCAACCTCCTCCATATCCGGGACGACAGGACTTATACCCGCAGCCCTGAGTTCTGCTTCGCTTCTGAATCCATAACTTACAATGATGCTTTTCACTCCCGCGTTGCGGGCAGTGAGGTAATCAACATCGCTGTCACCGATCATTGTAACATCATCAAGGCTCACATTGCAAAGCTTTGCATAGTCCAGAACACCATTATTGTCAGGTTTCGGCTTCTCGCCTTCCCTCAATCCCCTGACAAAGTCAAAAAGTGAGGCGGGAAAAAGCTGACCTGTTATCTTTTTCACAAGATCATCGCTCTTGTTTGACAGCACGCCGAGAAAACAGCCTCTGCCTTTTGCCTTTTCAAGAAATGCGGTCACCCCGTCATAGGGACGGGAATAATCGCACGCATGTGCCGAATAATAATCCATAAGCTCGCTGTAGAGAATTTCAAACTCATCCTCGGGATAAGCCGCACGGGAGAACCAGAGCGCATCACGCAGTGCCTTTCTCAGTCCGTGTCCAACAACCGACATGCACTGACTGCTGTCTATTTCAGAGGCATAGCACATCTTCAGAACATGATTGAGTGCCCTTCTTATGTCCTCAAGGCTGTTTACAAGTGTTCCGTCAAGATCGAATAGTAAAGCTTTCATATACCGCCATTCTAACTTTTTCACCCGCTTGTTGCCATACTGCCGTCTTTGACTTAAGCTATCGGGCATGTATGAAATCGTAATAAGAAAGGGAAAGGAGAAAATCCTCATCCGTCACAATCCATGGGTATTCACCGGTGCGATAAAGAAAGTCTCACCTTCATTCACAGATGCGGGCCTTGCCGAAGTCATGAGCGAAGATGGCCAGTTCATCGCATATGGCTGGTATGATGAGAAAAGCCACATAACACTGCATCTTCTTTCATGGAACCGCAGGATCGTTCCTGACGATGGCTGGCTTGAAGAAAGGATAAAGGATGCGGTGAGGCGGAGGGAAGCCCTCGCATCCCGTGAAGATACAGATGCGATGCGCCTCATCCACGGTGAAGCCGATTTCATTCCAGGTCTCGCACTCGACATCTACAACGGGCACCTGAAAGCCATAGTATCCTCACGTTATACACAGGACCATCTCGGTGTCATCAGAAATACACTGCAGAAAACAGTGGATTATGGGACTCTCACTATAATTCCGGACAGTTTCTACGCGCCATCCGAAGGTCTAAGCCGCAGGGTTCTCTCATTCGACAGGGACGGGAACATCATTGAAAACGGAAAAGAAAACATAAGATTCCGTGAAAGCGGCATATATTACGAGATTGAACCCGGCATAAGCCAGAAAAGCGGTTTCTACTGCGACCAAAGGGACAACAGGAATATTGTCGAGAAATATGCAAATGGCAGGACTGTCCTTGATGCATGTTCCTTCACCGGAGCCTTCACGCTTCACTGTCTCAGGGGACAGGCTGAGTCCGTACATGCCGTTGATTCTTCCCAGAGCGCATTGCGCCACCTTCTCTATCAGATCCATCTGAATGAAAACGAAAAGGTGCTCCCCCCAGGCAGCCGTGATAAAGTCACGATTGAAGAAGCCAATGTCTTTGAATACATGAGAAACGCAGAGGAAAACAAGTATGATATGATCATACTGGATCCTCCGAAGCTTGCATCTACGAAAAGCAAGCTTGAAAATGCACTCAAGGCTTACAAGGACCTCAACAGGATGGCAATGCTCAAGATAAAGCCCGATGGAATCATAGCGACTTTCTCATGTTCCGGCAGTCTCACAAAGGAAGCTTTCCGCATGATGGTCAGCTATGCGGCAAGCGATGCCGGTGTGGAAATCCAGATACTTGAGCAGATGAGCGCAGGATGCGATCATCCCGTACGCATTTCCCTTCCCGAGACTGAATACCTCAAGGGCCTGCTTATCCGCGTCATAAAATGATCCGGAAGTCTACAGAGCGAAGATTGTCACCGAAGTCTTTCCTCATTATGATTCATGAGCTATGGACAGGACAAAAAAGAAAGAACTTCTGATGCAGTGGAAGACCCGTCATCCTGAGATGGGAGTCATTTCCATACAGAGCAAAGCCACGGGAGAGATTTTTGCAGATATCTCAAAAGACCTGCAGAGAGCATTCAACAGCCATCGTTTCCAGCTGTCTGCGGCTCTTCACAGTAACAGGCGGCTTCAGGAACTGTGGAATGAGTATGGCGAAGATGGCTTTGAATACAAAGTCGAGAGCATTCTCAAATATGGTGATCCGGATGAAGATCAGACGGCAAAACTTACAGCCATGCTGGACAGTTTTCTGCTGGAGCATCCGCAGGCTGCAAAACTTGCAAGATAAATAGACACAGAACAGCAGGTACAAGAAGGAATAATTAAACTGTAACTTTCAGTTTTTAGGTTGGTGAACAGGAAGGGAGATGGTCCAGGGATTGAAAGAGACAGCATCAGCAATCTCTGCGATCTTCTTCCT
>CASFTW010000045.1 GCA_949297785.1 uncultured Spirochaetales bacterium
CTGCTGGCCCTGGATGGCACTTTATGCTGGCATCTTTGCCTGTCCCGCATTTTTCTCACTGCCGTTTGGCGCCATGCTCGTGCTTCACGGATACTCAACCCTTTCAGATCTTATTCTTGTCCTATGCCTGTCATTCGGTCTTGGAACACCGCTTCTCAAGGCAATCAGATTCATTCCCTCTCTTGCTCAGGTCGGACGAAAACTTGATGAGATTGAAAATACAGTCAATGAAAAAAGTCTGATATGCAGTGACAAGCCTTATTCAGGCAGGAACGATGATATCGTCTTTGACCATGTCTCATTCGCATATGGACAGGATGAGGTGATAAAAGATGTCAGCTTCAATATAAGACAAGGCGAGACTGTTGCCTTTGTGGGAGAGTCAGGTGCGGGAAAGTCCACGCTTGCGAAACTCATCGTACATTATTACGACGTCAGCAAAGGTCACATTACGATTGGCGGTCAGGATATCACAGACATGTCGCTTGAAGCACTGAATGAGAGGATATCTTTTGTGTCTCAGGAGCAGTTTCTGTTCAATACATCCATTAAAGAGAACATCAGAATCGGTAAACCAGGTGCAAGTGATGAAGAAGTGCTGGAAGCTGCAGGAAAGGCCCAGTGTCTCGATTTCATCTCCCGTTTTGAACATGGCATGGATACCTTGGCCGGAGACAGTGGAACGAAGCTGTCTGGAGGAGAGCGGCAGAGGATTTCCATTGCACGTGCGATTCTCAAGGATGCCCCGATTGTTGTTCTTGATGAAGCCACGGCTTTCGCAGATCCGGAGAATGAGGAGAAGATGGAAAAGGCGATTTCAGAGGTTGTCAAGAATAAGACTCTGATAGTAATCGCGCACCGTATTTCCTCAATAAAAAATGCTGATTGCATTTATGTGATTGAGAATGGGAGGATAACGGGAAACGGCAGACACGAAGACCTGCTCAGGACGAATGAGACCTATTCAAGGCTGTGGAAGATAAGCCAGGAGAGCATTGCCTGGAATGTGAAAAACAGGGAGGTGGAAAGATGACTAAGTTCTTTATCAGAATATTGAAGTTCTCCGGTCCATACAGGAACAGGGTGCTGTCTGCCGCTGTCTTTGCATTCATAAAAGGTGTATGTGTCATGATGCCGCTTTTTCTTGGCTTTCTGATGTTCTCTTCATATTATGACGGGACGATAACAATCAGGAACTGCTGGAATTATCTATTGGCAATGGTCGTGACAGTCCTGCTCAATATTGCGGCGACAAGGCTTTCAGACCAGATGCAGAGCACTGCGGGATACAAGATTTTTGCAGATAAGCGCATCGCGCTGGGCGAAAAGCTGCGCAAGCTTCCCATGGGGTTCTTTACAGCTGGCAATATCGGACGAATAAGTTCTGTCCTCAGCTCTGACATGGTCTTTGTGGAAGAGAACGTGATGCAGTCGATAGCTGAAATGCTTTCCAATGCTTTCGCTGCCATCGTAATCAATCTCTTCATGTTCTTCATTGACTGGAGAATAGGTCTGCTCACGGCTGTTGTGAGTCTCCTTGTGGTAATTTCATCGCATTTCATGAACACTTCAAGCCTGAAGCATGCCGCAATAAGACAGAAGCAGAACGAAAAGCTTACCGATGCCGTCATCTCCCATATAGAAGGAATCGGGATCATCAAGAGCTACAATCTTACAGGGGAGAAATCAAAAGAGCTGACGAAAAATATCGAAGAGACATGCAGGGCAGCTCTCAGGTATGAATCATCGCAGGTGCCGTGGATGGTATTGCATAATGCGCTTTATACAGCAGGCATTACTGGTGTAATAGCGCTTGCATTCATCCTCTTCGCTTCAGGCGCGATAACATTGCCATATCTTATCGGAGCCATGCTGTTCTCTTTTTCCATATTTGTGCCTCTCAAGACACTCTATGCAGAGTCTTCGCGCCTTACTGTCATGGCCAGCTGTCTTGACAGGATTGAAGCCCTTTTTGAGGAGAGGACTCTTCCAGATGAAGGCAGGAAACATATAGAAGCCGTGACAGAAGGCCCTGAGATTGAGTTCAGACATGTTTCATTTTCCTATGAGGATAAGGAGACCATCCATGATGTAAGCTTTACTGCTTCGAAAGACACCATGACTGCTCTTGTCGGACCTTCCGGCGGTGGGAAGACCACACTCGCAAACCTTCTTGCCCGTTTCTGGGATATAAATAATGGCAGCATCATGGTAAGAGGCGTTGACATAAGAGATCTGCCTTTGTCTGAACTCATGAAACAGATCAGTATGGTTTTCCAGCGTGTATATCTTTTTCAGGATACGGTCTATGCCAATATTGTGATGGGCAGGCCGGATGCCACAAAAGAGGAGGTGTTCGAAGCCTGCAGAAAGGCCAGATGCTATGATTTCATCATGTCTCTTCCTGACGGATTTGACACGATTATAGGTGAAGGCGGAGCTTCTCTTTCCGGAGGGGAGAAACAGCGTATATCTATAGCCAGATGTATTCTCAAGGATGCACCGATTGTCATACTTGATGAGGCCACCGCAAGCATTGATTTGGATAATGAACGGTACATTCAGGAGGCGATCAGCGAGCTTGTGAAGGGCAAGACGCTCATCGTAATCGCCCACCGTCTCAACACAATCATGAACGCTGACCAGATAATTGTGATATCAGATGGCCGGATTGCAGAAAAAGGCACGCATGAAAGACTCCTTGCTGAAAACGGTATCTATACACGCTTCATTGAGGCAAGAACCTCCTCTCTGGGGTGGTGAATTTCCTCATGGCCGCAGGGAAACCGGCGGTCTGAAATTACTGACCGTAATTACATTCCGCAGATTCTGCGGCATTTTATTCTGTTCGAGAACTTGAGTTTTGGGTTCAAGCTTTCTGCCAGGCAACACTGATTAGGATGTTCTTGATGCTGTTGTCATCGTGATGAAGGCATATCAACGGCTGTTGCGGAATTGTCACGAGCAGATCAGTCTCTGATGACTGGAAAAGGACGTGTGCACATAGGAATTGAGCCCCGGAATAATATCAATTTCTTTTGGTAGAAAAAGATAAAAGAATGCGGTTATTCTTGTCCTGTAGATAGCAATGGAACAATAGAACTGATTATAAAAAGATTGGATCCTCGGCCGTGAATCTCCTGTATTCAGCGGAAAAGAAAAGTAAATGTACAGAAAACATCTTTTGATATAATATGGTTAGCATAAGCTAACTTTTAAGTTACAGGAGTAGACAATATGAAGTGACCTCTGGTTTTGCAATGACGTGAGTTCAGCTGCATACTGGAAAAAATCTAAAACACCAGCAATGTGCAACCTTAGCACATG
>CASFTW010000046.1 GCA_949297785.1 uncultured Spirochaetales bacterium
TGGCCTTATCCTTTGTACAGGCAAAGATGATACTGTCGTTGAATACGCCCTCTCTCGAAGCCTCTCTCCTGCAATGGTTGCAGACTACACTTTGCACCTCCCTGACAAGAAAAAGCTGAAAGAGAAGATGCGGGAGATAGCAGAGCTTTCAGCTGAAGAACTGGAAGAAAATGAGTGAATCCTCTCCGTCCTATAGAGGACGAATTTGTCCCGCCAAAGACATGATACAGAAGTCTGTACTATGACCTTGTCCTGTGAACGGACAGGGATTGCCCTCCCTCAGTCAAGTCTGATCTGAGAAACGGGATTGTATCCCATCTACTTAAGCAGACTAAAATAAGAGGCGAGGGGCATGTGATCCGTGCAGATAACACAGTAACTTTCGCCATCCACCATTATAAAACCTGCAAGTCATTTTGAGGCTTTCGGAATGATTACACGGCAGTTTTCAACTCAAACGACATGAAGTTTTAGATGGGTCGTCTTAACTGGGTCAATATGGGCTGAATTAAGTGGATTCAGTCGTCCTGGTCAGATGGCGGTATGTTTTGCAATTGCATTCTGAGCAGTGTGCATGTTCCTGCCCTGTCATTCTTATATGATGGATCTCTCTTACTCCTCCATCCTCATTCCTGATGACCTCAATTTCATGTCCTTTTGTCAATCAGTTTGACCCAGCTGGTTTCAGAAAACAAGCTGTGAGGCCGCGGTGAAAAATGTCTGCTGTTTCATGCGATGATGAGCCTACTCATCATTTTTTGTGACGATATCTCCATTCCAGAGCTTCTCAAGGAAATCCTTCCATGGAAGTATGAGGATTCCATCATCAAGCATTCTCGGGCTGTCTTCCCGTGATACGACAATGTACCTGGAGAAGATGCCTTCTTCCTTGAGTTCCCTCAGATTTGCAAGGTGTTTGTCCGTGATGTTTTTTGCACACTTCACCTCGATTGCAATTTCATCCCCGATGATGAAGTCAACTTCTCTCTTCCCGTCACTGGTGCGGTAGTAAGTGATATCAGTATTGTGCAGCCCGGAGTAGTCGATATAGGCAGTAAGCTCCATTGCGATGTATGTCTCGAAGAGAGTACCATATTCAGTCATCGTCTCTGTCGGGACTGCCATATGTGCAAGGCTTCTTGCAATTCCCACATCGAAAAAGTAGAAGCGGGAGAATGAGGTTTCCTTTCTCTTCTTTGTCTTCCCATACGGTCTGATTTCTCTGATCATCAATGTGTCGATCAGGATCCTGTACCAGGTCTTTATCGCCTGACGGCTCACACCCACATCAGAAGCAAATGCAGAGAAGTTGATCTGCTGCCCGTTTGAGATTGCTGCCTTTTCCAGGAAGTTGATGAAGCCTGGAAGGTCATTGACTTCATTCTCAAGCTGGATCTCGGTCTCCAGATATAAGCCTTCATATGCTTCAAGAGCCTCATCTGCTTCTGACGGATATAGATACATCTCAGGCAGCAGTCCAGTGCGGAATATACGCTCAAGAGAGTACTCGTCCCTGTCCCTGATCTCCGGATAACAGAGAGGATGCAGTCTCTTCTCAAGCGCACGGCCCCCAAGAAGATTGACCCCTCCGCTCTTCAGTTTACGTACGCTTGATCCTGTCATCAGGAACACAAGATCCGTATCCTCAATGAACTGATGGACTGTATATAAGAGCTGTGGAGCACGCTGGATCTCATCTATGACTACAAGTCCTTCTGTGAGTCCTTCAGCTTTCAGCGTTTCCTCAAGAAGAGCCGGGTTGCGGACAATACGGTAGTAAAGAGTATTGGAGAGCAGATTCCAGTAGAGTACCGGTTTCCTGACTTCGTTTTTCACATACATTGACTTGCCACACATTCTGGGGCCGATAAGGAATACTGATTTCCGGTCAAGGATTCTGTCCAGATCAACGTGACGCTTTATGTATTCTTTCATGATTTGCCTCTGTTAAAATCATTATATGGTAAAAAATGAATTTAATAAAGTCGATATTTAAAAAAACTACTGTTGAAAGCCCATTACTCAAAATCCAGGTATGACTGGAAATCAGCTTACTCTGATTTTTCAAGCCGGTTAGCACTGACGAAGTCTTGAGTCAGAGCCGCAGGCCAGAATAATTTTTTGAATATATTTGGAATTATGCCCTTTAACCCTCTTGCCATAGTGCTAACTTTTCTGGAAATTCAGGCTGAAATACAGAATTCGATTATGATTGGCGGAAGTAGTACTTACGATTATTAGGATAAATGTAAGTAGGAAATCCGAAACTCGGCGAAGGAAAGGCGTATGCTGAGAAATCAGAAAGCCGGAGTCGCTTTCGTCAGGTAAGCTGACAGTACAAGTCTCACCTGAGAGCTGAAGCCGCAGATGCGGTCACAGGGCTGGGTTGTAGGGCAGCTCATGCATATCGCCCTCGATGCGTGCTATCCTTTCCATGACCTCGTCAAAAGTCGGTAAGAGAAGGCATGCGGAATCCAGGAGGTATCAACTTGATTGTCGGAGGAACGGCATTCCCGTATTCCGCCCATTTGCGCGGATAGAATTTCTCCTTGAACCTTATGACGTCCTCAAGGAGACCGATGTTGCTGAATGCCTTTTCCTTCACATCCGTTCCAGCCATCATGAACATATCATAATAATGCCGTGCATATCTGGCTGGCATGCTGCTTTCCTGTGGCCGGTTCGCCTCATGATGCAGCACTGTGGCCTTCTCCCAGAACGTCCTTTCCGGAAGCACCGTATCAACGCTGATTGACAAGTCCTGGAAGATGCCAGGAAAAGCCTCCTGGATATAAGGTCTGATTTCCTTCTTTTCTGTAGGAGTCCATGCAGCCAACGGCCCGATTTCCAGCCTGATGGATGGGGAGAGGTACCTGCTTTCATAAATGTTCGGATATCTGAATACGATTGTCTGTAGATCCGCATCATCAATCGAGATGTCAGCATTTTGGCCGAGATCCTTTTCGATGGAACTTTTCAGAATAGGTAGGATTTCTGATTTTATGAACTGAGCAGCCTTCTCATTGGCATTCTTGTTGAATTTCCCCTGTGCTGTTGCAGACCTGTCATTCCACGGCTCGTCCTCGGAAAAACCCAACGTCCGCCAGTCGAGGATAAGATCGATGTCTTCGGAGAAACGTTGTATCAGGCTGTAGGCTTTGGAAAGGCTTGTACCACCCTTGAAATGGAAGATTCCTTTCAGTCCGGGGTTGGAGAATATCGTATGCAGCATGAAGCAGACCCACAGGTCCTTTTCAATTGCAATACTGGACATCCCAAGCCTTCCGGCCGTTTCCATGCAGATGTCTTTGAGGTCATCTTTTCCAATCTTCAACAGGCTATCCATCATTCCTCCTTCTTCGCTATCCGTTCCAGATATGGCTGCATCCATGTGAATGCGAACCGGGACTCGTTCCTTACAGCCTCCTTGTCTCCTTCCGAGAGGAGGCTGCAAATCATGCGTATGTGCCAGTCACTTATACGGTCAGGACCGAGTGCTTTCAATGCCTGGATGATCAGCGCCGTGATTTCAGAGAAGGGACCGATCTCCTTGGATGAGCGGTGCTGGAATTCTATCGATGTCTTTCCCCATTCGTATCTGCGATTGGGGCCGGATGAAACATAGACGGTCCGCATCGGAACCTGGGTGTCCAGCCCGAGGATGTTCAGTGCCGCATTCCCGCTGGGGACAATGCTCCAGCCGTTTTCCCGGACAAGGGCTTCTGTGACGAGCCGGGGGTCTGCGGAGGCGTATGAATTCAGGATCTTGATGTATTTGGGCTTCTGGTAAATGCCTTTGCAGATGCGGTTGAGCGAGCCTTCCCTGACAAGCCGGCTGATGCATTGCTTTGTGTTGTTTGGGTCGCTTATCCCGTAGAAGTCTCGCATGGTGAAGATGCTTCCATCTGGCACTGCTTCGACCTGCTTTCTTATTGTCTGCATCGCAGTCATACCATCCTCCATTTATAACTAAAAAATACCATTTTGGTTACATTTTGTAAATGAAAACATTTCCTTCGAATAATGAATGGATCTGAAGGCTCTAGCTTAAGATTTCTTATTTTCTCTATAGGTGTCTTGACAAGGGGCCCAGCTCACTTCAAGGAGTAGCCGTCATGTTCACCCTATCTTCAGTTCTAGTGTTTAACAGTTGAGAAAGTGAACTACTCCATCCTTCGCTAATGCTTAGAGGATGGAGCTTCCGGGCTCTTTCCCTTTCTCAGGGCGTCTCGCAGAATGCTTCCATATCTCATACGAGGTATCGAAGTCTGACTTCCGCGCCTCCGGAGTACGCTTCTGTTCCGGAAGCGTGCAGGACATTATTTGCCTTCCTGCAAGAAGCAGTGTTTTCGCGGCTTTGACATCACGGTCTTCACTGTATCCGCATCCGCAGGTGAACATCCTGTCGGAGAGCGTGATGCATTCATTGATGGCTCCACAGCTCGGACACATCTTTGTCGATGGGAAGAACCTGTCTACGACAAGCACATTGGGATTTGCAATGAGTTTTGCCTTCAATGTTCCAAGCGCACTGTTCTGCACCTGTCTTCCAAACAGTCCCTTATATACCACCCTCTGATATTCTCATCCTGGATGACTATAAGCTTTCTTCCTTTCGTGATGTCATGGTATGCCTGATTGGCCATTGCCCGCCGTCTGTTGGCAAGCTTCTCGTATTCTCTTCTGATGAGCTGTCTCGTATCATACCAGCCCCTGGAATCCTTCTTCTGGCGGGCGAGCTTCTTCTGCAGGCCCTTGAGGCGTTCCGGTTCTCGGACTGTTATGTCGAACTTCTCACCTTCGGAGGTTGTTATTGTCGTCTTGATGCCAAAGTCGAGACCAATTGACGGTTTCTTCTCTGACTCTGATTTCCCTTTGCTTTCCGGTATATAGCATGTCAGCATCAGGTATATACCTGACGGTCTTTTCACAAGTTTTGCATTGGCGAACTCCGCATCGCGAGGAATCTGGTCCATCCCGAACACTCTTATTGGCCGTTTGATTCCTGAGATGTGAACTGTATTTCTGTACTTTCCATTCCTGTTGCCATCATTGCCATAGCAGATCCAGTGTGTGTTTCCATACTGATTGAGTTCTATTGCATTGTATTCACTTCTGAACTTCAGCTTGCCGTTCTTCTTTCCTGTCTTCTCACGCTTTGCTACAAGGGCGGCCATGTCACGCTTGAGGGACGAATGCACTGCCTGGATGAACTTCGCAGGCATGGAGAGCTGGCGCTCGACTGCATTGCCGTCCTTGTCGAGGGATGT
>CASFTW010000047.1 GCA_949297785.1 uncultured Spirochaetales bacterium
ACATCTTGATGTGAGGATGCTGTCAAAGGGGATGAGTGCAAATGAGATAATGGACTCATATGTCATAGTCATATGTGATGAAGATTACTTTGACAAGAAGAGGACAATAGTGGAAGTTGAAAGATATTTTGATGACGGCAGTCCGTATAAAGACGGCAATCACATAATATATTTCAACACGAGTGTGATGGATCTGAATACACCGGAAGGAAAGCTGGCATATGATCTGAAGTGTACAGAAGTGGAGAAGATGCATTATAATGAGCTGAGAGAAGCGGTGGCCGCATATAAGAACAGTGAGACAGGAGAAAGGAAAATGAGAAATCAGAAGTTGCAAGGAATCTGCTTGCGGAAAAGTTGCTGAGTGATGAGAAAATCGCGCAGGTGACAAAGCTTCCGCTTGAAGATGTGATGAAGATCAAGGCAGAGTTCACTGCAAACTGAGTTCGTATGATTCTTTTCAGGCTGCGGAGTGTGCCTGTCTGGCATGGCCGCAGCTTTTTCAAATGATTGCAAAAACATTGAAAATACGGCAGTTTTAGCCGGTTTAAGGGAAAATTCTGTATATCTTCATATGAAGAGAATTATTTTACCTTTAATCGTCATTTCATTTCTGCTATGCTCCTGTTCATTCAATACGGACAGGATGATCACAGTACGGCTGAGCGAAGAACATCTGTGGGAATATTATGAGGGAAAACCGATGTGGTACTCTCTTACTTATTATGACGGGGAGAGCATAAAGAGCGTGACACTTGGAACACGTACACGCAGCATAACTCTTCCTGTCAGAAACGGGAAAACCTGTGTCTTTGCGGCATATCCTCTGGACAGTCTTGATCCAATGGGAGGTGTGTACACCCCGGGCAAAAGCAGCGAGGTGTCTCTGTCTTTCAAAGAGGGAAGGATAGCGGACCTTCTGCTTGATGTGGTGCGATACAGTCCGTCGCTTGTTGATTCGTTTTATTACGAGGGTTTCAGAAAACACATCACTGATGATTTTGACGAGGACAGGCTGTATCAGGCATTTCTGGACGGCACGCTTTCTTCCTCATCCGTGACAAAGTCAAAGTATTTTGATGTTGCTGTTGATAACATTCCCGATGGAAGGTATATAGGGGAGATGGACAGGGATCCTGTATTCGATTATGAGCATGGAAACGACATCACTTTTTCTCTCATTCCCGGCATTCACCGCTTTTACAACATGCAGAGGAAACTTGTTCATGTGATCGCACTTTATTCAGACGGGAAAACCAGCTACTATAACTACATTCTAAGTGGTTGGTAGTGTTTTGTATGGAGTCATTGAAAGAATTATTCAGAATCGGATACGGTCCTTCTTCATCTCATACCATGGGGCCCCGTGCTGCAATGGACAGGTTCTGTTCACGGCATCCTGAGTGTGTCAGCTACAGGGCGAAGCTTTACGGTTCTCTTGCCGCGACCGGCAAGGGGCATCTTACCGACAAAGCATTGAGGGAAGCGGCGCACAAGGCGAGCAAATCCGTTGAGATACTCTGGTTTCCCGATGAGTTCAAATCTTTCCATCCCAATGCACTGACCATTTCAGGACTTGATTCTCAGGGAAATGAGACAGCAGAGAAAACCTATTACTCCATCGGGGGCGGCAAGATAGTTACGGAGGATGAAAGTGATCTTTCTCCTGTCGACATATACCCATCCGACATCTGCGGCAATTTTGCAAAGCTCCTTTCATATTGCAACAGCGAAGGCCTGCAGATATGGGAAGTGGTTCTTCAGGTGGAAGGTGATGAGATAATGGAGTACATAAAGGAAGTCTGGCATACGATGGTTGTCGCAATCCAGAGAGGACTGAACAACGAAGGTGTGCTTCCCGGCGGGCTGAAGCTTCAGAGAAAAGCTGCCCAGTATTATGCAAAGGCAAGGGACTTCAACGGTACGTTCGGCGGCAATGCGCTTCCTCTTGCATATGCCCTTGCCGTGAGTGAGGAGAATGCGGGAGGCGGGCAGATCGTTACTGCTCCGACCTGCGGCAGCTGCGGGGTTCTTCCCTCTGTGCTTTATTACCTGATGACTCAGAATGATCTTGCAGAGGTACGTGTGTACAGAGCCCTGCTCACAGCCGGAATGATAGGAAACATTGTGAAAACCAACGGCTCGATATCTGGAGCGGAAGTGGGCTGCCAGGGGGAAGTGGGAGTTGCCTGTGCCATGGCAGGAGGGGCTGCGACCCAGCTGCTGGGCGGTTCTGTAAATCAGATAGAATATGCTGCAGAGATGGGACTTGAGCATCATCTGGGTCTCACATGTGACCCTATGAGGGGACTTGTGCAGATTCCATGCATCGAGCGCAATGCTCTTGCGAGCATGAGAGCCCTTGACCATGCGCTTTATGCTCTTATGAGTGACGGACGTCATAAGGTATCATTCGACGCAGCTGTTGAAGTGATGATGGAGACGGGGCAGGCTCTTCCTTATCTTTACAGAGAGACAAGCATGGGCGGTCTTGCGCTGATCAAATGAAATTTCTGTTGTATATTCCGATTTACCAGAAATTTTTCTACCAGATTTTTTTCTACTAGAAATTTTTCTGGTAAATCAAAAACAGGTATTCATTTTAAAATAAAAAATCCTGTTTTGCACCGTGGATATAAAATCTTGAACCAATAAGCTTAAAACAGGTACATTGAGGGTACCTAAATAATCGTGGATGGAAGGGCCA
>CASFTW010000048.1 GCA_949297785.1 uncultured Spirochaetales bacterium
AGCCGCTTCTGAACTCTACCTCATATATCTCCATGCCGTCATCACGGTCATACTCTATCCTCTCCCTTGAAATGTCACCTTCACTCAGGCCCGCCTCTCCAAGTGCGATTGAAAGTGCCTCATCACGGCTTACAGGGCCTGAAGCGGATGCACCTGCTCTTCTCATGTTCTTCTCATAGTCAAAACCGTAAACAAGTCCGTCATCAGCTCCGATTGAGTATTCATACTTTCCATCCGCATCGAAGAAGGTCACATCATAAACCTTCACACCGTCTTCCCGGTCGGTCTTTGAGAAGATATTCGTGATGCTGTTCCTGTCCACTCCCGCACTCTCCAGTGCTATGTTCTCGGCTTCCTGATTCGTAATTGCAAAAAGACTTACAGTTCCCATTACCAGTGCGGCAATCATCATTGTCATCATTTTCTTTTTCATCTCTGTTTTCTCCTTTGATGCCTTCACTATAAGAGCCGAAGATTAAAGGAATATTAAAGAAAATATTTTTTCAGTTTTTTTCTAAGACAGTTGAGAATAGATATCATCAATACTGAACAGGCGTATTTTCTCGCCTTCCATCCTTTTCAGATCCTCTGAAAATCCTGACTTTGAAAAGAACCAGTAATGGTATTCACAACTTCCATCCATCTCAAGAGAGTATTCTCTCATGAGATCAAGCTCACTGAGAGGAAGAACCTTCTCCCTGAATTTCACACTGGCTGCTATTTTCTCCCGGCTCACAGCGGATGATGCGACAACATCGATTTCTATTTCCTTTTTCAGTCTTCTGCTGCCACCCCACCATGTACCTATCTCCTGCAGGGGGAAAGGAAGCGATGCATATTTCTCAATGTACTGCTTCACTATTTCCTCAAACACCTTACCCATATAGTCATTGAGAAGAGGCTCAACGACAAGATCATATGATTTTTCCATACGGGATGAAATTATTGTCGAATAATTGCGCGGCACGAAAAAAAAGTAAAACCGGAAGAACAAATCGGAAATTCTCCAGATTCCTTTGCTTTCTTTTTCTCCAAGAGGAACAAGTTTGTCAATAATACCGACTTCTGCAAGATTTGAAAGATATTTCGGCAATGAGCCCACCTGAATATCTGCACGGTCCGCTATCTGAGTCAGTTTTGTACAGCCCGAAGCTATTGCCGAAAGAATGGAATTATATGTAGACACTTCCTTGAATTCTTCCTTCATGCAGCTTTCCCTTTCATTGAAAAGAACGCTGTTGCTGTCAAACAGATTGAACAGAAGATTCTCCTTTACAGAAACGGAATCATCAAAAAGTTCAAGATACCGGGGATTCCCCCTGTAATGCCGTACACAAGAGCTTTATCGCTACTGCAATATGATGGAACAAACTTTGCGGAATCCAGATAATCGAAAGGCTGCAGACGGAAAACACCTGTCGCACGCCCGTACAGAGGGCTTTCCTTTCCAAGCACTGAATCTTCCATAAATGACAATGAAGAACCGCAGAGGATCAGGAAAAGCTTCGATTTCTTACCTTCATTGTCTATCAGGTTCTGCAGAACAGATGAAACCGCATTACCATCTCTTTTTGCAAGGTACGGAAATTCATCCATGACAAAGATCAGACGTTCTTTTTCCGCAAGTTTTATGATTGTTCTCACGGCATCAATGAAAGAAGTCAACTACCGCCGCCCTGAAGGACGCCAGCTTGTAACTGCCCGGCAGTGCTGACGGCATCAAGCCTCCTGCCTTTGATTCCTGCAGTTTCCTCATCAGACTTGCAGGTGGCGTTACATCGCGGGGTGATTGACCGCACCCCTTGACTGACAGAATATATCCCTCAGCCAGTTTGTCTTATCTTATCCACTCCTCTCTTGTAGATATTCATCGCCGCTATCCTGTCATCATTTCCCTTATAACCGCATACAGGACAGGAATAAAGCCTCTTACTTCTGTCTCTTGCCTTCTTATCCACATTAGAGCAATGAGGACATGTCTGTGATGTATGTCTTGCATCGACATATATCACATTGCATCCTGCAAGAGAGGCTTTGTATTCCAGTTTCTGCTGCAAATCATAATATGGCCATGACACACTTACATAGCGGTCTTTCCTCTTTACTTTGCATGTTGCATTCCTCACACCTGAGAGGTCTTCCAGAACAAAGGTGACTCCTTTTTCATTTTCGGCGACGAGTGTCTTTGCCAGCTGATGATTCACATCACTGACGTAGCGGTTCTCTCTCTTTCCGATTGCCTTAAGCCTTCTTCTGGATGATGGTGTGTTTCTCTTCTGCAGAGACTGCCGCACTGCCTTGAACTTCGCTCTCTTCTGTTTTACTTCCGTTCCCTTATAGAATCTTGTCTTCTTTCCGTCATATGTAACTGCCGTGTTTATTATTCCC
>CASFTW010000049.1:0-2257 GCA_949297785.1 uncultured Spirochaetales bacterium
CGTATATGTCCTTGAGAATCTGTCGTCCATGAACATGCTGAAGCTTAAAGGAAAGAGCAACAAGACCATGAGGAAATGGCTGTCCAACTGGTCATACTCGGACCTTGAGTTCAAGCTTGTATACAAATGTAAGATGAACGGCATAAGGGTGGAGTTCGTGGATGCGCGCTATACGAGCCAGAAGTGCTCGGTGTGCAAGACGATAGACAAGGCTTCGAGGAATGGGAGCAGATACACATGCAGGCATTGCGGCAGCAGAATGCATGCCGACACGAATGCCGCCATCAACATCCGCGATAACTACATCACCCGGGTCATGCAATCCGGGCAGGCTGCAGTCAATCAGCCGTATGGATGGGGTGCCACAGGTAAACCGGAAACGGAATCTGTGGATAAAACGCTCACGCCCAAGCCTTCAGGCTTGTCCTGAAGGTCGTTGACGGACAAATTGATGAATCTGTCTCTTGTGAAAGAGGTGATTATCACTTTTCGGACAGGATAGCGAGGGTAAAACATAATCTCCATGCAAGTTAAGTACAGCTTGTCATGAATGATTCTCTTTTTATTTTCGGCTCTATACAAAAAGGTGTGGGATTCCATGAACAAGATCAATAGCATCTAGAGACAGAAAAGGGTCCCTTCCTGTAATGTTTAACTTGCAAAACCAACATAAACAAGGAAGAAACCCATGAACGACTGTATCACGATACGGCATGAGCTGTCATGCTTTTCCGTCACAAAAGAACCAGAGCTGGTGACTTCAAAGACAGGAAAGGAAATCTATGTCACGAGAGGGATCAGCACAGCCCCAGGTCCATCTGGCTGCCCCGTATGCGGCAGCGCTATGCACAGGCATGGAAAGCGGGAGATGAAGATACAGGACATAGACCTTCTGGGTCACCTGCATATCATCATCGTCGCATATGACAGGTACTGCTGCTCTTCCGAGGAATGCAATCATACCCAGATGCAGGAGATCCGATTCAAAGAACCAGGGCATTTCATCACGAAGCGTATGGGACGGCGCATCCGTATCAGGCTGAACTGCGGAGCCGGGATAAGCGAGACAGCAAGATTGCTGTCAGTACATCCCAATATCATCAGGGAGATTGACAAGGCGAATCTCAAAGCCATGCTGGATGGCAGGAAAACACCGATATGCGAATACATAGGAATTGATGAATTCAAGCTGCATAAGGGGCATAGGTATGCCACGGTAGTCACAGACCTGAAGAGCGGACATGTGCTGTTTCTGGAGGCAGGCAAGTCAAAGGAGCAGGCGTATCATTTCTTTTCCCTGATGGGAGATGAGTGGATGAGGCATGTGAAAGCAGTGGCAATGGACATGAACGCGCAGTACGATTCGGCATTCCGTGAAAGATGGCCAGGAATACGGATAGTCTATGACCATTTCCATCTGGTGAAGATGTACAACGATACAGTCCTTACTGCCATAAGAAGACGCAAGCAGCGGGAGATGCTGGAGAATGGGAACGAGGAAGGATACACGCTGCTGAAGAACTCCAGATACCTTCTTTTATCCAGAATGGACACTCTGAGAGAGATGGACAGAGAAGCCCATGAAAACAACATAAGGCTGCATGCGCTGTATCTGGATAAGGGAAAGCCCCTTCCTCCGGGAGAAAGGATCCGGAGCCCGTATAAGGAGAAGAGGTTGAGTGATATCCTTGCCGCCAATGAGGATCTGTCCGTATGCTACCTGCTTCTTGAGCAGTTCAGCCTGGCATACGACGTGAAGAGCATAACGAAACTGTACAGAGGCATGAAATCATGGATGAAGCTGGCAAGACAGAGCGGCGTGCCAGAGCTTCTTTCCTTCTGCAATACGGTAGAGAAGCACCTTATGGGTATCGTATATCATGCCAAGTTCCCAATCTCCTCCGGGAAAGTTGAGGGAGTGAACAACATGATTAAGACAATAAGGAGGAAAGCCTATGGCTACAGGGATACGGAATACTTCTTCCTCAAGATCAAATTCGCTTCAATGAGAGGTCCCTATAAATTCAAATCCCACACCTTTCTGTAAAGACCCTTATTTTCCTGGTTCAGAAGAAAAAATCATAAGAAAATTTCTTTTCATTATACTGAAAGCAATTATTAGTCATAAAATCCAAAGATTTCTATTATTCCCCAGAATAAAAGCTGACCAAAAACGCGACTAAAAGCGTATTTATATATGAAGGCCGGAATGAGGTAAGCTTCTGGAGTCCTGACCGGCCAGGGACTTCTGACAGAC
>CASFTW010000049.1:2279-2646 GCA_949297785.1 uncultured Spirochaetales bacterium
GCCAGGGACTTCTGACAGACAGAATCCTTGGATTCTTGCACCGCAGTACGGTGGACGTAAGCTTTCGCATCCTGATGGACTCCGGAAGCGCCTCTTTACGGTCTAAGCAGAAATCAACCGACAAGGAGGGGGCTATGAGCACATAGAAACAATAGTATTGTGTTCACGGTGCTTCTTTATGTCTTTATCTTCATGTATCTGGAGATTATTGTCAAATGACAATGTTTTTCTCTCAGATCTTGTTCCTGAAATCATCGAAGACAAGACAGCTTGACTGTCTGTCGAGGAAGAGAGCGCATTCCGTTCTTCTTCTGATTGACGCACAAGGAACTGAAGGAGATATGTCGTCGAAGATACAGCTTGCAAC
>CASFTW010000050.1 GCA_949297785.1 uncultured Spirochaetales bacterium
TCCAAAGGTGAGTATGAAGTTTTTGACATTATGGATAATACCATTCTCGATGACTCTTTCATCCACATCCTGAGCATCCCTGATATTCAACTCCTCAACATTGATGAAATCAAGCAGATACTCATCTTTGAAAGCATTTACCGCCCTATAAGCCTGAATGGAAGAAGATAATGTCTTTGCAAAGTTGTTAGGCAATGCTCCCTGATGGTGAAACTCATCAGATGCAATGCTTCTCTTCAGGGTCTGGACAGACATATGCTCTTCAGCGCAACGTCTGATGTAGAATAGTCTTTCATCAAGATTCTTCACCTTTTCCAATATCAGACAGTGATTTGTAAAGCTGACCGATAAGAAAGCCGCTTTTCCAATATCAGACAGTGATTTGTAAAGCTGACCGATAAGAAAGCCGTAGCATCCTCTTTACTGAAGTTTGGCAGTTTCGACTGCCAAATTGGTTTATCGCATTCAGTTTTGGCAGTTTCACCTGCCAGAGTATCAAGATTACGGCTATCAAAACTATTTCCCTTGCTGATAGAACTGTCCAGCCTCCTCCATTCCTCATAAAATGTCCTCATGTTTCGAAGATTTCTGGCGGAAAATCCTCTCAGGCCAGGGAGTTCCTTATCCAGCTGCTCAGCAATGGCATCAATTGCACCTTTGCCCCAGAATCCGTTTCTTGAGTTCACTGAAATGTATTTGCCGATACCATAGTAGAGACTTAACTGTTTCTCGTTTACGGATTTTACGGCTTCGTACTGACTGTGCAGGATTGCAGTCTTTATTGCATTGACAGCATCGTCGTATCTCATCTGTTTTTTCTATCACCCCTTTTTGACTTTATAGGACACTATCGATTCGGCTGACTGCTCTGCCATATCACGCATCTTTTCTTGGAGATTTTCATACCAGTAAAATGCACAATCTGGCAAAATAGCTTTTAATACTCTATCCTTGGAATCTGATTATCTTTTCATTCATTGTATCAGATTTGATTGGACTCATCTATCAGCAACAATCACAAGAAAATAAATGCCAATTATTCCACATCATGCACAAACCGGATAATATGTAGCCATGAAAGGCCATCCACTGCTCGTGACAGCCGACATCCATTCAAGCGAAGAGGCCCTCGAGGCCGTCATAGCGCTGGGGGCACAGCTTTCCGCAAGCCGCCTCCTGATCGCAGGCGACCTGTGTCCGCACAGCCAAAGGATGGCCCTGCTCCTCCAGAACGCGCCCTTACCCTATGTCGCAGTCAAGGGCAACTGCGACTCGCTGTGGGATTTCAAGGACCTGGGCCTGGCGATTCCTCGCGAGAGCTGCCACATCGCCATGGACGATGGACACCACATCGGCATGGCACACGGCCACAGCATCTGGACACCAGACGACTTGCCCATTCCACTCACATCCGGCGACATCTTCATCCTCGGTCACAGCCATGTCCCCCTGCTCGAGAAGGATGGAAAGGGGATCATACACCTCAATCCCGGATCCCCAAGCCGCCCACGCGGCCCGCAAGGGGCCACTGTGGGAATCATCACGGATGAAGAAGTGAGGATAATCCGGCTGAAGGACGGGAAGGTGCTTGCCAACCTCGGCAGGATGGCGAAAACCTCCGAATTAGAAGGCTGAATTTCTCCGAATCAAAAAACTGAAAACATCCGAATCAGAAGGCTGAAAAACTCCGAAGCAGACGCCTGAAGACCTCCGAATCAGAAGCGTTCAGACCATCATTCCGTTCCATAACCAGACCCACAAACGTCCCGAAACGACATCTGGCAGATCCATCGCTGGCAGCAGCCATCGTCGGTGCGGATGAGGTCAGCCTCAAGAGTGATCTGCAATACTTGGGATTCCTTTTCGAAAGCCTTGTGGAACATGACCTTCGGGTATACATCGAACATCTGGGAGGCCGTCTGAGCCACTATCAGGATTACGAAAACTGTGAAGTGGACGCAGTCCTGTCACTTCCAGATGGCAATTATGGACTGGTTGAGATCAGGCTTGGCGCACATCACACTATTCTGGACGAGGCGGCGGGCAATCTGCTGCGCGTCTCACGGAAGCTCGAGAAGGAAGCGTCATTCCTCGCCATCATTTCAGGACTGGCTCCGATTCCAATGAAGAGGAAGGATGGAGTCTACGTCATTCCTCTCACTTCACTGAAGCCCTGATGCGCGCCATCTCGGCCTTGTAACCTTCCATCAGTCGCAGGAGACTGAGCTCATCCGTGTAGCCCACAGTACCGGGGAAGGAGAAGATCTCGGGCAAGGAAGCCTCGCCCTCATTGGCCCCATCCATCGCATCGACAGAAGCGAGGCCTTCCCTGACGAGCCGGCGGTTGCCCACTCCAGGTATGCGGAAGGTCCTCATGACAAGGCGCCAGGTCGACTTCAACAGTGGAAGGTGGGTGAAATGGAGTGGAAGCATGTAGAATGCAGGTACACCCCTGTCCTCAAGAGCGTGCGT